>NZ_JBEXFG010000005.1:0-234668 GCF_040606675.1 Streptomyces sp. NPDC005393 | reverse complement strand
TGGCCGGACAGGATACTGCATGATCATAAAAAGGTGGGTGCGGCATGGGAATTCTGTCCGGATTCCAGTCGTTGTTTCCCCCCGAGGCCGCCGCCCCGGCCGCCGAGCCCGCGCCCGCGGCGCCCGCCCCCGCGCGTCCGGAGACCGGCCCCGATCTGAACGGCCACGCCGGCCAGGCCAGGGCCGCCCGCCCGCTGGCCAAGCCCCCGGTCCGCAAGCTCGCCAAGGACCTGGGCGTCGATCTGGCGACGGTCGCCCCGAGCGGCCCGGACGGGATCATCACCCGCGAGGACGTCCACGCGGCGGCCGAGGCCGTCGCGCCGGTGGAGGAGGAGGTACCCACCAAGGTCGCCGCGGCCCCGGCGGCCCCGTCCGCCGTCGCCGCCGGCCGGGAGCGCCGGGTGCCCGTCAAGGGCGTACGGAAGGCCACCGCGCAGGCGATGGTGGGCAGCGCCTTCACGGCCCCGCATGTGACCGAGTTCGTGACGCTCGACATCACGCGCACGATGAAGCTCGTCGCCTCCCTCAAGCAGGACCCGGAGATGGCCGGGCTGCGGGTGAACCCGCTGCTCCTCGTCGCCAAGGCGCTGCTGGTGGCCATCAAGCGCAACCCGGACATCAACGCGACCTGGGACGAGGACAACCAGGAGATCGTCTACAAGGACTACGTCAACCTGGGGATCGCGGCTGCCACCCCGCGCGGTCTGATCGTCCCGAACATCAAGGACGCGGACGCCAAGACCCTGCCCGAACTGGCCTCCGCCCTGGGCGAGCTGGTCTCCACCGCCCGCGAGGGCAGGACCAGCCCGGCGGCGATGTCCGGCGGCACGGTGACCATCACCAACGTCGGTGTCTTCGGCGTCGACACGGGCACCCCGATCCTCAACCCCGGGGAGTCCGCGATCCTCGCCTTCGGCGCCGTCAAGCTCCAGCCGTGGGTCCACAAGGGCGAGGTCAAGCCGCGTCAGGTGACGACCCTGGCGCTCTCCTTCGACCACCGGGTGGTCGACGGCGAGTTGGGGTCCAAGGTGCTCGCGGATGTCGCGGCCGTCCTGGAGCGCCCCAAGCGGCTGATCACCTGGGGCTGACGCCGGCGCGTCAGGCCTTCTCCCCCGTCCGGATCGCGGACGGGGGACAGGTGTGCATACCTGTTGTATCTATGATGTGCGCATCATGAGTCCCACCGCCACGGCGATGAAGCCGCCGCCCGCCGCCGAACGCGTCTACACCCATGTGAAACAAGCCGTCCTCGACCGCAGCTACGAGGGCGGCACGCTGCTGAGCGAGGGCGAGCTGGCCGAGGCCGTCGGAGTGTCCCGCACGCCCGTACGGGAGGCCCTGCTGCGCCTTGAGGCCGAAGGGCTGCTGAAGCTCTATCCGAAAAAGGGCGCCCTGGTCCTGCCCGTCTCCGCCCAGGAGATCACGGACGTGGTCGAGACCCGGCTGCTGGTCGAGCAGCACGCGGTCGCCAAGGTCGTCCCGGCCGGGGAGCCACTGCTGGTCCGGCTGGAGGAGCTGATGGAGGAGCAGAAGGAGCATGCGGCGGCCGGGGACCTGGCCGCCTTCGCGGTCGCCGACCGCTGCTTCCACGCGGAGATCGTCCGGGCGGCGGGGAACGGGATCCTGGCCCATCTCTACGACCAGTTGAGGGACCGCCAGCTGCGGATGGGCGTGGCCACCATGCACGCCGAGCCCGATCGGATCGCCAAGAACATCACGGAGCACACGGAGATACTGGAGGCCCTGCGCGCCGGGGACGCGGGTTCCGCGGCCGGAATCGTGCAGCGCCACGTCAGCTGGGTGAACATCCTCGCCCGGGGTGAGGCGCGATGACCACCGCCCGGCTGCCCGGGGACCCGCCCGGCGGACGGCGCGCCGTCGCCGTCTGGGGCCTCGGCGTCGCGGTCTACTTCGTCGCCATCACCTATCGCACCAGCCTCGGCGTGGCCGGTATCGACGCCGCCGACCGTTTCCACATCAACGCCTCGGCGCTGTCGACCTTCTCCATCCTGCAGCTGCTCGTCTACGCCGGGATGCAGATACCCGTCGGGCTGATGGTCGACCGGCTCGGCACCCGTAAGGTGCTCATGATCGGCATCGTGCTGTTCACCGTCGGCCAGTCCGGCTTCGCGCTCTCCCACTCGTACGCCATGGCGCTGGCCTCCCGCGCGCTGCTCGGCTGGGGCGACGCGATGACGTTCATCAGCGTGCTGCGGCTCGGCTCGCGCTGGTTCCCGGCCCGCCGGGGCCCGCTGATCGGGCAGATCGCCGCGCTGTTCGGGATGGCGGGCAATCTGATCTCCACGCTGGTGATCGCACAGACGCTGAAGAGCGTCGGCTGGACCCCGACCTTCGCGGGCAGCGCGGTCGGCGGCGTGGTCATCTTCGTTCTGGTGCTGCTCTTCCTGAAGGACCATCCGGAGGGCTACGAGCCCGCGCCCGCCGCCCATGGGTGCAAGGGCTTCGTCCGCCAGCAGATCGCGGCCGCCTGGCGCGAGCCCGGCACCCGGCTCGGCATGTGGGTGCACTTCACGACCCAGTTCCCGGCGATGGTCTTCCTGCTGCTGTGGGGCATGCCGTTCCTGGTGGAGGCGGAGGGGCTGTCCCGCGCCACGGCGGGCGAGCTGCTCACGCTCGTCGTGCTGTCCAATATGGCGATCGGCCTGATCTACGGACAGGTCATCGCCCGGCACCACGCCGCCCGCGCGCCGCTGGCCCTCGGCACGGTCGGCGCCACCGCGCTGCTGTGGGGCACCGTGCTGGCGTGGCCGTCCCCTCACGCGCCCCTGTGGCTGCTGGTCGTCCTGTGCGCCGTGCTCGGCGCCTGCGGGCCCGCGTCGATGATCGGCTTCGACTTCGCCCGCCCCGCCAACCCGCCCGAGCGGTCCGGCACCGCCTCCGGGATCGTCAATATGGGCGGCTTCACGGCCTCGATGACCACCCTGCTGGCCATCGGCGTCCTGCTGGATCTGACCGATGACAACTTCCGGGCCGCCTTCGCCTCGGTCTTCGTGCTCCAGGCGCTCGGCGTCACCCAGATCCTGCGGCTGCGCGGGCGCGCGCACCGACGGGAGCGCGAGCACGTGGTCGCGAGCCGCGTCGAGGCGGTGCACGTACCGGCGTGACCCCGTGGGGTGTTACGGCGTGATCGCGAAGTGGGCGAGGATCGCGTCGGCCAGCTGCTGATCGCCCTCGGTCTTCACCCGCTCGGAGACCGCCTCGGGCCGCACCCGGCCGCACGCCAGCCGGACGTACGTCTCCCAGTCCAGGCTGAGCGTGAGGGTCGGCCCGAGGGAGACGCTGCCGTCGACGGCGCCCTTGCCGTCCGCGTCGATCCGGACCGTCCGCATGAACTCCAGCGGGCCGTGCACATCGAAGACCACGGCCGAATGGGGCGCCGCGCCCGCGTCCTTGGCGACCACCTTGGGCAGCGCCGACAGCAGGACGTCACGGGAGATGACCGCGCCCGGCGAGTCCAGATTGCCCGGGCGGTTCAGCGCCCGGCGCAGATCCTGCTCATGCACCCAGACGTCGAAGGCCCGCCGGGTCAGGGCGTTCTCCAGGGACAGCTCCGTGCCGCCGGGCCAGCGCACCATGGCGTCCGGCTCGCGCTTCTCGTTCCGCAGCTGGCGGGAGCGCCGGATGACGGTGTACTCCAGCTCGGAGGTCATCTCGGGCGCGGTGTGGCAGCGCCGGACGTCGACCTGGACCTCCATATAGCGCGAGCTCTCGTTGGTGACGTGGTACAGATCACGCGGCAGGCTGTGGATGGGGCGCGGATCGCCGAGCATCTCGCATTCGAGGCCGATCACATGCGAGACGACGTCACGCACCGACCATCCCGGGCACTCGGTGGCGCGGTTCCACTCGTATTCCGGGAGCGGGTTCACCAACTCCGATATGGCGTCAATGGAATGGGTCCAGGCGTCGATGGAGGTCTGAAGGCTGGGATGGACGGTCACGGGACCCCTCGGGCGGTCGTACGCGGGCTGGGTGCTGGTGTGTTCGTTCAAGTTACGCTGCCCACGAGCACCAGGGCAGTGCTTTCGGGTCTGATCGTAGGCCCGGATCGGCAGCTCGATTCTCGAGAGCGGTGGTAGTGTGCGTGCCTCCCTGATCCAGATGGGGATGGACCCGGACGAGTCGGTCGAAAGCCGACGGGTGAGAGCCGCCTCGCTCGTCCGTGATCAGTCGGATGTGGATCTTGTCGTCCTTCCCGAACTCTGGAACCTCGGCGCCTTCGCGCACGACTCCTTCGCCACCGGCGCCGAACCACTGGACGGGCCGACCGGCCGGGCCATGGCGGAGGCGGCCCGCGACGCCGGGGTCTGGCTGCAGGCGGGCTCCCTCGTGGAGCGTGCCCCGGACGGCACGCTCTACAACACCGCGACGCTCTACTCCCCCGACGGCGCCCTCGCCCGCTCCTACCGCAAGATCCACCGCTTTGGCTTCGACACGGGCGAGGCCGTGCTGATGGGCGCGGGCCAGGACGTCGTCACCGCCCCCCTCCCGGCCGCCACCCTGGGACTGGCCACCTGCTACGACATCCGCTTCCCCGAGCTCTTCCGGCACCTCGTGGACGCGGGCGCACAGCTTCTGGCGATCCCGGCCGGCTGGCCCGCCCGCCGCCGCGAACACTGGCGGCTGCTGACCCGCGCCCGCGCCGTGGAGAACCAGGCGTACGTCCTGGGCTGCTGCGCCGCCGGTACGAGCGGCGGCGTGGTCCACGCCGGGCACAGCGTCGTCGTGGACCCGTGGGGCGAGGTGCTCGCCGAGGCGGGGAAGGACGAGGAGGTGCTGAGCGTCGAGATCGACCCGTCGCGGGTGGCCCGCGCCCGCGCCGACTTCCCGGTGCTGCGGGACCGGGTGCTGGGGCTCGCGGAACTGGTTCGGTTCGGGCACTTCTCCGGTGACGGCGCCTACCTCGGGGACGAGGTGGACGAGCGCCCCGCCGTGGTCAAGCTCTGCTCGTCGGCGTTCGAAGCCGTGCCGCACACGATCAGGGACGCCCCGGAGGGCGGCATTACGGCTCAGCTGTTCTGCATGATCCAGGGGTGCGGCGAGTCGTCGGGTCCCAGGGGCGACCCCGACGAAGCTCAGGACTGGGCGCTGAGGCACACCGGGCGCACCGGTCACGACCTGTTCCGGCGGGAGTACACCGACCATGCCCGCGTGACGCGGGACGAGTGAAGACCCCGTTCCGGCGCCCAGTGGGATCGACGCCCAGGCGCGCGCCCGTAGAACGGCCTGACGGACGACAGGCGCGCCTGCACGCCCCTGCTCCGATGCGGTGGGGGCGTTTTTCGCGTTTGTACGCCTGTAGGCGATGCTGGTCGTCATGACCGACGTACCACGACGCCGCGCCCGCGTACGCGCCCCCGAGCTGCAGGGCCGTGCCTGGTTGAACACCGGCGGGAAAGACCTCACGCTTGCTGACCTGCGAGGTCGTTGCATCGTGATAGATTTTTGGACGTTCTGTTGTGTGAACTGTCTGCACGTCCTGGACGAGCTGCGCGAGCTGGAGGAGAAGCACCGCGACACCGTCGTGATCATCGGGGTGCACTCGCCGAAGTTCGTCCACGAGGCCGAGCACCAGGCGGTCGTGGACGCCGTCGAGCGCTATGAGGTGCACCACCCGGTCCTCGACGACCCGAAGCTGGCCACCTGGAAGCAGTACGCGGTACGGGCCTGGCCCACCCTCGTCGTGATCGACCCCGAGGGCTATGTGGTCGCCCAGCACGCGGGCGAGGGCCATGCGCACGCCATCGAGACCCTGGTGGGGCAGCTGGAGGCCGAGCACGCCGCCAAGGGCACGCTGCGGCGCGGCGACGGCCCGTACGTACCCCCGGAGCCGGTCCCCACCGAGCTGCGCTTCCCCGGCAAGGCGCTGCTCCTGCCCGGCGGCACCTTCCTGGTCTCGGACACCACCCGGCATCAGCTGGTCGAGCTGGCGGCGGACGGCGAGAGCGTGCTGCGGCGGATCGGCACGGGCGAACGCGGCCTTGATGACGGCACGGCCGAGCGGGCCCGCTTCAGCGAGCCCCAGGGGCTCGCTCTGCTCCCCGACGGCACGGTGGCCGTCGCCGACACCGTCAACCACGCGCTGCGCCGCTTCGACCCGGCCGCCGGCGAGGTCACCACGGTCGCCGGGACCGGCCGCCAGTGGTGGCAGGGCTCGCCCACCGAGGGGCCCGCCCGGGAGGTCGATCTGTCCTCCCCGTGGGATGTGGCCTGGTTCGCCGACCGGCTGTGGATCGCCATGGCGGGCGTCCACCAGCTGTGGACGTACGACCCGGAGGACGGGACGGTACGGGCCGCCGCCGGGACCACCAACGAGGGGCTCGTGGACGGCCCCGCCGACCAGGCGTGGTTCGCCCAGCCCTCCGGGCTCGCGGCGGCCGGGGACCGGCTGTGGATCGCGGACTCCGAGACCTCCGCGGTGCGCTGGGTGGAACGGGCCGGCGAGGGCGACGGCGACGGCGACGGATTCGTCGTCCGTACCGCTGTCGGCACCGGACTGTTCGACTTCGGGCACCGGGACGGCGCCTCCGAGCAGGCCCTGCTTCAGCATCCGCTGGGCGTCACCGCGCTGCCCGACGGCTCGGTGGCCGTCGCCGACACCTACAACCACGCGCTGCGCCGCTTCGACCCGGCCACCGGCGAGGTCTCCACGCTCGCCACGGATCTGCGCGAGCCGTCCGACGCCGTGCTGGTGGACCGGGACATCGTCGTGGTGGAGTCCGCCCGGCACCGGCTGACCCGGCTGCGCCTGCCCGAGGAGGCCGTACGGGTCGACCCGGTCGCCCATCGCACCCAGCGCGCCGCGACCGACATCGCCCCGGGGACGCTCCGCCTCGACGTGGTCTTCCAGGCGCCCGCCGGACAGAAGCTGGACACCCGCTACGGGCCCTCCACCCGGCTGCTGGTCAGCTCCACCCCGCCCGGGCTGCTGGCCGAGGGCGACGGCGCGGGCACGGACCTGAGCCGCGAGCTCGTCCTGGCGGAGGGCGTGACCGAGGGTGTGCTGCATGTCTCGGCGATGGCCGCGTCCTGCGACGACGACCCTGCGAACGAGTACCCGGCCTGTCATGTGCACCAGCAGGACTGGGGCGTCCCGGTCCGGGTCACCGCCGGCGGCGCGGCCCGGCTGCCGCTGGTGCTGGCCGGGATGGACGAGCCCGAGGCGTCCTGAGCCGGGCCGGACGCGGTGAGACGGCCCCCGCCGAAGCGGGGGCCGTCTCGGCACGGGTGGGCTTTCACCGGGCTCGTTACCAGGACAGGGCGTCGGAGGCGTCGCTCTGCCAGTAGGTGACCTCGGCCTTGCTGTCGATGTACACCGAGCCGCCGGGAAGGTCGACGGTGCTGGAGCCGTCCGCGTCGCTGAGGAACACGGTCACCTTGGAGACCTTCGTGCCGTCGCTGCCCGAGCCGTCGGCGCCGGAGGTGGTGATGCCCGCGTAGGCGGACTCACCGGGGGCGAGCGACACGACGGCCTGCGGCTTGGTCTCCTCGGCCGCCGCGGTGGGCGCCTGGGCGTCGTCGAACCGCAGCAAGGGGAAGCCCGGGACGTTGCAGTTCACTCCGGCCCCATTGGTGACCTTCAGTAGCAGATGGTTGACGGGCCGGGTGACGGACTCGACGCTCACCACCATCTTGTTGAGGTCGCAGGTGCCGATCTCGACCTCGGAGCCGCCCGAGGTGCCACCGGTCTTGTGGGCACCGGTCTTCTGTGCGCCGGTCTTCTTGGCGCCGGCGCCGCCCGCGGACGTTCCGGACGTGCCGCTGTCCGTCGTGCCGCCGGAGCCGTCCCCCGAGCTGCCGCCCGCCTGGGCGCCGCCCTGGGCGCCGGCGTCGGCGCCGCCGCCCGCCGCCGTGTCCTGCTGTGCGCCGCCCTTGGCGCCGGAGCCCTGGGCCGCGGGCGTGGTCGCCGAACTCTCCGCCTTGCCGGAGGTCTTGACCCCCGAGGCGCCGTTGCTGCCACAGGCGGTGAGGGTGACCCCCGCGGCGACGATGGTCAGTCCGGCGGCGACGGAGCGCAGGGTACGGGCGCGGTGGGCGAGGAAGGCGGTGGTGAGCGACATCGGTGGTTCCCCCCGGTGGGTGTCGGACGTTTTCCGGTACGGCTCAAGCCTGTCCGGGCCCGCTGCCGTTCGGCTGCCGTACGACTGCCGCGCCGCTAACGCCTGGCTAACGCCCCCGCGCTCACCGCGGACCGGCCTCCTCCGGACGTCCGCCGGGGTCCTCCTCCGGGGCCCCGGCCGGGGCCCCGCCGCGTCCGCTCCCATCGCCCTGGGCGAAGAGTTTCACCAGGTCACTCATGACGTAGCGGTTGGTGGCCTCCTCGTCCAGCAGATGCATCTCGGCGAGCCGGTCCAGGGAGTCCTGGATCAGCTCGGGGTCCGCCCCGGACAGCGCGGCCGCCTCCGCGGTGTTGACCTCCCGGGCGAAACCGGTGCCCAGGGCCCGCAGCAGTTCCGCGTCGTCCGCGGAGAGCCGCGCCACCGAGTTGCGCAGCGCGGCCGCCACCCCGGCGTCCTCCGCCGACAGCAGGGCGAGCCTGCGCCGCTCGTCGCGGAGCGCGGTGGCCAGCCGGGCCAGTCGCCAGCGCGGCCGGGCCATCAGCTGCGCGGAGGCGGCGCGCAGCGCCAGCGGCAGCCCGTCGCACAGGGCCACCAACTCGTGCGCGGCGTCGGGTTCCTCGGCGACCCGGCCCGGTCCGAGCAGCGCGCCGAGCAGGGCCACCCCGTCCTCGGGGCCGAGCGCGTGCAGCCGTACGGGGCGGGCCGAGTCGGTGGCGATCAGCCCGTCGAGCCGGCTGCGGCTGGTGACCAGCGTGGCGCAGTGGGGGCCGCCGGGCAGCAGCGGACGCACCTGCGCGGAACTGCCCGCGTTGTCCAGCACCACCAGCAGCCGGCGGCGCGCGACGAGGGACCGGTACAGGGCGGAGGCCGCCTCCGGAGAGGAGGGGATGTGCTCGGGCGGGGTGCCCATGGCGAACAGGAACTCGCGCAGCACCTCGGCGGGCGCGGCCGCCTCACCGCCGCTGAACCCGCGCAGATCCGCGAAGAGCCGCCCGTCGGGGAAGGCGGCCGCGCGGGCGTGGCCCCAGTGCACGACCAGCCCGGTCTTGCCGACCCCGGCGGGCCCGCTGACCAGAGTGATGCCGCCCTCCCGGGGATAGCCGCCCGGGGCGCTGCCCGGCGGCTCGGCGTCGGGCAGCGCGAGCCGCGTCAGCTCGGCCAGCTCCGTATTACGGCCGAGGAAGCCCGCCGGAGGCCGGGGGAGCAGCTCGGGCGCGGACACGGCCGCGGGTACGGACACGGGGTGCGCGGGGGTCGAGGGCACCGGCTGCGCCCCATGGCCCGCATGGCCCGCATGGCCCCCATGGCCTCCATGGCCGCCCTGTCCGGCGGCCTCGGTGCCGCCGCCCCTCGGTCCGTCCGCCGTCGGGGCCGCCCGCAGGATCTCCTGGTACGCGGAGGTCAGCCGCTCCCCGGGGTCGACCCCCAGATCGTCGGCGAGCAGCTGCCGGGTGCGGTGGAACCAGCTGATCGCGTCGGACTGCCGTCCGGTCCGGTACAGCACCAGCATCAGGGCGGCGATCAGCCCCTCGCGCAGCGGGTTGGCGAGGGCCGAGGGGTGCAGCACGCCCGCCGCCCGCTCGTACTCGCCGAGCGCCTCGTGCGCACGCGCCAGCGCCTCCACGGCCGTCAGCCGCCGCTCCTCCAGGGCGTGCGCGGCCGCCGCGAACGGCGGGCTGGCCACGGTCCCGGTGAGCGCCGGGCCGCGCCACAGGCCGAGCGCCTGGCTGAGCAGCTGTACGGCGTCGCCCGGGGCGGCCTCGGGACGGGCGTGCGCGACCAGTTGGTCGAAGCGCTGGGTGTCGATGAGCGTCTCGGGCACCCGCAGCAGATAGGCCGAGCTGTGGGTGGTGAGCTCGACGCCGTGGTCGTCGGCGCCACCCTCGGCCAGGGCCGCACGCAGCCGCGAGACATGGCCCTGGATGACGGTACGGGCGTGGGCGGGCGGTTCGTCCTCCCACAGACTGGATATCAACTGATCCAGTGAGACCGTGGAGTTGGGCCGCAGCAGCAGCATGGCGAGCACGCTGCGCCGCTTGGCCGGCCCCAGCGGAAGCTCGACGGGCGCTGCTGGGGGCCCTGTGGTCACGGTGACCGGGCCCAGCAGAGAGAAATGCAACTCAGCCCTCCAGAAAGGCGGTCAGTGCCTTGGCGAGCAGCCGCGGGTCCTGCGCTCCGCACAGTTCGCGCGCCGAGTGCATGGACAGGATGGCGACGCCGATGTCGACGGTGGCGATGCCGTGCCGGGCGGCGGTGATCGGGCCGATCGTGGTGCCGCACGGCATGGAGTTGTGCGAGACGAAGCTCTGCCAGGGCACGCCCGCGCGCTCGCAGGCGGCGGCGAAGACGGCCCGCCCGGCGCCGTCCGTGGCGTACCGCTGGTTGACGTTGACCTTGAGGATCGGGCCGCCGTTGGGCATGGGGTGGTGGCCCGGCTCATGGCGCTCGGCGTAGTTGGGGTGGACGGCGTGCCCGGTGTCGGAGGACAGGCACACCGTGCCCGCGAAGGCGCGGGCCTTGTCCTCGTACGTACCGCCGCGGGCGAAGACCGAGCGCTCCAGCACATTGCCGAGCAGCGGGCCGTCGGCGCCGGTGTCGGACTGGCTGCCGTTCTCCTCGTGGTCGAAGGCGGCGAGCACGGGGATGTGCGGCAGCTGAGGGCGGGCGGCGACGGCGGCGAGCGCTGCCGTACCGGCGTGCACGGACAGCAGGTTGTCCATCCGGGGCCCGGCGACCAGCTCCCGGTCCCGGCCGAGGTAGGCGGGCGGCTCGACGCTGTGCACCATCAGGTCCCAGCCGCCGACCTCCTCGGCGGCGACGCCGGTCTCCTCGGCCACGAAGCGGATCAGACCGCCCTCCTCGACGCTGCCCAGACCCCAGATTGGCGTCATATGTTGCTGCTTGTCGAGCTTGAGCCCCTCGGTGTTGACGGACCGGTCGAGATGCACGGCGAGCTGGGGCACGCGCAGCAGCGGCCGGTCGATGGTGACGAGGTGGTGTGAGCCGTCTCTGAGGGTGAGGCGGCCGGAGAGCCCGAGGTCGCGGTCGAGCCAGGTGTTGAGCAGCGCGCCGCCGTAGATCTCGACCGCGATCTGCCGCCAGCCGTGCGCTCCGGTATCGGGAATCGGCTTGACCCGCAAATTGGGAGAGTCGGTATGAGCACCGGCAATTCGGTACGGAGTGGACGGGCTCGCCCCCTCCGGCACGTACCAGGCGATGATCGCGCCGCCGCGCAGCACATACTTGCCGCCGGTCCCGCCGTCCCACGGCGCGGTCTCCTCGACCTGCCGGAAGCCCGCCTTCTCCAGCCGCTCCGCGACGCCTGCCACCGCGTGGTACGGCGAGGGGCCGGCGCGGAGGAAGGACATGAGGTCGTCGGTATGGCCTCGGTCGATGCCGGCGTGTGCGCTCATGTGCTCAGCATAGATTCGGGAGGGGCCGGATCATGCTGGTCCGGCGTGTGGGATCCGTCGGCGGGGCCGTGGGCGGGCCGGTATTGATCGGGGCGGCCGGATCACGCCGGTGCGGGGGTGGATCTGCCCGGTGCGCCGGGTGCGGGAGCCATCCGTGGGGTCGCATTGAGCCGATCTGATGA
The DNA here is from genome assembly GCF_040606675.1 of Streptomyces sp. NPDC005393. Taxonomy (NCBI): domain Bacteria; kingdom Bacillati; phylum Actinomycetota; class Actinomycetes; order Kitasatosporales; family Streptomycetaceae; genus Streptomyces; species Streptomyces sp. NPDC005393. The sequence goes on along the minus strand of NZ_JBEXFG010000005.1, from coordinate 222,992 downwards.
AAGCACGTCAGTTAAGGCTAAGAAAGCGGCGAATGCGCCGATATTCCCCGTGACCGAGCAACGTCGAGCTCAGTCGCACTCGAGGGGATACCGGATGCGCGTTCTTCGACATGTCCTAGTCGTCCTGGGGTCGCTGCTTCTGCTGTGCAGCAGCGGACCGGCCGTGGCGCAGTCCGCCGCCGGCCTCCTCGCCGCCGGGCTCGCGCCCGTGGCGGCCCCGGCGCCGGCGGCCGCGCCCACACCCGATCCGCGTCCGGCTGGCGGTGGGGACAGCGGGGGCAAGGGCCATCCGCCCTGTCCGGCGACGGACCGCATCGGGGGCACCAACACCGCACCGAACCCGGCACGCGAGCGGTACTACAAGGGCGACTGGCGGCTCGGCCCGGCATATCTCCCCCACCGCGGCGCGATCGGCAAGATGCTCGAAGGCTATAACCGGCTGGACCACTTCTCCTCGGCCGGCGCCTTCCTCAACTGCTACTGGGACGAGGCGACGGGCGGCTGGCGGTACCCGTACCCGGACGGCTGGACGCTTCTCAACGGGGTGCCGCTGCACACCACCATCAGCCTGAAGGCCGGTCAGAAGGTCGACCTCTTCGGCAGCGGTTTCGGCCACTTCCTCGCCCCGGCGGGCACGCCCTACGCGGAGCGCGCACTGCCGCCGAGTAATCTCGACACCTGCGATCCGGCGTACCCGCACGGCTACCACCTCTATGAGGTCACGCAGCCCTTCCTGGTGGAGGCGGGTCCCATCCGGCCCTGGTTCGGCCAACCCGGCTACGGCATCCGGTATCTGACGGGTCCGTCCATCCCTCAGCTCGTCGCGGCCGGAAATCTCCGCCCGCTCAACTGAGGGCGGATCCTGGGACGGTGGACAGACGGGAACTCGTCCAGCCCTTGACGACGATCAGGTGCCCGGCGCGCCGTACGACATCCCGGGAGTGCATGACATCCCGGTCCAGCCGGACGTGTACTACTTCCTGCGGCCCGCCCCGGAGGGCGGCTGGGTGACCGGGCTGCGGGAGCGCTCCAGGGACCGGGACATCAGCCGGTTCGCCACGGAGGACGAGGTGTGCCGGGATCTGCTCGCCAGGCTGCGGGCCCGCCCGCGCCCGCCCGGCGGCGGGACCGAGACGGTCGAGGAGATCCTGGCGCAGGGCGAGGAGATCCGGCGCCAGGCCCGCGAGGGGGTCGAACGGGCGCTACGGGAGCATCCGCCGGACGAGGAGCGGTGAGGGAGCGGTGAGGGACCCGGGGCGAACGGCACAGGGGCCGATCGCCCCGCTGTGAGTACGGGACGATCGGCCCCTGGGCCGACGGGGACGGGCCTCAGAACGCGGCCTCGTCCAGGTCCATCAGGTCCTTGTCGACGGACTCGGCCAGCGCGCGCTGCACCGAGACGCCCGGCAGCACCTCCTGGACGAAGAACTTCGCGGCGGCGATCTTGCCCTCGTAGAAGGCGGTGTCCTTCGCGGAGGCGGCGCCCAGCTTCTCGGTGGCGACCGCGGCACCCCTCAGGAGGAGGTAGCCGAGGATGACATCGCCGGAGGCGAGCAGCAGCCGGGTGGAGTTCAGGCCGACCTTGTAGATGGAGGTGACGTCCTGCTCGGTGGCGGCGAGGTCGGTGAGCATCGCGCCGACGATCCCCTCCAGGTCCACCGCCGCCTGGGCGAGCTGGTCGCGGGCGGCGGCCAGCTCCTCGCCGCCGCCGGCCTCGGCCAGGAACTTCTTGATCTCCTCGGACAGGACGGTCAGCGCCTGGCCCTGGTCCCGGACGATCTTGCGGAAGAAGAAGTCCTGGCCCTGGATGGCGGTGGTGCCCTCGTAGAGGGTGTCGATCTTGGCGTCCCGGATGTACTGCTCCAGCGGGTACTCCTGGAGGTAGCCGGAGCCGCCGATGGTCTGCAGGGACTGCGCCAGCTGCTCGTACGCCTTCTCCGAGCCGTAGCCCTTGACGATCGGGAGCAGCAGGTCGTTGAGGCGGTTCGCGGCGGAGGTGTCCTCGCCCGCGGCCTCCTGGACCAGGATCTCGTCCTGGACGGAGGCGGTGTAGAGGACGAGCGCGCGCAGGCCCTCCGCGTACGCCTTCTGCGTCATCAGCGAGCGGCGCACGTCGGGGTGGTGGGTGATGGTGACGCGCGGGGCGGTCTTGTCGGTGAAGGCCGCCAGGTCCGGGCCCTGCACCCGCTCCTTCGCGTACTCCAGCGCGTTGAGGTAGCCGGTGGACAGGGTGGCCATGGCCTTCGTGCCGACCATCATCCGCGCGAACTCGATGATCTTGAACATCTGGCGGATGCCGTCGTGCTTCTCGCCCAGCAGCCAGCCCTTGGCCGGGCGGTCGGCGCCGAAGGTCAGCTCACAGGTGTTGGACACCCGCAGACCCATCTTGTGCTCGACGTTCGTCGCGTACGCACCGTTGCGCTCGCCGAGCTCGCCGGTCTCCCAGTCGAAGTCGTACTTGGGGACGACGAACAGCGACAGCCCCTTGGTGCCGGGCCCCGCGCCCTCGGGGCGGGCCAGCACAAAGTGGATGATGTTGTCGGAGACATCGTGCTCACCGGAGGTGATGAACCGCTTCACACCCTCGATGTGCCAGGTGCCGTCCTCCTGCCGGATCGCCTTGGTGCGCCCCGCGCCGACGTCCGAGCCCGCGTCCGGCTCGGTCAGCACCATGGTGGAGCCCCACTGCTTGTCCACCATCAGCTGCGCGATCTTCAGCTGCTCCTCGGTGCCCTCGTCGTGGAGCACCCCCGCGAAGGCCGGGCCGGAGGCGTACATCCAGATCGGAGTGTTGGCGCCGAGGATCGTCTCGGCCGAGGCCCACAGCAGCGAGCGCGGGCAGGCGGTGCCGCCGAGCGACTCCGGGACCCCGAGCCGCCACCACTCGGCGTCCATGTACGCCCGGTAGCTCTTCTTGAAGGACTCGGGGAGCGGCGCCGTGTGGGTCTTCGGGTCGAAGACCGGCGGGTTGCGGTCCGAGTCGGCGTAAGAGTCGGCCAGCTCGTTCTCGGAGAGCCGGGATATCTCGGCGAGCACGCTCTTGGCGGTCTCGACGTCCATCTCCGCGAACGGGCCGGTGCCGTACAGCTTGTCGCGGCCGAGTACCTCGAAGAGGTTGAACTCGATGTCGCGGAGATTCGACTTGTAGTGCCCCATGGCGACGGCTCCGTAGGATCGGGAGGCAGGGACCTCTGAGTTAGCGCGGTATCGATCAACAATCCGGTGATTGTCATGATGCTACCCGTCGGTAATAAAGGGCAACCCTCAACCGGGTAACTGTGACTCAGTACGCTTCGGTCCATGTACGGCTACGACCAGAACGCGAGCGCGGGGCAGGGTTACGCCGCTCCGCCGCCTCCGCCGCAACAGCAGCCGCATCTGTCACATCACCCGCAGCCGGGTGCCGGCTACGGTGAGCAGCCGCTCTACCCGGAGCCCTCGCCTCCGTCGCTCGCCGACGCGGTGCGTGCCTTCACCACCGGCTCGATGTCGGCCGAGGACTTCCAGCAGATCTTCGCTACCTCGAAGGTCTACTGCCCGCGCGGTGACAACCCGGGCTTTCTCGCGCTGCACAACACCCAGCAGCCGGTGATCCCGATGTTCACCTCACTCAAGGAGTTGCGGCGCTATGCGGGCAAGGAGTCCAAGTACTTCGTGATCACCGGCGCCGAGGTGATCGACCTGCTGCCCACCGGCTATGGCTTCGTGCTCGACATGGAGGGCGAGCACCGGATGGTCTTCGACGCGAAGGCGGTGGAGCAGATGGTGGACTTCGCGATGCGGCGTATGTACGGATAGGTCCCGTTATCGGCCCTGGCTCCGGGCCCCACTGGGGCCGGAATGGCCCTCTTGCGAGTCGTTCAGTGTTCAATTAAGTTGAATGGTGAACGACCGAGGAGGCCGTTATGCCCGCAGTGACCGTAGACAACCCGCTGACCCTGCCCCGCGTCGCCGCACCCGCCGAGGCACGGCAGCGGCCCGCGCTCACCGTCACCACCGCGCCCAGCGGCTTGGAGGGAGAGGGCTTCCCGGTGCGGCGCGCCTTCGCGGGCATCGACTACCAGCACCTCGACCCGTTCATCATGATGGACCAGATGGGCGAGGTGGAGTACGCGCCGGGCGAGCCCAAGGGCACCCCCTGGCACCCCCACCGCGGCTTCGAGACCGTCACGTATCTGATCGACGGCACCTTCGTCCACCAGGACTCGCACGGTGGCGGCGGCACGATCAACGACGGCGACACCCAGTGGATGACCGCCGGCTCCGGGCTGCTGCACCTAGAGGCCCCGCCGGAGTCGCTCGTCATGTCCGGCGGCCTCTTCCACGGGCTCCAGCTGTGGGTGAACCTGCCGGGCAAGGACAAGATGATGCCGCCGCGCTACCAGGACATCGGCGGCGACAAGGTCAAGCTGCTCACCTCGTCCGACGGCGGTGCGCTGCTGCGGCTGATCGCGGGCGACATCGACGGCCACCAGGGCCCGGGCATCACCCATACGCCGATCACCATGCTGCATGTCTCGGTGAACCCCGGCGCCGAGCTGGCCCTCCCCTGGCGCTCCGACTTCAACGCCCTCGCCTACGGCCTCGCCGGGCGCGGCAGCGCGGGCCCGGAGCGGCGGCCGTTCCATACCGGCCAGACGGCCGTCTTCGGCGGCGGTGACACGCTGACCGTCCGCGCCGACGCGACGCAGGAGTCGCGCAGCCCGAACTTCGAGGTGGTGCTGCTCGGCGGGCAGCCGATCCGCGAGCCGATGATGCACTACGGGCCGTTCGTGATGAACACGCACGCGGAGCTGGCCCAGGCGTTCGACGACTTCCGCGCCGGGAAGCTGGGCACGGTTCCGGCCGACGCCGGGTAAGCGGGGTACGCGGGTCTTTCGGGCTGGGCACTTCGGGCTGGGCGCTTCGAGGTGGGCAGCCCGAGCCGGGTGGCTGGGCGGCGCTACCACCGATGCGGGCAGGCCGCCCCCGGACACTCCCGGCCGACGTACGGCTAGCGCTAGCCGCCGTCCGGCGAGGCCGCGTCCTTCGGCGCGGCCTCGAACAGCTCGTACCAGATGCATTTGCCGTCGCCCCGGGGGTCGACCCCCCAGTTGTCGGCGAGCAGCTCCATCAGCAGCAGCCCGCGCCCCGACGAGGCGAGCTCGCCGGGGCGGCGGCGGTGCGGCAGCTCATCGCTGCTGTCGGCGACGTCCAGCCGCAGCCGTCTGGCCCCGCGCCGCCCGCTGACCTCGGCGACCAGCAGGGCGTCCCCGTCGGTGTGCACCAGCACATTGGTGACCATCTCGGAGAGCATCAGCACCGCCGACTCCACCTGGTCCGGGTCCGCCCAGTCGTGCAGCATGTCGCGCAGCTGCTGCCGGGTGCCCGCTATCCGCTCCGGTTCGGCCTGCGCGACCGTGACCGCGGTACGCCGCACCGGCGCCGAACCGGGTCCGACCAGGCATACCTCCGCTTCCCGCCGGATCAGCAGCAGCGCTATGTCGTCCTCGCGCCGGTCGGCGAGAGGGCCGGTGGTGTGGTGGGAGGGCGGTCCGTGCACGGCCTGCACCAGGGACTCGGCGAGCGTTTCGAGATCGCCGCCGTCGCCGTCGTCGGGCCCGGCGGCCGGCCGCTCGAAGACGGCCCGGATCCGGTCCCAGCCGGTCTCCAGATCGTGGCCGCCGGTCTCGATCAGCCCGTCGGTGCACATCAGCAGCGTCTCGCCGGGCTCCAGCACCACCCGGGTGGTCGGGTAGTCGGTGTCCGGGTTGATGCCCAGCGGCAGCCCGCCCGCGGTGGGCCGGATCATCATCGTGCCGTCGGCGAGCCGGACCGCCGGATCGGGGTGGCCCGCGCGGGCGATGTCCAGGGTGCCCGCGACCGGGTCCACCTCCATGTAGAGGCAGGTCGCGAAGCGCGGGTCGTAGTCGCCGTCCTGCCCGCCGGGCTCGCACAGCCCGGCGAGAAAGCGGGAGGCACGTGAGAGCACCGCGTCCGGGTGGTGCCCCTCGGAGGCGTACGCGCGCACGGCGATCCTCAGCTGGCCCATGATCCCGGCGGCGCGCACATCGTGCCCCTGGACATCGCCGATCACCAGCGCCGTACGCCCCGAGGGGAGCGCGATCACGTCGTACCAGTCGCCGCCGACCTGCAGCCCGCCACCGGTGGGCACATAGCGCGCGGCCACCGTGAGCCCCGGGATATCGGGCTTGCGGGCGGGCAGCATCGACCGCTGCAGCCCGTCCGACAGCTCGCGCTCGGTCTCCTGGAGGGCCGCCCGGGACAGCGCCTGGGCCAGCATCCGCGCGATCGTGGTGAGCACCGAGCGCTCGTCGGGCGAGAAGGTCACCGGATGGGCGAAACCGGCCATCCACGCGCCGATGGTCCGGCCCGCGACGATCAGCGGCAGAAAGGCCCAGGACCGCCGCCTGACGGACCGGGCCTGCGCCCAGGCGGCCGGAAACCGGCCGCGGTAGTCCTCCGGCGAGGGCAGATAGACCGCCCGGCCGGTGCGGATCACCTCGGCCGCCGGATAGTCGGTGTCCAGCGGTATGGCGGCGAGGGGGTGCTCGGTGCCCGCCCGGGGCCCGTGGTGGCCGATCACCGAGATCCGGTCGCCCTGGACGCCGAAGACCGCGAGCCCGTCCGGTGAGAAGCCCGGCATCGACAGGCCCGCCGCGACCCGCAGCACCTCGGCGGTGGACATCGCCTCCGCCAGCGCCCGCCCCGCGTCCAGCAGGAACGCCTCGCGGTTGCGCCGCCAGTCGCCGGTGACGGGGGTGACGGGGGTGACGGCCGCGGAGGTGCCGGGGAGCGGCTCGGGGACCTCCTGGAGGGTGCCCAGCAGGTAGTAGCCGTCCTCGCTGCCGCCGCGCGCGATCGGCCGGGACCGGGTGCGGACGGTGCGCTGCACCGTGCCCTTCTCGTCCACGATCCGCAGCCGCGCCTCGGCGAGGGTGCCCTCGGCCACCGCGAGCATCACTATGGCCTTGACCTCCAGCCAGTCCACGGGGTGGAAGCAGGCCCGTGCCGCGGCTTCGGGGAGGGTGACGGCCTCGGCGGGCAGGCCCACCAGCCGGGCCGCTTCCGCGTCGTAACTGACGGCGCCCGAGACACTGTCCCAACGCCATAGGCCGGTCGCTATGGCGGCCAGCAGGTCCTCGGTGCGCATTGCACTACCTTATGGGGATTTGGCGAGCGCTTACCAGTGAGGGGCGCGGCGCCGGTAGGCTTGCCCGGAAGCTTCATGAGGGTACGTACGCCTCCCGACCAGACGACTTGGATGAATGATGCACCGGTACCGGTCCCACACCTGTGGCGAGCTCCGCGCCGCTGACGTCGACACCGACGTGCGGCTTTCCGGCTGGCTCCACAATCGACGGAACCTGGGCGGCATCCTCTTCATCGATCTTCGCGATCACTACGGGCTGGTCCAGCTTGTCGTACGCCCCGACACCGCCGCCAACGAGGCCCTGAGCTCGATCACCAAGGAGACCGTCGTGCGCGTCGACGGCCGGGTGATCGCGCGCGGTGCGGACAACGTCAACCCCGACCTGCCGACCGGTGAGATCGAGGTCGAGGTCACCGACGTCGAGGTGCTCGGCGCCGCCGACCCGCTGCCCTTCACCGTCTTCCCCGAGGACGGCGTCAACGAGGAGCGGCGGCTGGAGTACCGCTTCCTGGACCTGCGCCGCGAGCGGATGCACCGCAACATCATGCTGCGCTCCGCCGTGATCTCCGCGATCCGGCAGAAGATGACCGCGCAGGGCTTCAACGAGATGGCGACCCCGATCCTGTCCGCCACCTCGCCCGAGGGCGCGCGGGACTTCCTGGTCCCCTCCCGGCTGCACGCGGGCAAGTTCTACGCGCTACCGCAGGCGCCGCAGCAGTTCAAGCAGCTGCTGATGATCGCGGGCTTCGACCGCTACTTCCAGATCGCGCCCTGCTTCCGCGACGAGGACGCCCGCGCCGACCGCTCGCCGGGCGAGTTCTACCAGCTCGACGTCGAGATGAGCTTCGTCGAGCAGGAGGACGTCTTCGAGGTCATCGAGAAGGTCATGACCGAGCTCTTCGAGGAGTTCGGCCGGGGCCGCCATGTCACCTCGCCGTTCCCGCGGATCCCGTTCCGCGAGGCCATGCTGAAGTACGGCTCCGACAAGCCGGACCTGCGGGCCAAGCTGGAGCTTCGGGACGTCAGCCATGTCTTCGCGGGCGCCGGCTTCAAGGCGTTCGCGGACAAGCACGTCCGCGCGCTGGCCGTGCCGGACACCGCCGACCAGCCCCGGAAGTTTTTCGACCAGCTCGGCGAGTTCGCGGTCGAGCAGGGCGCCAAGGGTCTCGCCTGGGTCCGGATCGGCGAGGACTCCAAGCTGACCGGGCCGATCGCCAAGTTCCTCACCGATCAGGACGTCGAGAAGCTGATCGCCGAGGTCGAGGGCAAGCCGGGCACGTCGGTCTTCTTCGGCGCGGGCGACTTCGACGAGGTCTCCAAGATCATGGGCGCGGTGCGGGTCGAGGCCGCGAAGCGGGCCGGCCACTTCGAGGAGAACGTCTTCCGCTTCGCCTGGATCGTGGACTTCCCGATGTTCGAGCGGAACGAGGACACCGGGCAGATCGAGTTCTCCCACAACCCCTTCTCCATGCCGCAGGGCGGCCTGGAGGCGCTGGAGACCAAGGACCCGCTCGACATCCTCGCCTGGCAGTACGACATCGTCTGCAACGGTGTGGAGCTGTCGTCGGGCGCCATCCGGAACCATGAGCCGGATGTGATGTTCAAGGCGTTCGAGATCGCGGGCTACTCCCGGGACGAGGTCGAGCGCGAGTTCGGCGGCATGCTGCGCGCGTTCCACTTCGGCGCCCCGCCGCACGGCGGCATCGCCCCCGGCGTCGACCGCATCGTGATGCTGCTGGCCGACGAGCCCAACATCCGCGAGACCATCGCCTTCCCCCTCAACGGCAACGCGCAGGACCTGCTGATGGGCGCGCCCAGCGAGGTGGACGAGGCCCGGCTGCGCGAGCTGCATCTGTCGGTGCGCAAGCCGCAGATCAAGCAGGCGGAGAAGGCGGACAAGGCGGAGAAGAAGGCCGACGGGCAGCCGGAGAAGCCCGCCGAGTAACGATGAGGATGGGGACCAGGACCGGACGGGCCGGACGGGCCGGACGGACCAGGCGGCCCGGAGGGGGCGCGGGCGCGATAGCGGCCGTCGCCCTCGTCATGGCGGCACTCGCCGGATGCGGCGCGTCCGGAGGCGGCGCGTCCACGGAAGACTAGTCCGGGGGCGGCGCGGCGCGCGGGTCCGCGAGAGCGGACCGCCCCGGCACCGGTCGCCCCGCGGGGCGGCCTGCCCCAGCCGAGCCCCCGGGAGCTGCCGGGGCTCGGCCCCCGTACCCGGGCCGAGGTGCCGAAGGACGCCGAGCAGGTCGTGGTCGTCACCGGCGCCGACCGCGACTCATGACGTGAGCCCGCACAGGCATTCACAGCCTGCGCTCATGCCGTTGCCAGGTTGCGCCCCTAGCGTCCCCTGCCATGACCGAACAGCAGAAGAACGGTCCCGAGTCCCAGCGGGACATGACGCGACGTCGGATCCTCGTGGGCGGCGCGGCGGTCGCGGCGGCAGGCCTGGGAGCCGCCGTCGTCACCACCGCGTCGGCGGGCGAGACCTCCGCGTCCTCCACATCGGCGACGCCCTCGGCCTCCGCCTCCTCCCCCTCGAAGGAGGTGTGTTACCGGCTCACCTCGGAGACGACCGAGGGGCCGTACTACATCGACGCCGACAAGATCAGAAAGGACATCACCGAGGGCAAGGAGGGCATCCCGTTGACCCTCCGGCTCAAGGTCGTCGACTCCGACACCTGTAAGCCGCTGGCGAAGGCGGCGGTCGACATCTGGCACTGCGACGCGCTGGGGATCTACTCCGGCTACGAGAGCGCGAGCACCGGCGGTGGCGGCACCCCGCCCACCGGAACCCCGCCCACCGGAACCCCGCCCACCGGAACCCCGCCCACCGGCGCCCCCACCGGCACTCCGCCCGGCGGTGGGGGCGGCGGCCACCTGGAGCCGACCGACGACAAGCGGTATCTGCGCGGCACCCAGCTGACCGACACACACGGCTTCGTCGAGTTCACGACCGTCTTCCCCGGCTGGTACGAGGGCCGCTCCGTGCACATCCACACCAAGGTGCACGTCGGCGGCGCGCTGACGGACTCGGGATACGAGGGCGGCCACACCTGCCACACCGGCCAGTTCTTCTTCGCCGAGGAGGCGGTGCTCGCCTCGGCCGAGGTGGCTCCGTACAGCACCAGCACCACGGAGCGTACGACGCTCGACGAGGACCACATCTTCGCCGGCAACGGCGCGGAGGGCGGTCTGCTGAACCTGAGGTACCGGAAGGGAAAGATCGGGAAGGGCGTCAGCGGAAGCCTCACCCTCGGGGTCGACCCGGACGAGACCCACGACGGCACCGGACGCTGATGCCCGGCGCCTGATTCCCGGCCTCTGACGCCCGGTGTCACAGCCTCCGGTCCACCCCGCACGGTTCGCTCCGGTCCGCGCGCGCTGCCCGGTGCACCGCGCGCAGGAGCCGGTTCGGCGTGGTCCGGTGCTGCCAGAGGACGGCTCGTACGCCGTACTCCATCACCGCCATCAGCTCCGTCTCACGGAGCTCGCCAGCGATCAGCACCACCCGCTGCCGGCCGCCGCGCACCAGCCGGCGCAGCTCGGCCCCGGCGCGTGCGTCCAGGCGCTCGGCGAGCATGACGGCCACGGTGGAGCGGGGCTCGTCGCTGAACGGGCGTGGCCGGTCGATCAGCTCGACGGTGGGCTGGTGCTGCAGATGACGGACGACCCCGGCCCGCGAAAGCGGGTCGGGGCCGTGGACCGTCACCGTGACACGTGCGTCCGGCACTGCGTTCCTCGACTTCCCCGTGGACTGGACTTCACAGGGTCATCGAGAGGGCTGAACGAACGGTTGTCGGGCGGTCAACGCGGTGCGCGACGCGAGGGCCGCGAGGCGCCGGGCCCGCACCCGGGTTACGCGGCGCCGTTCTCCTCCGCGCCGCCGAACTGCTGCCGGTAGGACTCCAGGTCCTCCTCGGTGATCTTCGCGAAGAGCACCGGCGGCACGGTGAAGGCCGTGCCCGCGGGGACCGACGCCAGCGCCTTGGCCTCCTCCTGGCCGACCCACGACGCCGTGTCCCCCTCCAGCGCGAACGCCGACCGCATGGCCCGCGCGGTGGCCGGAATGAACGGCTCCGAGACGATCGCGTAGAGGTGGATGAGGTTCATCGCCGTCCGCAGGGTGAGGGCCGCCCCCTCCTGGTCGGTCTTGATCTCCAGCCAGGGGGCCTTCTCCTCAAGGTAGGAGTTGCCCGTGCTCCACAGGGCGCGCAGCGTCGCCGCCGCCTTGCGGAACTGGAGCGTGTCCATGTGCTCCTCGTACTCCGCCAGCAGCCGTGCGATCTCCTCGCCCAGCCGCGCCTCCGCCTCGCCCGCGGCCGCTCCGGCCGGGACCTCGTCGCCGAACCGCTTGCGGGAGAAGGACAGCACCCGGTTGACGAAGTTGCCGAGGGTGTCGGCCAGGTCCTTGTTGACCGTGGCGGCGAAGTGCTCCCAGGTGAAGGACGTGTCATCGGACTCGGGAGCGTTCGCCATCAGGAAGTAGCGCCAGTAGTCGGCGGGCAGCAGCTCCAGCGCCGCGTCCGTGAACACCCCGCGCTTCTGCGAGGTGGAGAACTTGCCGCCGTAGTACGTCAGCCAGTTGAACGCCTTGACGAAGTCGACCTTCTTCCAGGCGTCACGGGTGCCGAGGAGCGTCGCCGGGAACATCACCGTGTGGAACGGGACGTTGTCCTTGGCCATGAACTCCGTGTAGCGGACCGTGTCGTCCGCCTCGTACCACCACGACTTCCAGTCACGGTGCTCCGGGTCCCGGTCCGCCCACTCCTTCGTCGCGCCGATGTACTCGATCGGGGCGTCGAACCATACGTAGAAGACCTTGCCCTCGGCCGCCAGCTCCGGCCACGTGTCGGCCGGAACCGGGACGCCCCAGTCCAGGTCACGCGTGATCGCGCGGTCCTGCAGCCCCTCGGTCAGCCACTTGCGGGCGATCGACGAGGCCAGCGTCGGCCAGTGCTTGCCGTGCTCCTCGACCCACGCCCCGACCTCCTCGGCCAGCTTCGACTGGAGGAGGAAGAGATGCTTGGTCTCCCGGACCTCCAGATCGCTGCTGCCGCTGATCGCGGAGCGCGCGTCGATCAGGTCCGTCGGATCGAGCACCCGGGTGCAGTTCTCGCACTGGTCGCCGCGCGCCCGCTCGTAGCCGCAGTGCGGGCAGGTGCCCTCGATATAGCGGTCGGGGAGGAAGCGGCCGTCGGCGTTGGAGTACACCTGACGGATCGAGCGCTCCTCGATGAAGCCGTTCGCCTTGAGCTCACGCGCGATGGTCTGGGTGATCTGCACATTCTGCGCGGAGGAGCTGCGGCCGAAGTAGTCGAAGGCCAGATCGAAGCCGTCGTAGATCGCCTTCTGCGCGTCATGCTGCTGCGCACAGAACGCGTCCACCGGCAGCCCCGCCTCCTTGGCGGCCAGCTCGGCCGGGGTGCCGTGCTCGTCGGTGGCGCAGATGTACAGCACGTCATGGCCGCGCTGGCGCATATAGCGGGCATAGACATCGGCCGGGAGCATGGACCCCACCATGTTGCCCAGGTGCTTGATCCCGTTGATGTAGGGAAGGGCGCTGGTGATGAGGTGTCGAGCCATTGCAGGCTGCTCCCAAGTCGATACCGTCTGTGACTTTTCGCTCTTCTACGAGCCGCCAATATCGTATCCGAGCGGCGGGGGCCACCCGCCCGGCAATTATCCGCCGCGGGTGGCCCCCGGTGTCGCTGTGGGTGTCGTCGTCGGTGTTCGTCAGGCCTGTACGCCCGCGGCGCGGGCCTCCTCCAGCCATCCCGGGAACTTCCGGACGAGCTCTTCGTACAGGTCGGCGTCGGAGACCGACCGCGGGTCGAGCCCGGCGTGGAAGAAGCCCGTGTTGTCGACGGCCCGCTTCTCCGGGACCGCGAGGGCGGGGGAGGCGTCCAGCTTGCGGAGGAAGTCGAACCCCTTCGCCTCCGGATCCCCGAACCCGATGAACTGCCAGAACAACGGCAGCCCCGCCGCCTCGCACAACGCCTTCTCGGCGGCGGTCTTGGTGGTGGGCGCGCCGTCGGTCTGGAAGATCACGAGAGCGGGGTCGGTGGCGCCGGACTCCTTGTAGTGGTCGATCACCGCGTTGACCGCCGAGTGGTAGTTCGTCCGCCCCATGTGCCCGAGCGAGGCGTGCAGCTCCTCGATCCGGCCGCCGTAGTTGTCGAGCGCGATATCGGCGGTGCCGTCGATGTCGGTCGAGAAGAACACGACGGGCACGGTGCCGGTGGTGTTCAGCTGCGCGGACAGCGCGAGCGCCTGCTCGGCGAGGTGCTGGACCGTGCCGTCCTTGTAGTAGCTCCGCATCGACCCGGACCGGTCGAGCACGAGATACACGACGGCCCGGCCGCCGCTGAGGCTGTGCTTCTCAAGGGCCTCGGCGGCGCGGGTGTACAGCCCGACGAGCCCCGGCGCGCGGGTCTCGATGTCCCCAGGCGCGATGGCGGGTGCGCCGGCCGTGGCGGGCGCCAGGTCGTCCTCGGCGTCGGCCGTGGGCGCGGCGTCGGCGTTGACGGGCTTCGCCTCGCGCCCGTCCTCGGCCGCGGATGCCGCTACGGCCTCGGGCTCGGCGGTCGGGGCTGCCTCGGTTGCGGCTGCGGCGGGTTCGCGGTCGTCCTCGGCGTCAGCCGTGGGTGCGACGTCCGGTTCGGCCGGGGCGTCGGCCGCTGCCTCGGGCTCGGCCGCGGTTTCGGCCGTCGGCTCGGGGGCCGACTCCGCCTCCACGGTCTCGGGCTCGCCCTCGGCCTGGGGCTCCGTGGCCGGCGCGGGCTTGGCTTCCGGCTCGGTGACTGCCGCCGCCGGCTCGGGCTCGGGCTCGGCGTCGGCGTCGGCTGCGGGCTCGGCGTCAGCCTCCGCCTCGGGTGCGGCAGTCGCTTCTTCGGTCGCAGGCTCGGCCTGGGCGTCAGCCTCCGCCTCGGGCTCGGCCTCCGCGGTGGTCTGAGTTGCCGTCTTGGGCGCTGCGGTCTCGGCGGGCTCCGGCTCCACGGTCTCGGGCTCCGGCTCGGCCTGGGGCTCCGTGGCCGGCGCGGGCTTGGCTTCCGGCTCGGTGACTGCCGCCGCCGGCTCGGGCTCGGGCTCGGCGTCGGCGTCGGCTGCGGGCTCGGCGTCAGCCTCCGCCTCGGGTGCTGCAGTCGCTTCTTCGGTCGCAGGCTCGGCCTGGGCGTCAGCCTCCGCCTCGGGCTCGGCCTCCGCCGTGGTCTGAGTTGCCGTCTCGGGCGCTACGGTCTCGGCGGGCTCCGGCTCCACGGTCTCGGGCTCCGGCTCGGCCTGGGGCTCCATGGCCGGCGCGGGCTTGGCTTCCGGCTCGGCGACTGCCGCCACCGGCTCGGGCTCGGCCGTCGGGGCTGCCTCGGCTGCGGCGGGCTTCGGCTCGGGCTCGGCGTCGGCCGAGGGCGCGGTGTCCGTCGCCGTCTTGGGCGCCGAGGTCTCCGGGGCGACGGCGGGGCGGGTCGGCTCCGGGTCCGGGGACTTGAGGATCTCGTCGAGGCTCTTCAGCGGCTCGGACAGGGTCGGGTCGCCCGGTGTCTCGTCGTCAGCCTGGGGCGGGGTCTTCGGGGTGGGAGCCGCAGCCGGTTCGACTACCGGCTCGGGGGCCGCCGTCTCGGACTCCGTCGGGGCCTCGGGCTGGGGGTCCGGGACAACTGCCGCCTCCGGCGCAGCAGTGTCGTCCACCCTCGTGGCTCGGGAGCGTCCGAAAACATTGCGCAGTAGGTCCCGTATGCCCATGGGAGATACCTCTCACGTGTCGAGTGCGGTGCATGGCGGTGCATGACCGTGGTGCCGAAAGGCTAGCGGGCCGGTCAACGGCCTTCCGCCGCCGATTCCGCTCGTGCGTCGTTCACCCAGGGTTCAGGGGTCCGTCGCCGCCACGCGGTTCTACGCCCATAGCTTCGCCGCCAAAGGATTCCGACGTCATGTCGGCGCGGGTCGCGCCGGCGGACGGCCCATTGCGAAGCCATCGTGACACCCTTACGGAGGGGAAGACGTGCGCAAGCTCCTGCCGCTCATCAGCTCGCACCCGGGCGGTCGTTCCGCGCTGACATGCCGGTACCGCTGTGGCGACGCCTGCCTCCACGAGGCGCCGAACACCAGCGACAACACCTATGTGGGTGATGTCATCGCGGGCGTCGCGTCGCGCCGCTCCCTGCTGCGGGCGAGCGCGGTGGTCACCGTGGCGGCCGCGACCGGAGTCGCGACCGTGGGGCGGGGGCCGCAGGCGGCCGCCGCCGCCGCGACGACCGCCCCCGCCGCCGCGGAGGGTAGGGCGGCCCGCGGCCTGCGCTTCTCGCCGGTCGCGCCCAACACCACCGATGCCGTCGTCGTCGCCGAGGGGCATGACCAGAATGTCGTCATCCGCTGGGGCGACCCGATCCTGGGCGGTGCGCCCGCCTTCGATCCGGATCACCAGTCGGCGAAGGCGCAGGCGGGCCAGTTCGGTTACAACAACGACTACATGGCCGTGCTCGACGTTCCGGGCGAGCGCGACCACCAGCTGCTCGTGGTGAACCACGAGTACACCGACGAGGTGCTGATGTTCGCCGGGTACGACGCGGCGAACCCCACCCGTGAGCAGGCCGAGATCGGCTGGGCCGCACACGGTCTGTCCGTGCTCATGACGGCGGAGGACAGCCGGCTCGGCAAGCTGACCGCCGTGCCGCGCCACCGCCTCAACCGCCGTATCACCGCGACGACGCCGTTCGAGGTCACGGGCCCGGCGGCGGGCAGCAAGCTGCTCCGCACCTCCGCCGACCCGTCCGGCAAGCGCATCCTCGGCACGCTGAACAACTGCGGTGGCGGCATCACCCCGTGGGGCACGGTGCTGTCGGGCGAGGAGAACTTCAACCAGTACTTCGCCAACGGCGGTTCGGTCACCGACCCGACGACCGCCGCCCGCCTGAAGCGGTACGGCATCACCGGCGCCGCCTCCGAGCGCAAGTGGGAGCGTTTCGACGACCGCTTCGACGTGTCGAAGGAGCCGAACGAGACCAACCGCTTCGGCTGGGTCATCGAGATCGACCCGTACGACCCGGAGTCCACCCCGCGCAAGCTGACCGCGCTGGGCCGCTTCAAGCACGAGGCCGCCGAGCCCCGCCTGACGACCGACGGCCGCCCGGTGCTCTACATGGGCGACGACGAGAAGTTCGACTACTTCTACAAGTTCGTCTCGGCCAAGCGCATGATGAGGGGCAGCACCCGCACCGCCCGCGAGCACAACCGCACGCTGCTGGACGAGGGCACGCTGTACGTCGCCAAGTTCACCGGCGACAGCCCGGCCGCGGAGATCGACGGCAGCGGCAAGCTGCCCAAGGACGGCGCGTTCGACGGCGCGGGCGAGTGGATTCCGCTGGCGAGCGGCACCACCTCGTACGTCGAGGGCATGACCGCCGAGGAGGTGTACGTCTTCACGCGGATGGCCGCCGACAAGGTGGGCGCCACGAAGATGGACCGCCCCGAGGACGTCGAGCCGAGCCCGCGCACCGGCCGCGTCTACATCGCGCTGACCAACAACAGCGACCGCGGCAAGGCCGGCAAGGCCCCGGCCGACGAGGCGAACCCGCGCGACACCAACAAGCACGGCCAGATCCTGGAGTTGGCCGAGCGCTGGAACAACTCGGGGTCCAGGCGCTTCACCTGGCGGCTGTTCCTGGTCTGCGGCGACCCCGAGGACCCCAGCACCTACTTCGGCGGGTTCCCGAAGGACCAGGTCAGCTCGATCTCCTGCCCGGACAACCTCACCTTCGACGCGTACGGCAATCTGTGGATCTCCACCGACGGCAATGCGCTGGGCAACCACGACGGGCTGTTCGGCGTCGCGACCGCGGGCGACCGCCGCGGTGAGGTCAGGCAGTTCCTGACCGTGCCGACCGGTGCCGAGACCTGCGGGCCGATCGTCCAGGACCGGCGGGTGCTGGTGGCGGTGCAGCACCCGGGCGAGGTCGACGGCGCGAGCGTGGAGAAGCCCGCGTCCAGCTGGCCGGACGGACCGGGCAAGCTGACCCGCCCGTCGGTGATCAGCGTCTGGCGGCGCGACGGCGGCGGCATCGGCGCCTAGCGGAAGCGCCTGGCCGCTCCCGCCCGCAGCCCCGCCCGGCCCAGCCGGCAGCCGCCCGGCCTAGCCGCTCCCGCCCTCGGTAAGCCGCTCCAGCCGCCTCCGGGGCGTGCGCAGCGAACGGCCCCTGGTGCCCGTACGGGCCCAGGGGTCGTCGCTCAGCCGCTCCTCGACGGTCCGAAGGGTCCAGCGGTCGGCTGTCAGCTCCGGATCGTCCAGCTCCGCGCCATCGATCGGCGTGGCGACGGGGGCGCCGGGCCGGGCGCGCACCGCGTACGGGGCCACCGCCGTCTGCGCGTAGGCGTTGCGCTGGGTGTCGAGGTAGAGCCGGCCGCGCCGCGCGGCCTTGCGCGCCGCGGTGGTGAGCCGGTCGGGGTGGCGGGCGGCCAGCGCGTCGGCGGCGTCGCGGGCGAAGGCGCGTACGGAGTCGAAGTCCGCGCGGCGGTCGAGCGGGACGATGACATGCAGCCCTCGGGAGCCGGTGGTCATCAGCAGTCCGGGCAGCCCGAGCTCGCCGAGCAGCCCGCACATCCGCCGTGCCGCCCACCGCACCTCCTCGAATCCGGATCCGTCGGCGCCGGGCTTCTCGGGTGGGTCGAGGTCGAAGACCAGCCGGTCGGGGTGGTCGGGCCGGTCGACGCGGGAGAGCCAGGGGTGCGGGGTGACGCACGCCTGACCGGCGAGGTAGACGAGGGTCGCGGTGTCGTCGCACACCACATGGGTGACCTTGCCGCCTTCTTTCGGGAGAACGGCCCGGCGCACCCAGTCCGGAAAGTAGTCGGGGGCGTTCTTCTGCATGAGCGGTTTTCCGCCGATGCCGTCCGGATGGCGTTCCATCATCAAGGGGCGGTCCCGCAAGTGGGGGATCATCCGCCGGGAGACCGCGCGGTAGTACTCGGCGAGATCGAATTTGGTGATCCCGTCATCGGGGAAGAGCACTTTTTCCGGACGGCTGATCTCCAGCGTGCGGCGCCCGGCTCTGACCTTCCGTACATCGGTCCGTTTCGCAGTCATATCGGACGCGGGTAACCGTGCGGATCCATGACTAAACTCCGAAGTCATAAAAAGGGCCGCAGGGGGAAGTGGGGGAATGATGCGCAGCAGAATGCTGCAAAGTCCGCTCGAGCTTATGGACACCACAATGGACCAGCTCCGCACGCTGATCATGGTCCATGAGGCCGGTACCGCGCTGCGTGCCGCACGGGTTCTGGGCCGTGAACAGTCCAGCGTTCAAAAACAGCTCGACACCATGAACCGGAACTTCCGCGAGCTGTGCGGCGAACCGCTCGTCCTCAAACAGGGACGCGGCAAGGATGTGCTGTTCACCGGCACCGGAGAAGCCCTTGTCGCCTTGGCGCGCGGAACGCTCGGCGACTGGCTGGACGGAATCCATGAGTCCCGGCGCCGCCTCGGCACCACCCTGGCGGTGGGCGCCACGCGCCTGACCCTCGGCCATCTGGCGGCCGCCGGGGAGCGGGTCGCCGAGGAGTTCCGGCGGCGCGCCATCGAGCTCAAGGTCGGGCATGTGCGCACCCGTGACGTCCTGGCCAAGCTGCGCGCCCAGGAGGTCGATCTGGTCTGCGGCACCGTGGTGACCAGGCCGGACGGCGACCGGGAACTCGAAGCCTTCGAGGTGATGGAGTGGCGCCGCAGCGGGGTGTCGCTGCTGACCAATCTGCCCGCGAGCGAGCTGCCCGGCCCGACCGTCCCGACCAGTGAGCTGCGCACGCTTCCGCTGGTGGTCTCGGCCGGCGGGCAGATGGCCGGGGTGCTGCGCACCTGGTTCGGCGCCGAGTACCGCGACACGCTGCGTATCGCCGCCGAGATCGACACCGTCAACTACGGCCTTGAGCTGCTGCGTTCCGGGGTGCTGCGCGGCTGCATGCTGGTCACCAAGGGTGTCGCGGACGCGGCGGGCGATCCCGGGGTCGCGTACGGGCGCGGGCTGCGCGCCGTCGAGCTGGTCAATGACACGGGGCCGCGGCTGGAGGTGCTGCTCGGCGCCTTCGCCCGGCGCGGCGAACGCGCCCATTACGACGCCGCCCACCCGCTCAATCTGCTGTGGAACGCGCTCGCGGAAGGGAACGCGCGGTGGCGGCGCGAGCAGCGCTGGCCCACGGACGGCCTGGAGCCGGAGCCGTTCGAGCTGGGCAGTTCGTACGATCCGGGCGAGAGCTGACCCGCACACCTCACCCCTGGCCCTGGTGTCCGTACAGGTCCAGCTCCACCAGCAGCGCCCGGTGGTCCGTATCGCGCAGATCCACAAAGCGGGCCGTGCGGGGCCGTAGCGCGTCGCTGACCAGGACATGGTCGATCTGCGCGCCCAGCGCCGGGGCCGTGGCGCTCGGCCAGCTGGGCGTCCGTGACACCCCGGCGGCCCGTGCGCTGTCCCGCATTCCGGTGTCCAGCAGCGCCCGGAAGGCGGCGTGGTCCTGGGTCGCGTTGAAGTCGCCCGCGATGAGGGTGGGTTCGCCGCCCCGGTCGGCGGCGTAGGCGCGCAGCCGCCCCAACTCGGTGCGCCATAGGTCCAGCTGCCCCGGCATGGGCGGCATCGGATGCGCGACCTGCAGCCGCAGCGGCTGCCCGGCGATCCGGGCGACCGCCCCCGGCATCGCCAGTTCGCCGCGCACCCCCTCCTCCTTGGTCAGCGGGTACCGGCTCAGGATGGCCGAGCCCTCGGCGGGGCGGCCGGTGACGATGTTCCGGTACGGATAGGCCTCGCGTACGGCCGCGGATTCGAGCGCCGCCGCGCACCGTACGTCGCACTCCTGGACGGACACCATGTCCGGCCGCTCCCTTCGCAGTGCGGCCAGCAGCCCGTCGGTGGCCCCGCCGAACTCCAGGTTGGCGGTCAGCACCCGCAGATGGGCGAGGACCGGCCCGTGCGGGGCGGGTGCCGATCCGTTGTCGTACGGCTGGACGAACCACCCGGTGACCGACGCGGCGATCAGCGCCCAGCCGCACCCCAGTGGCCAGCGCGCGGCCGTGCTGAGGAGCAGCCCGAGCGCTGCCGGGATCAGCAGCCAGGGCAGGAAGGCGAGCAACTGCGGTACGGGCGTGATGCCGTCGGTGTCCGCGGCCCGGCAGGCCGCCACCACGCTCACCAGGGCCAGCGGCGGGACCGCGGACCAGGCCGTCAGCCGCCGTGCCCGGCCGGCGGGGAGCGTGACGAGGCGGCGGGCGGCCGGCGGCCGCCCGGAGCCGGCGGCTTGGTCCTCCGCGACTGTCGTCTCCAACGGTGGGCCTCTCGATCGGGGTGGGGGCACTCATTCTCTCCCGCGGTCGAAGGTATGGACCTTGACGCGTCGATGGGGTCCGGCTAACTTCCCGGAGGCCCACCGGAGTTCATGTCGAGATCCATTGTTCATGCATACGAACAACCGTATGAGCACCCCCCACCGACAGGAGAGCCGCCCCCCCCATGCGCCCCGAACCCCGGTATCTCGCCCTCGCCGCAGCGCTGGCCGCGCTGCTCGCGGGGCGTCCTCACCGTCCCGGCCTCGGCCGCCAGGATTTCTGGGCTGGGAGACCCTGACCCACGCGGAGGACCCCGCGTGGACCAACTCTCCAGTACGGATGAGCGCTTGGGGACATGTCAGCAGATGAGGTGTGAGGCTTGACACTTCGTCAGCGATGCGGCCCTGTGCCAAAATGCTCCACAGCGTTTTTCGCGTGCTCCGGGGTCGGTGAAACTCCGAACCGGCGGTGACAGTCCGCGACCCGGCCGAATCCATCGGCCGGCCGACCCGGTGCGATTCCGGGACCGACGGTGAAAGTCCGGATGGTAGGAGGTACGCGGCGGCACCCTGTGCCGCGCGGTGGCGCTCGCATTCGAACCGAGTCGCCTGGACCGCGCACCGCGTTGCCCTTGCCCGTCTCCCCCCGGACGTCGATCCGTAGGGAACAGGGCAGGAGGGCCGTAGGCCATGACAGTCACCGAGCAGCCGGTGGAGACCGAGCGTCTTCTCGCCGTGGAGCAGGCGATCGAGGCGTTCGCGGAGGGCGGCTTCGTCGTGATCCACGGCGAGGAGTCCCGCGAGAACGAGGGCGACCTCGTGGTCGCCGCGGAGCATACGCACGAAGACGCGCTACGACAGATGCTGGACCATACCTCCGGCGTGGTCTGTGTGGCGCTGCCGCACGACCGCGCCGGCCGGTTGGCTCTGCCGCAGATGGTGGAGGAGAACACCGGGCTCCGCGAGACCGCCTTCACCGTCTCCGTGGATCTGCTCGGCCCCACCACCACCGGAGTCTGCGCCGTCGACCGCTCACGCACCATCCAGGCGCTCGCCGATCCGCACACCACCCCCGAGCAGCTGGGGCGCCCCGGGCATGTCTTCCCGGTGCGCGCGGTGCCGGGCGGGGTGCTGGAGCGCGCGGAGAGGGCGGAGGCGGCCGTCGATCTGTCCCTGCTGGCGGGGCTGTCCGGGGTCACCACGATGTGCGAAGTGGTCACGGCGGACTGGAGCGTGGCATGCCACGGCGACCTCAGCCGGCTGGCCGCGAGCCGGCTGATGCCCATGATCTCGGTGGCGGACCTCGCGGCCTACCGGCTGGCGAGGCAGGCGCTGGGCCGCTGAGGGCCCGGCGCGGTCAACTCCTGCGCAGCGCCAGCACCGCCTCCAGGGTGTCCGCCTGATCCGCCGGTTTGTCCTCCCGGTAGCGCAGCACCCGCGCGAAGCGCAGGGTCACCCCCGCCGGATAGCGGGACGAGCGCTGCAGACCGTCGAAGGCCACCTCCACCACCAGTTCGGGCCGCACCCGCACCACCCCTCCGTCGTCGCTGACCGCGAGCCCCAGCAGCGCCTCCGTCTGCCAGGCCAGCAGCGCGTCGGTGAGCCCCTTGAAGGTCTTGCCCAGCATCACGAACGTGCCGTCCGGCTGCCGCGCGCCCAGATGGAGGTTGGACAGCTTTCCGGTCCGGCGGCCATGCCCCCACTCGGCGGCCAGCACCACCAGATCCAGCGTGTGCACCGGTTTGACCTTGAGCCAGGACGCCCCGCGCCGGCCCGCGCCGTACGGCGCCTCCAGCGCCTTGGCCACCACTCCCTCGTGCCCCTGGGCCAGTACGTCCGCGGCGAACTCCCGCGCCGCCCGCCGGGTCCGCGGATCCCGCGGGTCCTCCGCCACCAGCCGCCGCACCCGCCGGGGTCCGGGGGCGATCCGGGCCAGTTCGGCGTGGCGCTCCCGGGCCGGGAGGGCGAGCAGATCGCGGTCGTCCACCGCGAGCAGATCGAAGAAGACGGGGTACAGCGGCAGCGCCGCCGACGCCCCGGCCACATCGAGCCGGGAGCCGACCCGGCCGGAGATCTCCTGGAACGGCCGCGGCCGCCCCTCCTCGTCCAGCGAGATGACCTCGCCGTCGAGGATCGCCCGCTCCACCTCCAGCTCCCGCGCCGCCGTGACCACCTCCGGCAGCCGCTCGGTGATCTCGTCGAGGGTGCGGGTGTAGATCCGTACGTCCTCCCCGTCCCGGTGCACCTGCACCCGGATGCCGTCGAGCTTCTCCTCGACCACACAGGGGCCGAGCCGGTCCATGGCCTCGTCCAGATCCTTCGCGCTGTGAGCCAGCATCGGCAGCACCGGCCGCCCGACCTCCAGCCGGAAGCCGGCCAGCGCGTCCGGGCCGCGCGCCAGCAGCGCCTCGGCGACCGCGCCCAGCGAACCGCCGAGCATCACCGCCCGCCGCACCTCGGCGGCCGGGGCGCCCACCGCCTGGGCGAGCCCCTCCACGGCCAGCGCCTCCAGTGCGCCCTGCCGCAGCTCGCCGCCGATCAGACCGAGCAGAAAGCGCTGCTCCTCCTCGGTCGCGTCGGACATCAGCCGGCCCACCAGCCGTGTGCGCTCGGCCGTCGCGCCGGTGCCGGAGACCGCCGCCACCCGGCCCAGGGTCTCGTGCACATCGAGGACCGCGAGCCGCGGCTCGGCGGCGGGCTCGCGCCGCTGCCGCAGGGTGGACCAGCCCACCCCGGTCCGGCGCTGCGGCAGCTTGCCCGCGAGATACGTGATCACCACGGGCGCCTCGGCCGGCTCCGTGCGGCGGAACAGCCGGGCCAGGGCGGCGATCTTCTCCGAGCGGGCGGCGGTGGCCGCGACCTCCCGCGAGGTCCGCGCGACGTCAGCCAGCAGCATAGATCCAGAGTGCCCTCGCCGGCCGCCGCCACACGCGTTCCGACGGGCTGGGGCCGCGCGGCGGGCATACATTGGCATGAGGGTCCGTACAGAGGGACCGGGTGGAAGGGGGCGGGCGAGGCCGGCGCAGAAGGGCCGTACTCACAGGGAGCGCGCCACGGGACAGCACATCGACTACGAAGCTCTCTTCGAGGCCATCCCGAGCCCGATTCTGGTGCTGAGCCCCGACCTGATGATCGTCGCGGTCAACGCGGCATATCTGCGGGTCACCCGGCGTACCCGCGAGGATCTGCTCGGCCGGTACGTCTTCGACGCCTTTCCCGACAACCCGGCCCGCCCGGAGACCACCAGCACCCGCAATCTGGAGGCGTCGCTGCGCCGCGTGCTGCGCACGGGGGAGCGGGACGCCATAGGGCTGGAGAAGTACGACATCCCGGTGCCGGACGCCGAGGGCGGGTTCGAGGAGCGGTACTGGAGCCAGATCAACATGCCCGTGCGCGGCCGGGCCGGCACGGTCGAGCTGATCGTCCACCGGGTCGAGGACGTGACGGCGTTCGTCGGCCGGAGCGAGACCCCGAGCCCTCAGGACCGGGCAACGGACGCGGACTTCTACATCCGCGCCCGGGAGCTCCAGGAGCTCAACGAACGGCTGCGGCAGGCCCACGCCCGGGAGCGCGAGACCGCGCTGGCCCTGCAGCGGGCGATGCTGCCCGCGAGCCCGCTGGAGGAGCATCCGTACGCGGCCGTGCGCTACCGCCCCGCCGTGGGCTCGCTGAACGTATGCGGCGACTGGTACGAGCTGACCGATCTGGCCGACGGCCGGATCGCCGTCGCGGTGGGCGATGTGGTCGGCCAGGGGCTGGAGGCCGCCTGTGTGATGGGGCAGCTGCGCAGCGCGCTGTCGGCCGCGACCAGGGCCGCGGAGGGGCCCGCGCAGGCGCTGGAGGTGCTCGGTCTGTACGCCCGCTTCGTCGAGGGGGCGCTGGCCGCGACCGCCGTGCAGGTCGTGATCGACCCGGCCGCGCACACCGTCGCGTACAGCTGCGCGGGCCATCCGCCGCCCATGCTGCTCCGGCTCCAGGGCACCGTCGAGCTGCTCGACCAGGCCACCGATCCGCCGCTGGGCGCCCGGCCCGAACATGTCCGGCGGCCGCAGGCCAGCATCGGTTACGCCACGGGGTCCACCCTCGTCCTCTACACCGACGGGCTGATTGAGCGCCGCGAGGAGGACATCGACGTCGGGCTGGACCGGCTCATCGCCAGCCTGTCCCGCCACAGCGGGCTCCACCCGGAGCCGATGGCGGACGCGCTGCTGGCCGATCTCGGCGTCACGGGCGGCCCGGCCGCCGACGACACCGCGCTGGTGGTGATCGGACTCTAGGACTTCTCCTCCGCCGTCCCACCGCCCGCGCACAGCGCCCAGATGACGAAGCCGTCGACGATGAGCAGCACCATGGCCCACACCGGGAAGTACGGCAGCCACAGGAAATTGGCGATCAGCCCGAGACCGGCCAGCACCACCCCCATGACGCGGGCCCACATCGCACCGGTGAACACCGCGAACCCGGTGAGCAGGATGGCGATGCCGAGGAACAGATGAATCCATCCCCACCCGGTGAGGTCGAACTGGAAGACATAGCTCTCCGTGACCACGAACACCTGGTCGTTGCGCAGGGCCGCGATGCCCTGGAACAGGGTCATCAGCCCACCGAAGATCATCATGACCGCCGCGAAGACGAGCCATCCGCCCACGGCCCCGTAAGCGTGGCCCGGGGCGGCTCCTGTCTGAACTCCACCGGCGTGACTGGCCATTTCGGGCTCCTTCGTCAGGCACAATCGGCAACCATACGGCCCCGATTCACGGCATACGTGGTGAATTGCCGTGACTTCAGACTGGCATAGACCCCAGGGCTCGGCACCCCGCGTGGTGAACGGGCGGTGCGCACCGAAAGTGATCGACTGTGAACAGAATGTGCTGCATGGGGTCGAGGTGGGGCTGAGGGGCTCGCCTTCCGGGAATTCCCAGTGTAGATGTATATATATGGCCCGGTTTAAGGGTCGATCGTGGGCTGCCTGCATCTTCCCCGGTCGGCGCCCACGGAGTCCGCGGCGTGAGCGCCCACAGGTGGCGGGACGGCGCTTTCCACCGTGGCTGAGCGTACGCAGCGTCGCGGGCCAGGTCTTCGTTCTCCAGCTGGTCATCGTGCTCTTGCTCGGCGCCGCCGCGACCGTCGCGTTGGTGCTCCAGGTACGGCGCGACGCCACCGAGGAGGCGCGCGGCCGGTCACTGGCCGTCGCCCAGACCTTCGCCGCCTCGCCGGGGATCGTGCAGGCGCTGCACTCCCGCAACCCGACGGCCGTGCTCCAGCCGAAGGCCGAGGCCGCGCGGAAGAAGTCCGGGCTCGACTTCGTGGTCGTCACGAACAAGAAGGGCATCCGGTTCACCCACCCCAAGCCCAACCGGATCGGCAAGCACTTCATCGGCACCATCGGGCCGCCGCTGGCCGGGCATCCGATCACCGAGACCAGCCCGGGGACCCTCGGCCGGGCGGTGCAGGCGGTCGTGCCCGTCTTCGACAGCCACCACACGGTCGTCGGCCTGGTCGGCGCCGGGATCACGGTCAGAAAGGTGAGCGGGCTCGCCGACCGCCAGCTGCCGCTGCTCATCGGTGCCATCTCCGCCTCGTTCCTCCTCGCCACCGGCGGTACGGCGCTGGTCAGCAGGCGGCTGCGGCGTCAGACCCGGGGCCTGGACCCGGTCGAGATGACCCGGATGTACGAGCATCACGACGCGGTGCTGCACTCCGTGCGCGAGGGGGTGCTGATCGTCGGTGGCGACGGCCGGCTGGTGCTCGCCAACGACGAGGCCTCCCGGCTGCTCGATCTGCCGCCGGCACCGGAAGGGCGGCGGGTCGACGAGCTCGGGCTGGAGCCGCATGTCGCCGATGTGCTGGCCTCCGGGCGCGTCATCACCGACGAGGTGATGGTCGCCGGCGACCGGCTGCTGGCCGTGAACAACCGCCCCACCGACCGCGACGGCGGCCCGCCCGGCAGCGTCGCGACGCTGCGCGACTCCACCGAGCTGCGCGCCCTCTCCGGCCGCGCCGATGTGGCGCAGAAGCGGCTCAAGCTGCTGTACGACGCCAGCGTCGAGATCGGCACCACGCTGGATGTGGGCCGGACCGCGGAGGAGCTGGCGCAGGTGGCCGTTCCGCGGTTCGCCGACTACGTCACGGTCGACCTGGCGGAGCCCGTACCGCGCGGTGAGGAGCCGCTCGCGGTCGGCGGCCTGGAGATGTGCCGGTCGGCCGTGCACGGCGTGCGCCGCGACCACCCCTTCTACCCGGTCGGCCAGCGGTTCTCGTTCGTCTCCTCCTCGCCCCAGGCGTGGGGCTTCGGCAGCGGACGGCCCGTCGTGGAGCCCGATCTCACCGAGGCGACCGGCTGGCAGGCGCAGGACCCGGACCAGACCCGCAAGGTCATCGACTACGGTGTCCGGTCCCTCGTCACGGTCCCGCTGCGGGCCCGCGGCGTTCTCCTCGGCATGGTCAACTTCTGGCGGCTGAAGCAGCGAGAGCCCTTCGAGGAGGAGGAGATCTCGCTCGCCGAGGAGCTGGCCTCCCATGCGGCGGTGTGCATCGACAACGCCCGGCGCTACACCCGCGAGCACGCCATGGCCGTCACCCTGCAGCACAGCCTGCTGCCCCGCGCCCTGCCGCCACAGAGCGCCCTCGACGTAGCCTTCCGCTATCTGCCCGCCGAGTCGGGCGTGGGCGGGGACTGGTTCGATGTCATTCCGCTGCCGGGTGCGCGGGTGGCGCTGGTGGTGGGCGATGTGGTGGGGCACGGTCTGCACGCGGCGGCGACCATGGGGCGGCTGCGTACGGCGGTGCACAACTTCTCCTCGCTCGATCTGCCGCCCGACGAGATCCTCTTCCACCTCGACGATCTGATCGCCCGGATCGACCAGGACGAGAGCCCCGTGAGCCCGGAGGGCGTCGAGGCGGGCGAGGTCCCCGGCGAGACGATCACCGGGGCCACCGGGGCCACCTGTCTGTACGCGATCTACGACCCGGTGACCCGCCGCTGCACCATGGCCCGGGCCGGCCATCCGCCGCCCGCGGTGGTCAGCCCCGACGGCAGCGTGGAGTTCCCCGATCTGCCGGCCGGGCCGCCGCTGGGCCTGGGCGGGCTGCCGTTCGAGACGGCCGAGCTGGAGCTGGCCGAGGGAAGCCATCTTGTCCTCTATACGGACGGGCTCATCGAGGACCGCCGCCGGGAGATCGACATCGGTCTCGACATGCTGCGCGACGCCCTGGCCCACCCCGACCGGACGCCCGATGAGATATGCACCGAGGTGCTCGACGCGATGCTGCCCACCAACCCGAGCGACGACATCGCGCTGATCGTCGCCCGAACCCGGGCCCTGGGCGCCGACCGGGTCGTGGCCATGGACGTCCCGTCCGACCCCGCCGCCGTGGCCGGGGTGCGCGCCGAGGTCATGCGGCAGCTGGCGGAGTGGGGGCTGGACGAGGTCGCGTTCACCACCGAGCTGGTCCTCAGCGAGCTGATCACCAACGCCATCCGCCACGCCACCGGCCCGATCCGGGTCCAGCTGCTCCGCGACCGCTCTCTGATCTGCGAGGTCTCCGACACCAGCAGCACCTCGCCGCATCTGCGCTACGCGGCGACGATGGACGAGGGCGGCCGCGGGCTGTTCCTGGTGGCGCAGTTCGCCGAGCGCTGGGGGACCAGGTACACCTCTCAGGGCAAGGTCATCTGGGCCGAACTGGCCCTTCCCTGAGGGAGGTCTGCCGGGTCGGGGGCGAAGTGCTGGACCAGGATCTCCAGCCGCTCCTGCTGACGTTCCGCCGGCATGCGCCGGCCGTGGGCCAGGACGGCGAGCCCGTGCAGGGCGCTCCAGATGACCTCCGCGTACAGCTCGTCCCGGCCGCCCCCCGGGCCGATGACGGCGACCAGCTCGTCAAAGGCGGCGCGCAGCGCGGGGGGTGTGTCCTGGCTCGCGAACGGGACGTCGATCGGCATGACGAACATGGCCTCGTAGAGCGCCGGCCGGGCCACCGCGAACTCCGGACAGGCGCGGCTCACCGCGCGCAGCGCCTCCCCGGGCGAGGTCTCGGCCAGCCGGGCCCGCCGCCGACGGGTCGTCACCGCCTCCCACCCCTCGGCCTCGGCCAGCTCGCGCGCGGCCGTAATGATCAGCTGATGGCGTTGGGCGCGTTCACGTTCGCGGGGTTCGGTGGAGGACATAAGGAGAGATTCTGGCAACGCTAGACCGTCCAGCGGTGGCAGTACCTCATTCCGGCCACCGCCCGGACGGTGTCCCGTCCCGGTGACGAAACGTCATGGTCCGTGTGGGGAACGGGGTCAGTCAAAAACGCGTGAGCAGTACTAGCATGTGCCGCCCACGGCTTGATGTCCGCGTGGTCCAGCCTCAACCCGACGAACGCGCCCATGAGGACCTGATAGATGTCAGCACATATATCCAGCCATCCCCACAAAGGGCCCTCGGTAGCGCGGCAGACATGGGCGGCCCCTCTGCTGGCCGCCGTCGTCGCCGGTGGCGCGGGGCTGTGGGTGACCGCCGGGGTGCCCGCCGCCGACCGCGCGTTCGTCGCCGTCTTCAGCGCGGTGGCCGCCGTACTCGTGGGCGTCGCCCTCGCGGTCGCCGCCTACCGCTCGCGCGCCATCCGCCGTCTCCAGGAGCGCGTCACGGCGTTGGAGTCCGCGGCCGCGGCGCAGGAGATCGAGGCCGCCCGGCTCGCTGCGGAAACGATTCCCGCTGCGGTGAGGCGGCTGCGCGCCGGAGGTTCGGTGGACACCCTGGTGCCCCGGATGGAGCGGCCCTCCAGCCCGGGCCACCAGCAGGTGCTGCGCACCCTGCTGCGCGAGATCGGCGCCGGTGAGCGGATGCGCGCCTCGGCGATGGCCGCCTGCGCCAACGCCGCGGGCCGGGTCCAGGCGCTGGCCACCAGCATGCTCGCCGATCTGCGGGACATGGAGAACCGGCACGACGAGAGCGTCCTGGGCGATCTGCTGAAGCTCGATCACACCACCGCCCAGGCGGGCCGGATCGCGGACAGCATCGCCGTGCTGACCGGTGCGCGCTCCGGACGCCGCTGGACCAAGCCCATCGTGATGGAGTCCATCCTGCGCGGCGCGGTCGGCCGGATCAGCGCCTTCCAGCGGGTACGGGTCCACTCGGCCAGCAACGCCGCGGTGGCCGGATACGCCGCCGAGGGCGTCATGCACGCCCTCGCCGAGCTGATGGACAACGCCACCAGCTTCTCGCCTCCCACGGAGGAGGTGCATGTGTACGTCGAGGAGACGCACACCGGCGTGGTCGTCACCGTCGAGGACGGCGGTCTCGTCATGGGCCCCGCCGCCCTGGCCCGCGCCCAGAAGGCCGTCTCCTCCGAGGCGCTGGACCTGATGACCCTGTCCGGCACCCGGCTGGGTCTCGCGGTCGTCGGCTGTCTGGCCCGTAAGCACGAACTCACCGTCTCCTTCCGGCCGTCCTCACGAGGAGGTACCGGCGTCGTGGTGCTGATACCGCAGCAGCTGATCACGCACATCAACCAGGACTCCGTCCTCGAACCGCCCGCCCCCGCCCGCGCCGGGACGTCCCGGCAGCCGGCCGCCCCCGCGCCCGCCACGGCACCCGCAGCCACCCCGCGGCCCACCACCCCGGAGCCCGCCCCGCAGCCCCAGTCCGCCGCCCCCCAGTCCGCCGCCCCCCAGCCCCCGCCCGCCGTCAACGGGCTGCCCAAGCGGCGCCGCGGCGAGACGCTGGCCGCGGCCACCCGGTCCACCCCCGCCGTGCCACAGGCCACGGTGAAGGCGAGCCGTCCGCGCCCCGAGGAGGCCGGAGCCCGCTTCGGCGCCTTCCGCCAGGCGGCCCGCGGTGGTTCCGCCACCGGCGCTCCCCATAACGCCGAGGCCCCGGCGTCCGTAGATCA
The DNA here is from genome assembly GCF_040606675.1 of Streptomyces sp. NPDC005393. Classification (NCBI taxonomy): domain Bacteria; kingdom Bacillati; phylum Actinomycetota; class Actinomycetes; order Kitasatosporales; family Streptomycetaceae; genus Streptomyces; species Streptomyces sp. NPDC005393. Next base: position 192,664 of record NZ_JBEXFG010000005.1, on the reverse strand, counting down.
GACCGAGCCCGCCGAGCCTGCCGAGAACGACAAGCCGTGACAGAAGGAACGCCGATGAACACGACCGACCGCAGCTTGGACTGGCTGTTGGAGAACCTGCTGGAGAAGACCCCGGGGTCGCGCCACGCCCTGGTGCTGTCGAGGGACGGCCTCAAGCTGTGCCTGTCCTCCGGGTTGTCCGTCGACCAGGCCGATCAGCTGGCGGCCATCGCCTCGGGCATCCAGAGCCTCGCCCATGGCGCGTCCATCGAGTTCGGCGACGGCAGCGGCGGCGTACGGCAGTCGATGACGGAGTTCCACGGCGGAATCCTGTTCATCGTCGAGGCCGGGGAGGGCGCCCATCTGGCCGTCGTGGCCCATGACGAGGCCGATGTCGGCATCATCGGCCACAACATGAACGAACTGGTCGAGCAGATCGGCGACCATCTGCGGGCCGCCCCGCGGGTTGCCGGCGGCGGGACGACGGCATGATCCGAGGGCCGCTCGACAACGAGGAGCCGGATCGGCTGTACACCGTCACGGGGGGCCGCAGCCGCGCGGACGAGAGCGTGTTCGACATGGTCACGCTGATCGTCAGCGAATGCGACCCCGCCCCGGGCATGCAGTCCGAACACGTCAAGATCCTGCGGATGTGCCGCCGTCCCCTGTCGGTCGTGGAGATCTCCTCGTACCTGGGACTGCCCGTCAGCGTGATCAAGATCCTGCTGTGCGATCTGCTCGACACCGGCCGGATCACCGCGCGCCATCCGCATACGGCCCGCCCCGGCGGGCCTCTGCCAGGCCCCGAAACCCTGAAGAAGGTGCTCGTTGCACTCCAGAACCTCTGACCGCGACGACATACGCGCCCCGCTGCGGGCGAGCGCGAGCGACGGTCTCAAGATCGTGATTGTCGGCGGGTTCGGTGTCGGAAAGACGACGATGGTCAGGTCCGTCAGCGAGATCCGCCCGCTCAGCACCGAGGAGACGATGACCCAGGCGGGCGTCGGCATCGACGACGCCTCCTTCGTCCAGCACAAGACCACCACCACGGTCGCCTTCGACTTCGGCCGCATCACCCTGGACGAGCGGATGGTGCTGTATCTGTTCGGCGCCCCGGGCCAGGAGCGGTTCTGGTTCCTGTGGGACCGGCTCTTCTCCGGAACCCTCGGTGCGGTCGTCCTGGTGGACACCAACCGGCTGGCCGACTCCTGGTACGCGCTCGACCGTCTCGAACACCACGGGACCCCGTTCATCGTGGCCCGCAACAACTTCACCGAGCCGCGGCACACACTGGAGGAGGTGCGGGAGGCCCTCGATCTGCCGCCCGACGTCCCGATGATCGACTGCGACGCCCGCAAGCGCGACTCCAGCAAGGCCGCGCTGGTCGCGCTCGCCCGCTATCTCTACTCCCTGTCCTCCGCCGACGCCGCCCGGGAGACCCTCGCGTGACGACCCCCGAGCCCCCGCCCCCGCCCGGGGACCCGCTTCCCCCCGCCGAACCGCCCGTGGCCTGGCCGGAGCAGCCGGACGCCGTGCCGCTGGACGCCCAGCGGTTCCGGGAGGACCCGGACGAGCTCTACCGGCAGCTCCGCCGCGACCACGGCCCGGTCCTGCCGGTCCTGCTGGGCGGCGGAATCCCCGTCTGGATGGTGCTCGGCTACCGGGAGGTGGTCCGGGTCACCTCCGACCCCAATCTGTTCGCCCGTGACTCACGCCGCTGGCACGCCTGGGACCGGGTCCCGCCCGACTGGGAGTTGATGACGTTCGTCCGCTACCGGCCGGCCCTGCTGTTCACCGAGGGCGCCGACCACGAGCGGCGGGCCGAGGCGGTCTGCGGCAGCCTGGCGTCCGTGGACCCGTTCGACCTGCGTGCGCAGTGCGAGCGCGCCGCGGACGAGCTGATCGACACCTTCGCGGGCAGCGGTCGTGCCGATCTGATGGCCGAGTACGCCAGCCAGGTGCCGCTGCGGGTGGTGAACCGTCTCTACGGTCTGGACGAGGCCGAATCCGCCGCTCTCCAGCAGGACACCGTCGACCTGGTCTCCGGGAACGGAACCCAGGCCGCGCACCAGAACATGCATGCCCGGATGGTGACGCTGCTGGAGCGCGTCCGGGCCAACCCCGAGGTGGCGAACATCGCCTCGCATCTGGCGTCTCATCCGATGGGTCTCAGCGACGAGGAGATCATCAACGATCTGGTGGGCTGCGTCTACGCGGCCCACCAGCCCACCACCGACCTGATCGGCAACGCGCTCCGGCTCATGCTCACCGACGAGCGGTTCGCGGTCACCCTGTCCGGTGGGCGGCGCAGCGTCGGCCAGGCGCTCAACGAGGTGCTGTGGGAGGCCACTCCGGCCCCGAACTGGATCGGCCGCTGGGCCGCCGAGGACACCATGCTCGGCGGACAGCACATCAGGAAGGGCGACTGCCTGATGCTGGGCCTCGCCGCGGCCAACGCCGACCCCGACGTACGGCCGGACTTCCAGGCCGGGGCGGTCGGCAACCAGGCCCACATGGCCTTCAGCCATGGCCAGCACGGCTGCCCCCCGGCCGCCCGTGAGCTGGCCGAGGTCATCGCCACGACCGCGATCGAGGTCCTGATCGACCGCCTTCCGGACGTGACCCTGGCGGTCGCCCCCGAAGAGCTCGTCTGGCGGTCCACGTTGATGATGCGGGGCGTGTCCGCCATGCCGGTCACCTTCACCTCGGCCTCCGTCACCTGACCCGGCGTGCGGGAGTCCGAGCGTGCCGGACCTTCCTTCCCCGCGCGAGGAAGGTCCGGCACGGCTCGTGGTCACCGACGCTTAATGCGCCCGGTCGCGCATTAAGCACGGGGCGTCACGTTAGCGATACGTGAGCACTCCATGCAATGTGTAACCGGGCGTTACACCGCCGGGGAGAAGTGAAGATCCCGTGCGCACGGGACCCGGCGGGACGTAAGGTCGGCCCGTCATGACAGAGCGACCACCTCACGGCTCGGCCCGCCCCGGCGGACGTACGGCCCGCACGCGGGCGGCCGTGCTGGCTGCCGCGTTCGATGAGCTCAACGCCGACGCGCTCAGCGCTCTCACCCTCGACAAGCTCGCCCAGCGGTCCGGGGTGCATGTGTCGACCATCCGGCGGCGCTGGCGCACGGTCGAAGGGGTCGTCGTCGATCTGCTGGCCGAGCACAGTTCGACGCTCGCCACCCCCGACACGGGTGACTTCCGGCGGGATCTGCATGAGCTCGCCCGGACCATCGCCGCCTTCAACCAAGCGCTGCGCAACCGGAACGTCATCCAGGGGCTTCTCTCGGCGGCCGCCCACGAGCCCCAGGTCGAGGAGATCGTCCGTGCCGCCTTCACCGCCCGGACCGAGCAGGTGACGCAGCTCGTCCAGCACGCGATCGAGCGGGGCGAACTGGCCCCGGACACCGACGCGAAAGAGGTCATCGCCGCGCTGAGCGCGCCGTTCTACTACCGGCTGCTCATCCTGCGCGGCCCCGTCGACGCGCGCCTGGCGCACATCGCCGCGGAAGCGGCGTACCACGCGGCCCGGGCGGGGGTGTTCCGCACCGGCTCCGACGAGGGGTGAGGGTGGCGCCCCCGGGCCGGGGGCGCCACCGGGAGACGTCAGGCGCTCGCGCCGCGTTCCTTGAGCAGGTCGGCCATCAGCGTGATCTCCGACTGCTGGCCCTGGACCATGGTCCGCGCCAGGCGCGTGACCGTCGGGTCCTTGGCCAGCTCGACCGCTCCCCGGGCCATCGCGATACCGCCCTTGTGGTGGGCGGTCATCAGCTTCAGATAGAGCACCTCGGCCGCCTTGCCGTCAGCCGAACGCAGCGTGTCCAACTGGGTGTTGGTGGCCATGCCCGGCATCAGCGACCCGTCGTGGGGCGTGTACGTGGAGCCGTCGCCCATGCCCTCCATCGAGCCGGGGTCCATGCCCTTCATGGACGGGTCGTCCGTCGAGGCGTGCTTCATCCATGTCATCGGGGCGTCGTCCGAGGTCTTGTCGAGCCCCCACAGATCCAGCCAGCCGAGCATCATCCCGCGCTGCGTGGACTGGGTGTTGATGATGTCGTACGCGAGCCGCCGCACCTCCTCGTTCCCGGTGCGGTCGCGCACGATGAACGACATCTCCACCGCCTGCTGATGATGGACGGACATATCGCGCGCGAAACCCGCCTCGGCGGAGGTGTCCGTGGGGGTGCCCGTATCGGTCGTGCCCTCCGAGCGGTCGGTCATGAGCCACAGCAACCCCACCGCCACCAGCGTCAGGACGGCGAGGGCGGCGGCGATGCCCGCCACCAGCGGCTGCCGGGAGGCGCGGCCGAGGCCGGCCCGGACGCCGGTCATGAAGGCTTCCCCCCGGTGCAGGCGGCGCCCGGCTCGGGGGTCTGCTTGCCCTGGACGAACTTCTTGAAGAACGCGGCCACGCGCGGGTCCGAGGCCTTCTGGATGTCCAGCTGGTTGCCCCAGGCGTTGAGGACGATCGGCGCGTCCTGGTCCCGGTAAGGGCTCATCAGTGAGTACGGGGTCTTCTCCACCCGCGCCTTGAGCGTCGCGATGTCCTTCGCCGACGCCTTGTCCGTGTACGTCACCCACACGGCGCCGTGCTCCAGCGCGTGCACCGCGTTCTCTTTCGTCAGCGGCTTGGTGTAGACATCGCCGTCACAGTTCTGCCAGACCTGGTTGTGGTCCCCGCCGACCGGCGGCGACATCTTGTACGCGACCTTGCCCCGGACATGCGTCTGGGTCAGGCCCGTCCAGGTCGTCATGCCCTTGAACGTGCCGCTCTTCACGACCTGGGACCTGACCTCGGTCTTCTTCTTTTCCTCCTTGTTGCCGGTGTCGACCAGGAAGTAGCCGCCGACGGCCAGACCGGCCACGATCACCGTGCAGGAGGTGATGGTGAGAATCCGGTACCGGCGCTCGCGCGCCTTCTCCGCGCGGCGCAACTCCTCTATCTTCGCGCGGCGGTCGGCCGCCGCGCCCTTCGTCTTCGGTCCCTTGGAGCCCATGGCTGTCCTTGTCCTCGCAGTACGCGCACTGATGTGAAGGAAGTGGTGATCGCGGTTACCGGCGGCCGGCCTAGGTGCGGAGCACTTGGAGCTCATGGAGGCCGAGGGCGCGGACGGGGTGATCGGGCGGCGCCCGGACGGAGTCCGGATCGCGCGGGCCGTCCGGCGGCAGTACCTCGGCGAGGGCGGGAGGGGGTACGGGGGTGGGCACCAGGGCCTGCACCACTCCACGGGGGCCCGCGACGCAGTTGTCGCTTCCGCTGTCACCCGTGTCAGCCGAGCGGTGCTCGCCCGCCTGGGCCGGATACGCGTCGGGCGATGTGTCCGGCGCGGTGCCGGTCAGGCGGTGCGGGCACCCCGTCGAGGAGGACGCGGGGTGCGCGGCGGGATGGACGCACGAGGGCGCCATCCACAGAGCCGCCGCCAGCAGGAGCACGGCACGCCACAGGCCGGAGCGTGCGGTGCCGCGCACGCGCACCGTGGCCCTCCGTATGTGGCTGTCCCCGTCCCGCCGACTTCCCATCGCGCCAGATCGTAACCAGTGCGCCGGTCGCGACTGAATGGGCCGAAGGGCACCGCGTCCACCCGGGACACGCCGGGACACGTACCATGCCCGGCCGGAGGTGGTGCCGGCGTGGAGAGCACAGGCGGCGGGCGCGTGCTGGTGACCGACGACGACGCGGCCATCCGGCGCTCGCTGGAGCGCGGGCTGCGGCTGAGCGGCTTCTCCGTGACCCTCGCGGACGGCGGCCGCGCCGCCCTCGCCGCGGTGCGCGAGCGGACGCCCGACGTGCTGGTCCTGGACATCTCCATGCCCGACCTGAGCGGGATCGAGGTGTGCCGCGCGCTGCGCGCGGACGGCAACGACATACCCGTGCTGATGCTCTCGGCCCTCGACGAGGTCTCCGACCGGGTCACCGGGCTGCAGGCCGGGGGCGACGACTACCTCGTCAAACCCTTCGCGCTGCAGGAGCTGGTGCTGCGGCTGCACGCCCTGCTGCGCCGCCGCCCGCCCGCGGCCACCGACCGGGTGCGGGTCGGCGGGCTGATGATCGCCCCACAGGCCCGCGACGCGCGGCTGGACGGGGTGCCGCTGCGGCTCACCCGGCGTGAGTTCGAGCTGCTGGAGGTGCTGGCCCGCAACGCCGGGATCGTGCTCACCCGGGACCAGTTGCTGGACCGCGTCTGGGGCTATGACTTCGACGTACGGACGGATGCCGTCGACACCTTCGTCAGCTATCTGCGGCGCAAGCTGGAGGCGGGCGGACGGCCGCGGATGCTGCACACGGTACGCGGGGTGGGGTTCGTCCTGCGGGCGACCGACGAGCCGGCCGGGCCGGGCGGCGGTGCGCGATGAGGCTGGCCACCAGGATCGCGCTCGCCGTCGGGGCGGCCGTTCCCATACTCGTCCTCGCCTCGGGCTGGCTGCTGCTGCGGCTGGTCTCGGCAGATCTGCACGAGGAGCAGGACGCGCGGCTGCGCCGCAGCGTGGCGGCCGTGGCCCCGGACGCGCGGTCGCTGCTGCGGGCCACCGCGGCGAACCGCCCGCCGCAGGTGGAACAGGCCCGTGAACGGCGGCTGTTCAGCTCGGCGCTGGATGTGGGCATCCGGCTGATCGGGCCCGAGGACACCGTCTCCGCCGGGCCCCAGCCGGACGCGTCGGTGCCGCTCCCGGCGGAGGCCGCCGGGCGGCCGGTCACCGTGCGCGCGGACGGCGCGAGCTACCGTGCCCTGTCGCTACGGGTGACGGTTCCGGCGACGAAACGGCGGTCGGCGGCCGGCGGCACGCTGTGGCTGTTCTCGCCGGACACCACGAGTCAGGCCCAGCTGAAGCTCGTACGCCGCCGGGTGGTGACCGTGGCGCTGCTCGCCGCCCCGCTCGGCGGGGCCGTGGCCTGGGCCGCGGCGGCGGGTACGGCGCGGCCGCTGCGCCGCCTCCAGCGCCGTACGAGCGGGCTCGACCCCCGGACGAGCGCGGCGCGCCTGGACCACACCCCGACCGGGATCGCCGAGATCGACGATCTGGCGGGCACCCTGCGGACCGTCCTGGACCGCTACGACCAGCAGGCGGCGCGCACCGCGGAGGCGCTGGAGACCGCGCGCTCGTTCGCGGCGGCGGCATCGCACGAGCTGCGCACCCCGCTCATGAGCATGCGGACGAATCTGGACATCCTTGTCGAACACCCCGATCTGGCCCCTGCCGACCGCACGGAAGTGCTCGCCGACCTCGGCCATGAGCAGACCCGGCTGCTGCGGCTGCTGGTCATGCTCAGGGCGCTGGCGCGCGGCGACCTGGTGGAGGCGGACGCCTTCGAGCCGGTGGACCTCGCGGAGGTGGTGGACGCGTCGGCGGCCGATCTGCGCCGCCGCCATCCGGACGCCGAGGTGCCGATGAGCGGCGTCCCGGGGCTGCGGGTGCACGGCTGGGAGCAGGGGCTGCGCTCGGTGGTGGACAACCTGCTGACCAACGCCCGGGTGCATGGCACCCGGCACGGCGAACCGGTCCGTATCGAGGTGACCTTGGGCCCGGGGCGGTCGCCGGACGGGGGCCCGGGCGCGGTGCTCACCGTGGACGACCGGGGTCCCGGCATCGCGCCCGAGCTGCGCGGGGAGGTCTTCCAGCGGTTCCGGCGGCGGCCGGACAGCCCGGGGTCGGGCCTCGGGCTGACGCTGATCGCGCAGCAGATCGCGCTGCACCGCGGGACGGTCACGGTGCTGGACCGGCCGGACGGGCTGCCGGGCGCGCGGATCGAGATCCGTCTGCCGGTCATGGACGGTGGGGAGGCCACGCTGCCGCTGCTGCGGCGGGACTGGCTGTCCGGGCCCGGGACCCCCTGGGATCCCGGGCCACAGGATTTCCACAAAGAGCGCTCCTAGCGTCCTTTCCGACAGGCACGGCCCGGCCCTCCGGGCCCTGGCGGCCCTGACGGAAGGAAGACACACCATGCACCGCGGAAAGACCGTCGTCGTGGCGCTCGCGGCCACCGCTGCCCTGCTCGGACCGGTGGGCCTCGCCGCGGCGGACGGCAGTGCTCCGGCCTCGGCCCCGGCCGCCACCCACGGGAAGGGGGCGGGGGACGGCGCCAAGGCGCTGTGCAAGCGGGCCCCGAAGATCGACAAGCGGATCCACCGGGCGCTGAAGCGGCTCAAGGGCCCGGCGACCGTCCGGGGGTCCGTCGCGCGGCTCACCAAGCGGGTCGAGAAGGCGAAGAAGGCGGGCCACACCGAGGTCGCCACGTTCCTGGGCGACAAGCTGACCTTCCGTAAGTCCCTCATCCCCACGCTGGAGCAGCGGCAGAAGGACCTGACGAAGGTCCAGAAGTGGTGCACCGCGCGCGGTGAGGGATCCGCCGCATGAGGCGCCGTATCGCGCTTGCTGCCGCGGCCGTGCTCTGCGCCGCGCTGGCCACCGGCTGCGGCGGCGGCGAGAGCGGCTCGGGCGGCACGGACGGCACGGACGGCGCGGGCGGCTCCGCGAAGCCGTCCGGCGCCGCGTCGGCACCGTCATCGTCCGATCTCAGCAGGTTGAACAAGGTGCTGGACGACGCCGAGTCGGCGGCCAAGGTGGCCGAGTCCGACGCCACAGGCGACCAATAAAGGGATCGGCCCCGGTCGTACCGCCGCCTCACACGGTGCTGACCGGGGCGATCAGCCCGGCGGTGGATCCGGTCGGTACGGGGTGGGCGTGGGCGCTGACCAGATCGCCGCGCTCCAGGAAGCCGGAGCCGCTCACATCCACATGGACCCGCAGTCCGTAGTCATCGGTGGGGACGAGATCGCCGGGGACCGTGACGCTGAACGGGACATGGCCTCCCGGGCTCAGCGGCACGTCGATGAGGACCTGCGCCCCCACCACGGACGAGGGCGTATCCGGGCGGGACACATTGCACACCTCCACCACTACCCGCGCCGCCTGCTTCTCGGGCACGTCGGCGGGCAGGGACACGATGCCGCTCAGAACGCTGCTCATGCCGGGCCGTCGCTCATCGCTCACCTCACCATGGGGCCAGGAGAGGCCTTATTCCGCATTCCGCCACAGGTTCTCCCCGGGCCGGAGGTCTGATACGGCCATCCGGGTGGGTCTGGCGGGTGCGGGCCGTTCCCCCCGGCCGGTGGCGGCCGGTCAGCCGGAGCAGGGGCGGCCGTTCAGGGTGAATCCGCCGGGCGCGGAGTTGCGGTCGTGCCGGCTGCCGACGAAGCCCATGGAGAAGGTGGCGCCCGCATCGACCTTCTGGTTGTAGTCGCGCGCCGTGGCCGTCACCTGGGATCCGTGCTGGGTGAATGCGCCGTCCCACATCTGCGTCACGTGCTGGGAGTCGTGGAAGGTCCAGGTGACCCGCCAGTTGTCGAGCGCCTCGCGGGAGGTGAGGTACACCTCGGCCTGGAAGCCGTCGGACCACTCGTCGACCAGCGTGAAGCGGGCCGTGCAGTCGGCCGAGGCGGAGGGCGGCCGGGGGGAGGGATCCTCGGCGCCGTGGCCGGGCCGGGAGCCGTGGCCGGAGGTGGATCCGGGGTCGGAGCCGCCCTTCGAGGGGGAGGGCCGCGGGGAGGACGAGCCGGAGCGCGAGGCGCCGGGCTTCTTGGCCGGGCCACTCTTGCTCCCGGAGGGGGCCGGGCCGCCCGGCGAGGAGGTGGCGGGGGCCGGGCTCCCCGGCGAGATGCCGGTGCCCGGGTGCCCGGTGGGACCCTCGCTTCTGTTGTCGGAGACCGCGGCGGTTCTGGTCAGCGCGACCAGCGCGGCCAGGGCGACGACGGCGAGGACCGCCAGGATGACGGCCGTCCGGGCCCTGCGTGACGTGCGGCGGCCGGCTCTGCCGCGGCCGGCGGCCCGCCCCGTGGCGCCCGTGCCACCGGTGGCCCCGATGCCCCGCGGACGTCTCGTACCGTCGGCGCCTCTCACCCGGCCGGCGCGGCTGAGCCACGGCGCCCCGGCGCGGTCCAGGACTCTGTCCCGCAGCCGCTCCCATAACGGGGCGCGCACGGCGCGCGCGGGCGCCACGGCGCGGCCGGCGCCGGGGCCCTGGGTGGCGGCTTGGCGGCGCCGTTCCAGATACGGATGTCCGCCCCAGCCGAGGACGCCGCCCGCGAGCGCGCCGGGCAGTCCGCCGCCGTGCAGATAGAGGCAGGCGGCGGCCTCTCTGCAGTGCGTACAGCGGGCGAGGTGCTGCCAGAGGTCGGCGGGTGAGGGGGCGTCAGGTGTGCGGGTGGCCGCGTCCAGCAGCTTGGCGTAGCTGCGGCACTCCTCGTCGGTGAGGGTGTCGACATGGTTGCGCTGGCAGCGCTGCCGGAAGGCCGCGCGGACCCGGGTGATCTCCTCGGTGGCGTACGCGGTGTCGTAGCCGAGCTGCCGGGCCACCGCCTCCGCGGACCGCGACTCCACCTCGACGGACCACAGCAGCTCCCCGTCCGCCTCCGGCAGATCCCGCAGCCCGCGCAGGGCGAGCGGCTGGTCGCGGGGCGGGGCGGCGTAGCGGGCGGAGCGGTCCGAGGACAGCCAGACACGGAACTCCGGGTCGAGCCGGTCGCCGTTGCGGTGTGCCTGCCAGTCGGCCGCGGTCATCCGTACGGAGGTCAGGAGCAGCGGAAGCCATGGCAGGCGCTGGCCCCAGCCTCGCGTCCGCCGGTTGCGGGTCTCCCGGATGCCCCGGCGGAACGCCTCGGTGGCGAGCCGCATTCCGTCCTCGGGGGTGGCGGCGCACAGATCCGCGTAGTCGGCGACCGCGTCCCAGTGGGCATTCAGCAGGGCCGTCGCCGAGGCGGTGGCGTCGGCTCTCTCGCCGGATGCGTCGGCGTGACCGGGTGGCACGCGGGAGCCGTCCCGGGGAGATGAGTGGTCGGACATGGGGGCAATTCCTCACTCACGAACCGCGGCGCCCCCACCGGGGGCAACCCTCTCACATGGGGCCGCGGGGTGGGCAGCCAAAAGCACAGCTCTGCCTCGGAGTTGGGGATTGCCCTTTCGGGGCGCGCCGAGCCTTTCACGCCTGTGACCTGGCTGACAAGAGACGAATGAGGAGTTGTGGAGAGGGATTGTGGCGCATCTCAGGGGCCATTCGGGCGCTGGAATTCGAGTGAACAGATGTTGAACTCCCGGTAACGGCAAGACAAAGGCCCGGGCCGCAAAGGCCCGGGCCACACCGTCAGGGGCTGTGAACTCCCGTGAATTTCCGGAGACTTCCGTTGCATCAGATCAACAGCTCCGTTCCGTACCGCCGCAGCCACGCGTCGATGCCCAGCGCCAGCTCCATGCTCTGCCGGGACTCATGGCCCTGGCCCCGCGCCGCCCGCTCGGCCGCCTCCTTCTCCAGCAGCGGCCGGGCCGGGGAGCCGGGGTCGGCCAGCAGCCGCCGCATCCGGTCGCGCAGGGCGTCCGCGTAGCGCGGGTCCTGGGTGCTGGGGTACGGGCTCTTGACGCGCTGGGCCACGGACTCGGGCAGCACATCCAGCGTGGCGGCGCGCAGCAGGGACTTCTCCCGGCCGTCGAAGGTCTTCAGCGACCAGGGGGTGTTGAACACGTACTCCACCAGCCGGTGGTCGCAGAACGGCACCCGCACCTCAAGGCCGACCGCCATGCTCGCGCGGTCCTTGCGGTCCAGCAGGAACTGCACGAAGCGGGTCAGATGCAGATAGCTGATCTCCCGCATCCGCCGCTCCGTCGCGGACTCGCCCTCGATATGCGGCACTTCGGCCAGCGCCTGGCGGTAGCGGGCGTCCCGGTAGCCGTCGAGGTCCACCTTGGCGAGCAGATCGCGGCTGATCAGCGCCTCGAGCCCGCCCGCGTCGGTACCGGTGAAACCGCTGTGGCGGAAGGCGGTGAGCCAGGGGAAGGTGTCGGCCCGGACGGCGTCCTGGTCATGGAACCAGCGGTAGCCGCCGAAGACCTCGTCGGCCGACTCGCCGGACAGCGCGACCGTGGAGCGCCTGCGGATCTCCTGGAAGAGCAGATAGAGCGAGGTGTCGCCCTCCCCGAGCCCGAACGGCAGATCGCGCGCCCGCAGCACGGCGTCGCGGTGGTCGGGGTCCGTCAGGGCGGCGGTGTCGAGCACGATGTCCTGGTGGTCCGAGCCCGCGTGCTCGGCGAGCGCATGGGCGTACGGGCCGTCGGGGGTCCCGCGCAGCGCGTCCGCCGTGAAGTGCTCGGTCTGTCCGGCGAAGTCCACCGAGAAGGACCGCACCGGCCCGCGCCCCGACGCGGCCAGCCGCCGCGCGGCCAGCGCGGTGATCACCGAGGAGTCCAGGCCGCCGGACAGCAGGGTGCACAGCGGTACGTCCGCGATCAGCTGCCGGTCCACGATGTCGTCCAGCAGCTCCCGCACCCGGCGCACCGTGGTCTGCCGGTCGTCGGTGTGCTCCCGCGCCTCCAGCGCCCAGTAGCGCCGCTCGGTCAGCCCCTCGCGGCGCACCCGTACGACATGGCCGGGCCGCACCTCGCGCATCCCCTTGTAGACCGCGTGCCCCGGCGTCTTCACCATCGCCAGCAGCTCGGCGAGCCCCTCCGCGTCCACCGCCGGCCGGATGGAGGGGTGGGCGAGGATCGCCTTGGGCTCCGAGCCGAACAGCACCCCGTCCGGGGTCGGGTAGTAGTAGAGCGGCTTGATTCCCATCCGGTCCCGGACCAGCAGCAACTGCTGCTCCCGGGGGTCCCACAGGGCGAACGCGTACATCCCGTTCAGCCGCTCGGTGAAGCCCTCGCCCCACTCCAGACAGGCGTGCAGCGCGACCTCGGTGTCGCTGCTGGTCCGGAACGCGTGACCGCGTCGTCCCAACTCCTCGCGCAGCTCCCGGTAGTTGTATATCTCCCCGCTGTAGGTCGTCACCAGCACCGTGCGCCCGTCGCGCTCGACCGACATCGGCTGCGTGCCGCCCTCGATGTCGATGACGGCCAGCCGCCGGTGCCCCAGCGCGGCGTGCGTGTCCAGCCACAGCCCGTCCGCGTCCGGCCCACGGCAGCTCATGGTCCGGTTCATCGCGTCGAGCACCTCGCGCTCGGCGGTCAGGTCCTTGTCGTACGAGATCCATCCGGTGATGCCGCACATGGGCGGTATCGCTCCCTCCGGTCGGCTCGCCCCGGCACGCCGGGGCTCTCGGCTCTGGCCCTTCGTGGGTGCGCTTCTCGCTGTCGTCCCGCGGCGGAATGGGTCATTTCCCACCGTACGCCGAGGTGGTTGCATCGACCACCAGTAGCCTTGGGCAATGAATATTTCCGGCCATCGGGGGGTTGGTTCGCGCCCGGGCGAGGGGTGACCCTGTGGGGGCGGGTGTTCCTCGCGGCGGGCCGGTGGTCCCAATCGCCGCATCGCGCCGCGAAACGCCAGGTTCTGGCGCTAAGGTTCACTCCACTCACATGAAATGTGTAGTCATCACATATCACCATGCGGACGGCTGCCCGGGCGGGGCTCGGGGTGGCCGTATTGGGGGGACCAACCATGCGGGAGATGGTCAAGGGCGGCAACGTCGGCCTGGCGGCCCTGAGCGAGGACGCCGGGTCCGTGATCCTGAGTCTGAGCTGGAGCACCGCGACCGGGGACGGGGACGCGGACGTCTCCGTGCTGCTGCTGAACGCCGACGGCAAGGTGCGCAGCGACGCCGACTTCTGCTTCTACAACCACCCGGCCGCCGCTGACGGAAGCGTGCAGCTGCTGGGCAAGACGCCGGCCGCCGACGGGGACGAGGACCGCATCAGCCTCGATCTGACCTCGACCCCGCCGGACGTCGAGCGCATCGTCGTGGCGGCCAGCCGGTACGGCGGCGCCCGGTTCGGCGACCTGAGCGACCTGCGGATGACGCTCGCCGACCAGGCCGGAGAGGTGCTGCTGGGCTTCTCCATCGACGACGCGAGTGTGGAGAGCGCGTTCATCTTCGGCGAGCTCTACCGCCGCGGCGAGGAGTGGAAGTTCCGGGCCGTCGGGCAGGGGTACGAGTCCGGTCTGGCCGGTCTGGCCACGGACTTCGGCATCGACATCGACGACGCGGCCGAGGAGGAGCCGGATCCGGAGGCCGAGGCGGCGGTGGAGCGGGTGCCGACGCCCGAGGGGCCGCCCAGCGTCCCCGCGCGGACGGCGCACGAGGCGCCGGCGCCGGACGCGGCGCCGGCCCCGTCCAGGCGTCCCCGTACAGCCAAGAAGAAGGTCACGCTGCCCAAGGTCGCCAAGAAGTCGCTGGCCGAGAACGACTCCTGGCGGCGGGCCCGGCTCTTCCCGGTCTCCTCGCTCAAGAGCGACCGGGAACGCGAGATGCGGGCCACGTCCGTACTGCTGTCGGTGATCTCGCAGGTGCCGGAGTTCGGGCGCCGGCTCACCGCCGCCTTCGGCGCACCGGCCGGCCGCATGGAGACCTTCACCGAGGTCTCGCTGCCGCACGGCGGCAACGCCCCCAAGCGCCCCGACGGCGTCATCCGTGTCGAACGGGCCGGAAAGCTCTGGACCGCCCTGGTGGAGACGAAGACCAACGGCAATCCGCTCAAGGCCGAGCAGGTCCAGGACTACATGGACATCGCCGCCCGGCGCGGCTACGAGGCCGTGATCACGCTGTCCAACGACGTGGCGCTGGAAGGCAGCCCGCTGGTGGACGTCAGGATCGACGGACGGCGCAAGCACAAGGTCGGGCTGTGGCATCTGTCCTGGGCCGAGGTGACCCACCACGCCCAGATGCTGATCCGTCACGAAGGCGTCGGCAACACCGCCCACGCTTGGCTCCTCCAGGAACTGCTGCAGTACCTGCAGCACGAGAACTCCGGCTGTCACGGCTTCCAGAACATGGGTCCGGCCTGGGTGCCGGTGCGCAACGGCATCGACGACGAGACCCTGTGCCAGGGCGACCAGCGCGCCGTCCACGTGGTCGAAAGCTGGGAGCGGCTCATCCGCCAGGTCTGTCTGCGGCTGGGCGGCGAACTCGGTCAGAAGGTTCTGCCCGTCCAGCGCGCCACGCGCGGCACCGACCAGAGCTCCCGCCGTGCGGCCCTCGCCGACCAGCTGTGCCAGGACGGACGCCTCTACGCCGAGCTGCGCATCGAAGGCACCACCGGGATCCTGGCGATCGTCGCCGACCTGCGCACCGGAAAGCTGCGCACCGCCATCGAGATTCCCGCCCCCGACCAGGGCTACCCCCTCACGTGGGCCAAGCGCCTGGTCCGACAGCTCGCCGAGGCCCCGGCCGACCTCCATGTCGAAACCCTCGTCGAGGGCGCGAGCGGCGGCCCGCGCGGCACGCTGGAGCGGCTGCGCCCCGAACCGGGCGACCTCCTCCCCAAGGACGGCGCGCAGATCACCGGCTTCCGGCTGTCCCTGTTCAAGGGCATGGGCAGCACCCGCGGCAATGCCGAGTCCGGCTTCATCCGCAGTGTCGACGAGGCGGTGGATCGCTTCCACGCCGGTGTCGTCGCCCATCTGGAGCGCCACCCGGCTCGACGGGCGTAGCCCGCGGAGCGCGATCCGGCTGGTCGGCGGCGTCGCGACAGGGCGCCGCCGACCGGCCCTTCCGCCCCTCACACAGTCCGTCGGGCGGCTGTGTGGTGGACGTAACCCCTCGTGATCCGCGAATGTGACCTGCGCGCAACCCGCTCTTCCTACGGTGCCGGGAGTGGGACGCGCCCACCGTGATCACAAAAGGGGGCTCCGTGACGGCATCGGCACGGTCGGCACGGTCGATACGTACGGTGTGCTCGTACTGCGGGGTCGGGTGCGGGATCGTGCTCGACGTCGGGCAGGACGGCGCCACCGGGCGCCGTACGGTGATCAAGGCGTCCGGGGACCCGGCGCACCCCGCCAATGCGGGGCGGCTGTGCACCAAGGGGGCGACCAGTGCCGAGATGCTCGCCGCCCCCGGGCGGCTGGGCGGGGCGCTGCTGCGGACGGACCGGGGGGCCGAGCCCGAGGGCGCCGGGGTGGACGGGGCGATCACGGCGACCGCGCGCCGGCTCCGGGCGATCCTGGACGAGCACGGGCCGGACGCGCTGGCCTTCTATGTGTCCGGGCAGATGACGCTGGAGGCGCAGTATCTGGCGAACAAGCTGGCCAAGGGGTTCATCGGCACCCCATGGATCGAGTCCAACTCACGCCTGTGCATGGCGAGCGCGGGCAGTGGCTACAAGTTGTCGCTGGGCGCGGACGGCCCGCCCGGTTCGTACCAGGACTTCGACCACGCCGATGTCTTCCTCGTCATCGGCTCCAACATGGCCGACTGCCATCCGATCCTGTTCCTCCGGCTCATGGACCGAGTGAGGGCGGGCGCGAAGCTGATCGTGGTCGATCCGCGGCGTACCGCGACCGCCGACAAGGCCGGGCTCTTCCTCCAGATCCGGCCGGGCACGGATCTGGCGCTGCTCAACGGGCTGCTGTATCTGCTGGTCGAGGGCGGCCACATCGACCAGGGGTTCATCGACGAGCACACCGAGGGCTGGGTGGACATGCCCGGCTTCCTCGCCGACTATCCGCCCGCGCGGGTCGCGGAGATCACCGGCATTCCGGAGGCGGACATCCGGGAGGCGGCGCGGTGGATCGGGGCGGCCGGGGAGTGGATGAGCTGCTGGACGATGGGGCTCAACCAGTCCACGCACGGCACCTGGAACACCAACGCCCTGGTCAATCTGCATCTGGCGACCGGCGCGATCTGCCGCCCCGGCAGCGGCCCCTTCTCGCTGACCGGCCAGCCCAACGCGATGGGGGGGCGGGAGATGGGCTACATGGGGCCGGGCCTCCCCGGGCAGCGGTCGGTGCTGGACGCGGAGGACCGCGCGTTCACGGAGGAGCTGTGGGGCGTGGCGCCGGGGACGCTGCGCCACGACGGGGGCGGGCAGGGCACGGTCGAGATGTTCCAGCGGATGGCGGACGGCGACATCAAGGCGTGCTGGATCATCTGCACCAACCCCGTCGCCTCGGTCGCCAACCGCCGGACGGTGATCGAGGGGCTTGAGGCGGCCGAGTTCGTCGTCGCCCAGGACGCCTTCGCCGAGACCGAGACCAACGCCTACGCGGATGTGGTGCTGCCCGCCGCGATGTGGGCCGAGGCGGACGGCGTGATGATCAACTCCGAGCGGACTCTCACCCTCGCCCAACAGGTGGCGGACCCGCCCGGCGAGGCGCTGCCGGACTGGCGGATCATCGCGCGGATCGCCTGCGAGATGGGCTTCCAGGACGCGTTCGGCTATGAGAGCGCGGAGGAGATCTTCGAGGAGATCAAGCGCGCCTGGAATCCGAAGACCGGCTACGACCTGCGGGGCGTGACCTATGAGCGGCTCCGTGCGACGCCCGTGCAGTGGCCCGCGGCCACCGCCGACGGCCCGGACCGCAACCCGGTCCGCTATCTCAACGACGGAGTGAGCCAGGCCCCGGTCGTACGGCCGGACGGCACCCGGCCCCGGCTGGCGTTCCCCACGGCCGGCGGCCGGGCCGTGTTCCACGCGCGCCCGCATCTGCCCCCCGCCGAACTGCCGGACGACGACTTCCCGTATGTCCTGAACACCGGGCGGCTGCAGCACCAGTGGCACACCCTCACCAAGACCGGCAAGGTCGCGGGGCTCAACAAGCTCAACCCCGGGCCGTTCGTGGAGCTTCACCCACAGGACGCCGCGGCGCTGGGGATCGGCGAGGGCGACGCGGTGGAGGTCGCCTCGCGGCGCGGCCGGGCGGTCCTTCCGGCGGTGGTGACGGACCGGGTGCGGCCGGGAAACTGCTTCGCACCGTTCCACTGGAACGATCTGTTCGGGGAGTACCTCAGCGTCAACGCGGTCACGAACGACGCGGTCGACCCGGTGTCCTTCCAGCCGGAGTTCAAGGTGTGCGCGGTGTCGCTGGCCAGGGTCGCGGCGGCGCCCCGGCCGCCCGCCGGGGAGCACCCGGCTTCGGGCACCCCGGCGCTCGCGGACGTGTTCGGGGTGGCCGACGTGGCGCCGCCCGCGCTCGCCGAGCACGAACGCCGGTATCTGCGGGGCTTTCTGGCCGGGCTCGACGGTGCGGGTACGGCACCGGGCGGCTCGGCCACGGCCGTACCGGTGCTGCCCCGGCACGCGCCCTTCACCCCGGACCACGCGCTGTGGGTCAACGGCGTGCTGGCGGGGAGGTTCTCGCGCGCCACCGCGCCGGACACTTCCCCGGCCGTGGCCGTTCCCGAAGCGGGGCCCGCCGTCCGCGAGGTGGTCGTGCTGTGGGCCTCGCAGACCGGCAACGCCGAGGACCTCGCCGGCGCCGCCGCCCGCCGGCTGGCCGATACCGGCCGCAGCGCCCGGCTGCTGGGGATGGACGACTGCACCCCCGCCGCCCTTCCACGCCCCGCCGATCTGCTCGTCATCACCAGCACCTTCGGCGACGGCGACGCCCCCGACAACGGCTCGGGCTTCTGGGAGTCCCTGGCCGCACCCGACGCGCCGCGTCTGGACGGCACCCGCTATGCCGTCCTGGCCCTCGGCGACTCCGCGTACGACGACTTCTGCGGCCACGGCCGCCGACTGGACGAACGCCTCGGCGAGCTGGGCGCGGTGCGGCTGGCACCCCGTACGGACTGCGAACCGGACTACCACGAGCCCGCCCGGCAGTGGCTCGACGGGGTCGTCACCGCCATGGAGACGGCACACCCGGGCCCTGCCCCCGCCACCGGGACGACGCCCGCCGCCCCCGTCGAGACGATCCCCGCCACCCCCGCCGCCGAGAGGCCGGCCGGCGCGGCGCCCGGTTCCGCCCGGCCCACCAAAGCCGAGCCCTTCACCGCCCGGCTGACCGGAAACCGGCTGCTGAGCCGCTCCGGGGCCACGAAGGAGGTGCGGCAGTTCGCGTTCGACACGGCGGACGGCGCCCTGGCGTACGAAGCCGGGGACGCGCTCGGCGTCTGTCCGGAGAACTGTCCCGGGCTGGTCGCCGAATGGCTGGCCGTCACCGGACTCGACCCGGCCCAGGAGGTGGAGATACCGGGGTCGGGCCCGCTGCCGCTCGCCCAAGCCCTCCACCGCCGTCTGGAGATCGCCAGGATCACCCCCGATCTGCTGCGCTTCGTCGCGGACCGCACCCATGACCGCGACCTCAAACGGCTGCTGCGCCCCGACAACAAGGACGGCCTGGCGCAGTGGGCCTGGGGCCGTCAGGCGGTGGACATCATCGGTGAATACCCCGTCCGCGCCTCCGCGCGGGAGTGGGCCGGCGTCCTCAAACGGCTCCAGCCCCGTCTCTACTCCATATCGTCCAGCCCCCTCGCGCACCCCGGCGAAGTCCGTCTCACGGTGTCCGTGGTGCGGTTCGAGAACCGGCGCGGAGTCGCGCGCAAGGGCGTGGCCTCCACCCATCTCGCCGACACGGCACCGGACCACGCCGTCCCCGTCTTCGTCCAGCGCTCCCCCCATTTCCGCCCGCCCGCCGATCCGGCGGCGCCGATGGTGATGGTCGGCCCCGGCACGGGCATCGCTCCCTTCCTCGGCTTCCTGGAGGAGCGCCGGGCGCGCGGCGCCACCGGGCCCAACTGGCTCTTCTTCGGCGAGCAGCGCCGTGCCACCGACTTCTACTACGAGCGCGAACTGACCGCGCTGCGCCGGGACTCCACCCTGACCCGGCTGGACACCGCCTTCTCCCGCGACCAGCGCGCCAAGGTCTATGTGCAGGACCGGATGCGGGAGCACGGCGCCCGGCTGTGGTCCTGGCTCCAGGACGGCGCCCACTTCTACGTCTGCGGCGACGCGGGCCGGATGGCCAAGGACGTCGACCGGGAACTGCGCCGGATCGCGGTCGCCCACGGCGGGCTGGCCGAGGACGCGGCCGACGCGTACGTCAAGCGGCTGGCCGCCGAGAAGCGGTACGCCCGCGATGTGTACTGACCTCGCTCACATGCAGATGCGAGCTTTCGTGCCCCCACCGTTGGACTTGTGCAACCCAGGTGATGGCCTGGGCCTTGCATATGCGCGCCCGGCCGCCTCATCATGGGCGGATGCACATGTACCGGATCGGTGAGGCCGCGGCCCTGATGGGCGTCAGCGCCGACACCCTGCGGCGCTGGGTCGACAGCGGTCGGCTGACCGCGGAGCGGGACGAGCAGGGGCGCCGGATCATCCCGGGCCCGGCGCTCGCCGCGTTCGCCCGTGAGGTCAGCCATGGCGCGGAGCGGGAGAACCCGGGCTCCTCGGCCCGTAACCGCTTCAAGGGCATCGTCACGGAGGTGATCCTGGGCGATGTGTCCGCGCAGGTGGAGATCCAGGCGGGGCCGTTCCGGGTGGTGTCCATGATCAGCCGGGAGTCGGCGGAGGATCTGAAGCTGGAGCCGGGCGTCCCCGCGGTTGCCGTGATCAAGTCGACCAACGTGGTCGTGGAAAAGCCGTGAACGCGCGCGACGCCGTGCGCCGTCGTGCGTGGCAGAGAGGGAGAGGCCCTGTGACCATCCGTTCCGTATCCCGATCCCGCCGGACCCTGCGTGTCGTGGGCGGTCTCGCCGTGGCGGCGCTGGCGCTCAGCGCCTGCTCCTCCAACGACTCCGACAAGAAGGCCGATTCGGATTCCGGTTCTTCCTCGCGGAAGCTCTCGGGCACGGTGACGGTGTTCGCCGCCGCCTCGCTGAAGGAGAGCTTCACCTCGCTGGGCAAGACCTTCGAGAAGGAGCACCCCGGCACCCAGGTGATGTTCAACTTCGGTGGCAGCGACGCCCTCGCGGCCAGCATCACCTCCGGCGCGCCCGCCGATGTCTTCGCCGCCGCGAGCCCGAAGACGATGAAGACGGTCACCGACCACCAGGACGCCGAGGGCACCCCGGCCACCTTCGTCCGCAACCAGCTGGAGATCGCGACCCTCCCGGGCAACCCCAAGAGGATCGCGACCCTCAAGGACCTCACCGAGCCCGGGCTGAAGGTCGCGCTGTGCGCCAAGGAGGTGCCGTGCGGCGCCGCCGCGCGGAAGGCGCTGGACGCGGAGCGTCTGAAGCTCACCCCGGTCAGCTACGAACAGGACGTCAAGGGCGCGCTGACCAAGGTCGAGTTGAAGGAGGCCGACGCCTCCGTGGTCTACACGACGGATGTGAGGGCCGCGGGCGGCAAGGTGGCCGGGGTGGAGTTCCCGGAGTCGAGGAAGGCCATCAACGACTACCCGATCGCCCTGCTGAAGAAAGCGCCGAACGCCAAGGCGGCCACGGCCTTCATCGACCTGGTGAAGTCCGCGCGGGGCCAGAAGGCGCTCGGCCGGGCGGGCTTCCTCAAGCCGTGACGTCCTCAGGAACCACCGGCGCCGCCGAGGTACGGGGCGGCGGGCCGGGGCCGCGGGTCCGGCCCACCCGCTGGACCCGCCGCACCCGCCGCACCCGCCGGACCCGCGCCGGGGTCCCGCTGCCGCTGCTGCTGCCCGCCCTCGGCGGGTTTGTCTTCCTGGTGCTGCCGCTGGTGGCGCTGCTGGTCCGGGCGCCGTGGCGGAGCCTGCCGGACCAGCTGACCGGCGTCGCGGTGTGGCAGGCGCTACGGCTTTCGCTGATCAGCGCGACCGCCGCCACCGCCGTCGCCCTGGTGCTGGGCGTGCCGCTGGCCTGGCTGCTGGCCCGCGCCCGCTTCCCCGGCCGCCGGTTGCTGCGCGCCCTGGTGACCCTGCCGCTGGTGCTGCCGCCCGTGGTGGGCGGTGTGGCGCTGCTGCTCGCGCTGGGCCGTAACGGAATCGTCGGCCGCTGGCTGGACTCCGCCTTCGGCATCACGCTGCCGTTCACCACGGCGGGGGTGGTGGTGGCCGAGGCGTTCGTGGCGATGCCGTTCCTGGTGATCAGTGTCGAGGGGACGCTAAGGGCCGCCGATCCGCGCTACGAGGAGGCCGCCACGACCCTCGGGGCCTCGCGCTTCACCGCCTTCCGGCGCGTCACCCTCCCCATGATCGCCCCGGGCGTGGCGGCGGGCGCCGTGCTGGCCTGGGCGCGGGCGCTGGGGGAGTTCGGCGCCACGATCACCTTCGCGGGCAACTTCCCGGGCCGTACGCAGACGATGCCGCTGTCGGTCTATCTCGCGCTGCAGAGCGACCCGGCCGCCGCCATCGCCCTGAGCCTGGTGCTGCTCGCCGTCTCCCTCGCGGTCCTGGCCGGGCTGCGCGACCGCTGGATGGCAGCCTCATGAGCACCCGGCCGACGCGCGACACCCCACCGACCGAGGTCACGGCCCCCACGGCCGCTCCGGCCACCGGGCCGGCCGCCGGTCTCGACGCACGGCTCGTCGTCGACCGCGGCGGCTTCCGGCTGGATCTGCGGCTCGCCGCCGCACCCGGTGAGGTCCTCGCCCTGCTCGGCCCCAACGGCGCGGGCAAGACCACCGCGCTGCGCGCCCTCGCCGGGCTCACCCCGCTCACCGCCGGGGCGCTACGGCTCGACGGCCGGGAGCTGGAGGATCCGGAGCGGCGGCTGAGGACCCCGCCCGAGGCCCGCCCGGTCGGCGTCGTCTTCCAGGACTATCTGCTCTTCCCCCACCTCACCGCCCTCGACAACGTGGCCTTCGGCCCCCGCTGCCACGGCGTACCGAAGGCGGAGGCCCGCGCCCATGCGGCCGACTGGCTGGCCCGCATGGGCCTGGCCGGCCACGCGGGCGCCAAGCCCCGCCGGCTGTCCGGCGGCCAGGCCCAGCGCGTCGCCCTCGCCCGCGCCCTGGCCACCCGCCCCCGGCTGCTGCTGCTGGACGAGCCACTGGCCGCGCTGGACGCCCGTACCCGCCTCGACGTCCGCGCCGGTCTCCGCCGCCACCTCGCCGACTTCGAGGCGGTGGCCGTGCTGGTCACCCATGACCCGCTGGACGCGATGGTCCTCGCGGACCGGCTCGTCGTGATCGAGGACGGCCGTATCGTCCAGGAGGGCACCCCGGCCGACATCTCCCGCCGCCCCCGCACCGACTACATCGCCAGCCTCGTCGGCCTCAACCTCTACCAGGGCCACGCCGACGGCCACACCGTACGGCTCGACGGCACCACCACCATCACCACCACCGAGAACCTCACCGGCCCGGTTTTCGTCGCCTTCCCGCCCACGGCCGTCACCCTCCACCGCGACCGCCCCGACTCCAGCGCCCGCAACCTGTGGCGCGCCTCGGTCACCGGCCTCGAATCGCACGGCGACCAGATCCGCGTGGCCCTCACCGGCGACCTCCCCCTCCTCGCAGACCTCACCACCCTCGCCGTGGCCGACCTCGACCTCCACCCGGGCAGCACCGTCTGGGCCACCCTCAAGGCGACCCAGACCCATGCGTATCCGGCCTGAGGGAGCTCCGGTTCTGCGATGCTGGGGGACATGGGTCAGGGGGAGCCCGGGGAGGGCGAGCGAGGTTCCGCGCGGCGTCGGCACATCGTCGCGGCGGTGGTGAGCTGCGTGGCCGTCGCGGTGGCGGTGACCCACGTCCTCGCACCGGAGCTGAGGATAGACAACATCACCGTGGCGCTTCTCGTGGTGGCCATCGTGCCCTGGCTGCGCGACCTGCTCAACAGCATCGAGCTGCCGGGCGGGGTCAAGGTCGAGTTCAAGGGGGTCGAGCAGCGCATCGAGGCGGCCGAGCGCACGGCCGACGCCGCCCTAGTCGGGGGCGGCGACGCCACGCCCAGGACCGACGACCCCGCGGCGCGGGACGAGGTGCGCCGGCTGGCCGCCGAATACCTGACGGTCCGCAAGTCGAAGCGCGGCGGATCAGATCGCACGCATCGCATGGACAGCATCTTCGCGAGACTGGTGCGGGCGACCCAGCGGCTCTCCGACCCCGATCTCGGCGGCTGGCTCGCCTCACCGGACGGCGGTCTGCGGCTGGCGGCGTACGCGCGTCTGTACGCGGTGCCGGACGGGGCCGAACTGAGCGCCCTGGCGGACGCCGTCGTCGACGAAAAGCTCCCCTTCAGCCAGTACTGGGGGATCCGCGCGCTCGACAAGGTCGCGGACGCCGTAGACGTCGACCAGGTGCCGCCGAGGGTCGTCCGGCGCCTGGAGGACTGCCTTGCCGGGCAGCCGCGCGGCAGCGACCGGGTCTCCCTGCTGCGGCGCCTGATCGCCAAGCTCTACGGCCGTCCGTAGGACGGTCGCACCCGTCACTTCTCCTGGAGGACGGAGAGGATGTTGCCCGCCGGGTCCTTCGTCCTCACGAGACCTCTCCTTCAGTCACTTCGTCAGTCCAGGGGGACCCGGACGGCACGGCCGCTGACCCGGACCCGGGGGTCGTCGGGGCGTACGTCCACCACGAGATCGCTGGCCCCCCATGTCCTCACCCTGGCGGATACGCACCCGGGTCACCTCGGCGACCAGGCCGAGATCCCGCAGATACCCCCCCGAAGGCGGCCGCCGCGGCGCCGGTGGCCGGGTCCTCGACGACACCGCCGACCGGGAACGGATCGCGGGCGTGGAAGTCGGCTTCGCGCGGATGACCGCAAGCTCATCACTCACCTCGAAGACGTCCGGAAACGGGCGGGCATCGGCGAGGACATCAGCGTCCTGCGCGTCCTCGACACAGCCGCGTGGCTCCATGGCAAGGACGCGGTGTAACCCGGGGTTGCGACCTATACGAGCTTGACCCCGTCATGCGCCCGGACCGCCGGGGGCGAGGCCGTGTCGAGGGCGTCGAGGATGCGGACGGCGTAGGCCTCGTCCGCGAGGTCGGGGACCTCCGTGCGGGTGGCCCAGCGCCAGGCGCGGGTGCGGGCGCCTGTGATGGGGGTGCCGTCGCCGGCCTCGCAGCGGAAGACGAGGGAGACGGCCAGGTCGGTCATGTCCTTGTAGACGCCGGTGAGGGCGGCCGGGAGGGCGATTTTGACGCCCGTTTCCTCGAGGATTTCGCGCTGGAGGGCTTCGGGGATGGTCCCGCCGGGGTCGAGCACGCCACCCGGCGGTTCCCATGTGCTGCTGTCCCGCCGCTTGATGAGCAGCGCCCGGCCCCGCTCGTCGACGACGACTCCGGCGACGCTGACGCTGTGCGGGCGGTCAGTGGTCACGTTGCTCGGCCCTCTCGGCTGGCTGGGTTCCTCACGTTAGCAACGTGCGGACGGGGCCGGGCCGGGACCCCGTCACCGCACCCGCCGCCTCCTTCGGCTCCGGCTCCGGCTAGCGGATCTCGATCGCGTCGCTGTCCGGTCGGCGCGGGTCGTCGCGCCCGTCGTCCTTCTTCCCCTCGCCCTCCGGCGCGCCCAGGTTCCGCCTGACGGCGTCCAGGATGGTCAGCCCCTGGCCCACCAGCCCCGCCGCGATCTCGCCCAGCCCGTCGGCCCCGTTGAGGACGTTGACGTTGGCCCCGGCGAGCCCGGCCGAGGCTTCCTTGACGATTTGCGGGAGTTGGTCGATCAGCATGCGGTCGAGCGCCACCCGGCCGTGTGAGGCCGCGGCCTCGGCCTGGATCTTCATACGCTCGGCCTCGGCCAGCGCCAGTACCCGGATCCGTTCGGCCTCGGCCTCCGCGGGCTTCACGATCTCGGCCACCAACTGCTGCTGCCGCAGATCGGCCGCCCGCTGGGCCAAGTCGGTCTGGGCGGCGAGCACTTCCTGCTGGGCGTGTGCCTGCGCGAGGGGTCCGGCCTGGGCGGCCTGGGCCTGGGCGCGGTCCACCTCGGCGTTGTACTGGGCCTGTACGACCGCCGTCTGGCGCGCGTATTCGGCCTGGTTGCGCGCCGCCTCCTGCTGGGCCTCGGCGGATGCCTGGGTGGCCTGGGCCTGGGCGATCTGGGCCTGGCGCTGGATGGCGGCCTTGTGCGGGGCGGACATGGCGTCGATATAGCCGGTGTCGCCGTCGTCGATGGACTGGATCTGCAACGAGTCCACGATCAGGCCGATCTTGGCCATCTCGGCCTTCGAGGTGTCCAGCACCTCGGTGGCGAGCTTCTGCCGTTCGGTGATGAGCTCCTCGACCGTCATCGAGCCGATGATGGACCGCAGATGGCCCGCGAAGATGCGTCCGGTCAGGACCGACATCTGGTCCTGGTCGGACAGGAACCGCTGCCCCGCGTTGACGATGCTCTCGGTGTCGTTGCCGACCTTGAACGCGATCACGGCACGCACCGTCAGCGCGATGCCCTGCCTGCTGACACACGTCTCGGCGACCTCGGACTCGCACATCGCCAGCGTCAGAAAGCGGACCTTACGGAAGACCGGAATCACGAACTTGCCGTGCCCGGTCACCACGCGGAACGGCGCACCCCCCTGACCACGCCTGCCTCCCGAGATCAGCATCGCCTGGTCGGGGGCGGGCACGCGGTAACCGAACATCCTTCGTCTCCTCAACCGGCGTCGCCGGCGGCGCCGGACGACGCGTTCAATGGATCGGCCCACTCGATGACGTCGACCTGGCGAGTGCCACGGCAGTCGATCACGAGCACCGACGCCCCTTGTGGCAGGGGCTCGGTGGACCACGCGAGGAAGGTCTCCGAACCGCCTCTGACCCGCACCAGGACCTCGCCGGGACCGGCGTCCCCACGAGTGCCGATCACCAGCAGCCCCGTGCAACCGATCACAGCATCATCCGGCGTCATACGACGGCCGCCCCCTCGTCATTCTGCTGCTGAAGTCCTGACTGTAGCCCCGCTGTTCGTCCCGGGATACGGGCGTGTGTCGCAGTACGGCCCCGGTCACGTAACGGGTTGATCCGGGCGCGGACGCCGGCGGCGTCAGCCCGCCAGGGCGAGCGGCCGGGGGCCGGGGTACTCGGCCGCGTCCAGGAGGGCCGTCATGTCCTCGCGGGCGCGGGCCACGCGAAAGCGGACGGTGCCGATGGGGCATCCGGCCGCGGCGGCGTCGGCGCAGGGGAGGCCGAGCACCTGGGTGAGCAGGAACATCTCGCGGCGGGCCGGGGCGAGTTCCGTGAGCAGGTCGAGGAGTACCACGCCCTCGTCGAAGCCGGGGAGGCCGGTGGGCTGGGCCCGTTCGGCGGCCTCCTGCCAGTCGTCGGTGTCGAGCAGGTGAGGCCGCCGCGTTCCGGCTCGGCCGCGCGCTCGCGGCCGTGGTCTTCGTACCGCTGCGCATCGCCCTGCGGATGCCGGGCGCGGGCTCCTTCCAGGCCGAGAAGCTCGTCCACGACTGAGCTGCGCGTCCCCGTCGGCGACAGCGAGCGAGGAACCGGAGGACCCGGCCCCGACCCCGCGCCTCACCAAGCCGGCGAACGCCAAGTCCCCCGCCCGGGCCGCCGCCGCCAAGACCTCGGCGGCGGCCGACGACTCCAACGCCGACGACTCGACGGCCCGCACCCTGGGCATCACCGGCCCGACCGCCGGCGTCTTCGGCCTGGCGGCGGCAGCCTTCGCCCTCATCCGCACCCGCCCGACCCGCCGGCCGTAACGGCGGCTGTGCTGACAGGGCCTACGGCCCGTCGGGGCGGGGCGGGCCGAGGACGATGTCGTCCCTCGTGCCCTCGACGATGGCGACCACCTCCGCCGTCTCCGCCGTCGGCACGTGGTACTTGGCGAGCGACCGGTCCAGGTCGTCCATGAAGGCCGTCCATTCGTCTGCCGTGATCCCCAGATTCCGGTGCGAATCGGTCATCGACCGCCCCGAATACCGCTGGGGCCCGCCCGCGGCCCAGCACACCATCTCCGTGACGAGGTACTTGAACCCTTGAGCGGAGACCCGGTGGTGCGCTTCGTGGACGGCCGGATTCTTGTTGAGGCGGTGGTCCGTGACGACCCGGTCGATGAGGTCATCGACCACGACGGCGATGTTGTAGACCCCACCGAGACGGTCGTACAGGGAGGAAGGCTGATCGGGCCGCATCACACACTCCCTTATGTGCGACTAACTGGCGGTTCATCCCCTTCCAGTCTACGAGTCACGTACGCGGCCGTCGCCGCTACCGCGACCGCGGCGGAGATCACGAGGAGAGCGATCACCACGGGGTTCAGCCACGGCGGAACGATCTCCTGCCCCTCTCCCGCCGACCCGCCGGGGCATACGGTGCTGAGCGGGAACGCCCGGTGCGAGACGGGGAACCCCCGCACCCCCACGCGGGCCAGACCAGCCGGGTAGTACAGGACCCAGGCGCCGGCTTAGAGCCCCCCGCGCCGAGCAACGCCAGCAGTGCGAGGACGAGCAGTGGCCCGGGTCCCGCGAGATCCGGCCGACGCCCCTCCCTGACGCACGCGATCAGCGTCCGGACGGCCCGTACGCACATCACCGCGACGAGGACCGGACGAGCAGGAAGATCACTGTCCGGGGCCGCTACGCGTCGTCCGCGTTCCCCTCGAAATAGGCGTCCAGCACCGCGTCGAGCTGCGCCGTCCACTCCTTGAGGAGGCTCCTGGCCGACGCCTCGACATCGGCCTCGTACCAGCGTCGGTTGGTCGTGTAGACGGTGACGGAGAACCGCTTGCCGAACCGCGGCGTATCGATCTCGACCGCGCCGATCTCGTCCCAGCCGAACTCGGCCTCCTGATCGTCGAGCCGGAAGGCTATGCCCGTGCGCCCTGCCGCGATCGCACCGCGCCGGTCGGAGACGTCGAAGGCGACCCCGCCGTCTTCGTCCTCGGCGTCCTCGGCGTCGTCCCCCTCCTCGGGGTCGTCCCCCTCCTCGGACTCCGCCTCGGCGTCCTCTTCCGCGTCGGCGTTCTCTGCCGCGTCGACCTCCTCCTCGGCGTCGGCCTTCTCGGCGTCGGCCTTCTCGGCGTCGGCCTCCTGGGGCGGCCGCTCCACCGTCTCTTCCGGGGCTTCCTCCTCCGCGTCGGCAGGGCGCGGGGACGTCAGACCGGGGATGTACCCCGGATCCGTCCCGGCTGTGTGCATGGGCGGGATGATCGGTCCTGTGCTCTGCTCCACGGCGGGAAGTATTGCCGATGAACCTGTGCCGGCGACAGGCAACCCCGTGCCTAATCCTGCGCGCGGACCGAAGCCGCAGGTTATGTGACGTTGATGCCGTACTCCTGGACCAGTGCCTCCAGTCCGCCGCGATACCCCTTGCCCCCGAGGACGAAGTCCCAGTCGCCGCCCGCGCGACGGCGGAAGGAGCCGAGCACCAGCGCGGTTTCGCCGTCGCGGCCGTCGGAGACGTCCAGTTGGCCCTGCTCGGCACCCGACGCGTCGAGCAGCCGGATACGTGCGTCGGTGAACCCCGACAGATCCGCCCGGGGATCGGCGGCGGGGTCGACGGCGGCGACGAGGACGAGCCGGTCGGCCCGCTCCGGCAGCGCGTCGAACGCCACCCGCATCGCGGCCTTGTCCGGTGCGGCGGCGGCCACCGCGCGGACCGCTCTGTCGGGGGTCCGGGGGTTGTTGAAGAAGACGAAGTGGTCGTCGCTCAGGACGCGGTTCCCGTGGCATACGAGGGCGCATACGTCCAAGGCGACCTCGCCGGACCAGAACAGGCCCAGCACGTTGTGGTCACCCGCCGCGTCGGCCGCGTCGGCCGTGTTCGCCGTGTCCGCCGTGTTCGCCGCTTCCGGCGCCGGTTGCCGGGACGTACCCCCGCGCCCACCGCCGCTACCGCCACGGCCACCGCCGCCGCCCAGCCGCCCGCGCAACCCATGCCGGTGCAGCAGATCGACCAGTTCGCCACCGGACACCAACTCCAATGGCTTGCCGCCCGCGAACGTATGCGACCCCGGCCCGAACCCCGACGTGGTGACCAGCACCCCCTTATTGGCCCCGGTGGCCTGGACCGTGCCGTACAGATCGCGGACCGCCGTCGGCGGCACGGTGTTGCGGTAGCGCTTCACCTGCACCACGATCTTGCCGCCCCGGATCGGCGTCGGATCCATGGCGTCCACGTCCACCCCGCCGTCGTTCGAGCGCTGGGTCATCACCGCCCGCATCCCCATGGCCCGGAAGAGATCGGCGACCAGCGACTCGAAGGCGATCGGGTCCATCTCGTACAGATCCGGCTCCTCGTCCCCCTCCCCGCCCCCGCCGTGGGTGATGACGCCGTCGCCGACCTCGTCCGGCGTCCGGCCCGGCCGTACGGCGGTGCGCTGGTCGGGGCGGGCGGAGAGCTGGCCGCGGAGCCCGTCGGCCAGGCAGTCCACCGGGCTCACCTGCTCCAGATGCAGCTCGCCGAAGGCCGTACGCGTGGCCATGACCGTGGCCAGCACGATCTGGGCCCGGCGGCCGGTCGCCGGATCGTGGTCGTCCACGAAGCCGTTCAACGCGACCGAATCCAGCGCGCCGAACTCATCCGCCGCGTACAGATCGCGCAGCGCCAGCAGCACGCACTGCGCGAGGACGTCCCGGTACAGCGCCCGGCGCTGCGCGACGGGCCGGGCCGTCTCCTTGAACTGATCCACGGACGGCAGGTACCGCACGCTCCTCGTCTCCGGGACGATGTCGTAGCGCGGCAGCTCCCAGTTCAGCACCAGCTGCCGGGCGGCCGGGTCGTACGCGGCGGACACCTGGCGCGGAAAGCCCTCCGGCCATGCCGTGGAGGCGTACAGCGCCGCCGAGAAGTACTCCACCGCCGCCTCGGCGTCCCCGGCGCGGAGCGCCGAGACCAGCTCCGCTATCCCGGCGTTGTGCCGCCGGACCTCCGCCAACTGGGCCTCGGCCCACTGGTCGTACTGCTGCCGGTACGCCGCCAACTGCTGCTGACGCCCTGCCTCAGCGGCCTGCGCGGCCCGCAGATCCCGCTCGTACCGCGCCCGCGCCTCCTGCTCCGCCCGCGCCCGCCGCTGCTCCCCGATTCCCCAACCGCCGCCCTGGGCCTGGTAGTGCCGCGGATCCGGCATCGGTACGGGGTGGGCGAGCTGACCGGGCGCGAAGGACTCGATCCGCTCGGGACGGCCGAGCGCCGCCGTACGGAAGGAGGGAGCCCGGCACCCGGTGGCCAACAGCCCTCGCAGCGCCTCGACCCGCGCCTCCAGCTCCTCGGTCCGCCGCCGCGCGTCCGCCTCCCGATGCTGCCGGTACACCGCCTGCTGCTCCCGCCGGCTGCGCGCCAGATCGCGCTCGTACGCCCGCTGCTCCCGCTCCTGCTCCTGCCGCGACCGCTCCCACGCCCGCCGCTGCGCCTCCCGCTGCCGCTGCTGCTGACGCTGCGCCTCGGCCCAGATGCCGATCAACCCGCTTGAGCGACGACTCATGCGGTACCCCCCCTACCCCTGGGACAGCGTCCCAAGACCTGCCCGCCGGCACCCCCACGACCAGCGGTAAGGACACGACTTTAGTCGGCGACCGGCTGATGAGGAATGAGGACGGGGCATGCGCGACGAGGTCCGCCCAGCAGCCTCTGGTCGATCAGGCTCCCCGCCGAACCGGCATCCTGGGTGGCACAGGCGAGTCGAGCGATACCGCCGCCGCGGGCCCGAGCAGGTCAGGCCGGGTCAGGGCGGTGAGAAGAGGGTCGGAAAGCGGGGAGCGAGCCAGGGCTTGCGGCCCCAGGCGAGGACGTGGCCCCGGGCGAGGGCGCCCCACGGGCCGAGGCGGCCCAGCGCCATGAGGAGGAAGGCCACCGGCTCGGTGAGGATGGTGCAGTCCGGGTGGCTCGGCGGCTGCGGACTGACGGCCGGCGCGCCGTCGGTGAAGGTGGCGCCGAAGCGGGCGCCGCCCCGGAGGCGGATGGTGTAGCGGGCGGTGAGCCCGGCGCCGGCGGCGGGGTTGACGACCCGTGGCATGGCCGTGATGAGGAAGGGCAGCGTCAGCTCGACCCGGGCGCGGTTGATCATATGCGGACGGCCCAGCGCGCGGGCGAGGTCATAGCCGTGGCCGAGCATGTGTGTCAGCAGATACGAGCCCAGCACGGCTTGGCTCATCGGCCCCAGCGGTGTGACCATCGGGCCCTCCGGCGCGGGCCGGCCCGCCGCCTCGAGGTAGGCGTCGGCCTGCTCCACGATCATGTTGGCCAGCGGCTCGGCCGCACGCTCGGCGAACGCGGCGAGCGCGAGCTCATTGGCCTCGGCCAGGCTGTGCGGCGTGCCGTCCCCGTGGGTGCGCGCCTTCCCGGCCGCGATGTCCGCCATCAGCTCGTTGGCCTGCGCCAGATGCGCCGCCGCCTCCCCGACCGTCCACTGCGACCCGGGCACCGGAACCCCGGTGTCGGCCGCGCCGCGCAGCAGTACCGCGATGTCCTCGGCGGTGGCACGTATCGCGTCACCAAGTCCTGGGGGCAGAGTGCCCCGTACGTCCTGCCCTGTCACGGATTCCACCGCTCTCACCTCAACGTCCTCCCGCCCTCGCAGCGGACTGGTGAGGGCTCGTCCGCGGTACCCAACCAGTCGCCGGGCACCGCGGCAAGAGCCGCGGCGGCCACAGCCTCGGCAGGGCCGTTGGTGGGGGAACGCGGTCAGGGCGCGTTGCCCGTACGGTCGTCGATGGTGACGTTCATGGTGCGGGCGCGAGCGGAGGCGGGGCTGATCCTTCCGTACTGGTGACCGCGGTGTCTGCGTGGCGGTCTGCCGGGGGAGTCCTCGCTGGTCCGGCCGCTCGTGGGCGCCGGGCGCGTGCCCTGATCAGGGCCGAGAGGGTGAGCGCGGAGACGGCGGAGATCAGGCCGCCGAGGATGAGGCTGAAGCGGGCGCCGAGCGTATCGGAGACCAGGCCGACGAGGGGCGCGCCGATGGGGGTGCCGCCGAGGAGGACGAGGAAGTAGAGGGACATGACGCGGCCGCGCATCCGGGGATCGGCGCTGAGCTGGGTGAGCGAGTTGGCGGTGGTGGTCACGGTCACCGAGGCGAGGCCGGTGGGGATCAGCAGGATCAGGAAGGTGGCGTAACCGGGCGTGAGACCGACCGCGGCCTCCAGCAGGCCGAACGCGACGGCCGAGGCGACCAGGCGTCGGGCGGTCGGCGTCCGGCGGCGGCCGGTGCCGCGCAGGGCGCCGATCAGGCTGCCCACGGCGTAGGCGGCCGACAGGTAGCCGAAGGCGGCGGCGCCGGAGTGGAAGACGGTGATGGCGACCAGGGAGATGGTGATCTGGAAGTTGAGCCCGAAGGTGCCGACGAAGCCGATGACGGTGATCGGCAGGAGCAGGTCCGGAGTGGCGGCGACATGGCGGAAGGCGTCGGCCAGGCGGCTGTCCCGTCGTCCGGGCTCGCGCGGGGCGTGGAGTTCGTCGGTCCGGATGGTGGTCAGCCCGTACAGGACGGCCAGGTACGAGGCGGCGTTGACCAGGAAGACGGGGCCGGCTCCCGCTGCGGCGACGGCCAGGCCCGCGAGGGCCGGGCCGAGGACGCGGGCCACGTTGAACTGGGCGGAGTTCAGGCTCACCGCGCCCGATACCAGGGCCCGCTCGACGAGTTCCGAGATGAACGCGTTGCGGGCGGGCTGGTCCAGGGCGGTGGCGGTGCCGAGCACGAAGGCCAGCGCGTACAGGGACGGCAGGGCGATGGTGCCGGTGACGGTCAGGAGCCCGAGGAGCAGCGACTGTACGCCCATGGCGGTCTGGGTGATCAGCAGAAGCCGGCGTTTGGGGAAGCGGTCGGCGATGACGCCGCCGGTCAGGCCGAACAGCGTCTGGGGCAGGAACTGCAGGGCGGTCAGCACGCCGACGGCGCCGCCGCTGTTGCCGGTGAGCTGGAGCACGAGCAGGTCCTGGGCGGCGCGCTGCATCCAGGTGCCGACGTTGGAGACCAGTTGCCCGAGCAGATAGCGGCGGAAGTTGCGGGCCCCGAGCGGGACGAGTGCCGCGCTCGGGGCCCGCCGCCGGCCGCGGGTGCGGATACGGCGGTGTTTGCTCATGGCGTGGGGAGGGACGGGACCTCGTCCAGGTGGTGGAAGGCCGGGGCCGGGTGCATGAGGAAGTCGTGGTGGGAGATGTTCCAGGCGTAGGCGCCGGCCATGGCGAACGCGATCCGGTCGCCGGTGCGCAGCAGCTCGACGGGGACGCGGTGGGCGAGGACGTCCTTGGGAGTGCACAGCTGCCCGACGAGCGTCACCGGCTCCTGCCGTGCCCGCGGGCGCTCCCATGGCCAGGGCCAATCGTCGGCGGGGATGATCCGGAAGGGCTGGTCGTGCTGTTTGGTGGCGGGGGTGCGCAGATGGTGGGTGCCACCGCGCAGCACGGCGAACGCCTGGCCGTGGCTGCGTTTGAGGTCCAGGACCTGGGTGACGTACCAGCCGCAGTAGACCGTGACCGAGCGGCCTGGTTCGATCCGCACCGTCAGGCCGGGGTGGTGGGCCAGGAGGCGGTGCAGGCCGCTTCCGAAGGCGTTCCAGTCGTACCGCTGGTCGGGGCGTGCGTAGTCGACTCCCATGCCGCCGCCGATGTTGACCTCCGTCAGCTCCGCGTCCCGGTCGGTCGCCCAGCCGCGCGCCCAGTCCAGGACGTCCGAGGCCAGGTCGAGGTGGGCGGGGGCGTCCAGGCCGCTGGCGAGGTGGACGTGCAGGCCGCGCAGCCGGACGCGCCGGTCGGCGGCGATCACCGCCAGGCAGGCGTCCAGCCGCTCCGGGTCCAGGCCGAACGGGCCGGCCTGCCCGCCCATGGCCAGCGCCACCGGCCCCGGGCTCAAGGGCAGATTGACCCGCAGCAGGATGTCGGCGCCGCGGTCGCCCAGCACCGTGGTGAGGACCCGCAGTTCGTGTTCGCTCTCGATGTGCAGGCGGTGGACGCCCGCCTGGACCGCCTGGGCCAGTTCGGCGGTGGTCTTCCCGGGGCCGCCGAAGGCGATCGGGGTGTCGGGAAAGAGGGCGCGGACGTGGTGCAGTTCGCCTCCGGAGGCCACCTCGAAGCCGTCGACATGGTCGGCGAGCACCCGCAGCAGCCGGGGGTCGGAGTTGGCCTTGGCCGCGTACAGCAGCTCGACCCGCTCGGGCAGGGCGGCCCGGATGGCGCGGCTGTGCTCGCGCAGACTCCGCAGGTCGTAGACGTAGGCCGGCAGGTCCTCGGCGGCCAGGCCGCGCACATGGTCGAGGAGTGCGGGCCTCAGCATGCCGCCTCCCGGGGGAAGTCCTCGCCCAGCGGGCTGGGCAGGGGGACATACGTGGCGTGCCGGTCGGCCCGGCGGGACCAGCGCAGCAGCAGATTGGCCTTGGCGGGCAGCGGTACGCCGGACAGCAGGGCGCGCAGCCGGGGCGGGTCGCCGACCGTGCGGGCACAGGCGTCGAGGTGGTCGCGGACCAGGCCCCACAGGGCCGGTTCCAGCGCCGGGTCGGTGTCGGCCAGGGCACCGAGCAGCTCGGCGGCGTGGTTGACCAGCAGGCAGTACGCGACCCGGTTCCAGCCGCGTTCGGCGTCGTACATCAGCGGGCCGCCTACGTGCTCGGGCAGCGCGGCGAGGGCATCGCGGTGGTGTCCGGGAAGGAGCTTGGTGCCTTCCAGGTCGCGGAAGAACATCTGCGCCGGGGAGCCGTCGGGGTGCACGCCGACGACGACGTTCTGCAGATGGGGCTCCAGGACGACGCCGTGCTCGAAGTAGGCGGTCAGTACTGGTGGGAGCAGCAGCCGCAGGTAGGTGTCCCACCAGTCCAGAGCGTCCGTGCCGGCGCGCGCGAGCAGCCGGGAGACCTGAGCCGGGCCGGTGGGGTGCTCGTCGGCGACCGCCGCGCACAGCAGCGGTGTCACACCGGGCTTGAGGTGGGGTCGCAGTCCGGAGCGGACGATCACACCGAAGCCCTCCAGCAGGTCGGTGTCCCCGCCCGGGGCGATGCTGCGGTAGCCGGGCTCGGCCAGCAGCGCGCAGTCCGGAAACCGTTCGCCGAGCCGTGCGAAGACCGGCTGGAGCAGGGAGTTGAGGGCGACGGCGCCGGACAGCTCGTAGGCGGCGTTCTTGCGCACGCAGTTGGTGAGCCGGACGTTCAGGCTGAACTTCAGGAAGGTGTCGGCATCAGGCTGGTAGAGCGTGCGCACCGATGCGGTCGGCGCGAAGTCCGGCCCGCCGACGCCGGTGTCGGTGATGTCCCCGGTGGCGATCGCCTCGCGCAGCGCGCGGTGGCCGCGCAGCAGCTCGTACTGCCACGGGTGCACCGGCAGGGTGACGAACCCGGGGTCGGCCCGTGGCATCAGCGCGTCCAGATCGCGCAGATCGCCCTCCTCCCGTACGAGACCGCGGCGCACGGCGAGGTAGCGCAGCGGAAAGCGGGTGCCCGTCTCCGGGCCGTACGCCAGCCAGCCCTCCGGGGCGCCGGCGCGGGCCTTGGGGGCGGGGTGGTAGCGGTGGCCGAAGACCAGGGACTGCTCCGACTGCAGATAGGCGTCCTCGGGCGTGGCCGCCGCCGGATCGGTGGTGCGGTGCTCCAGGATGGTGCGGACGGTCTCGCGGCTGTCGGTGACCTGGGGGAGGAACTCGCCGTTGGCGATGCCGGTGCGCAGCTCCAGCTCGTCCTGGACGTACGCGGCCAGCTCACGCCAGCCCACGGTGACCCAGGCGGCACCGTCGTAGCGCTGGACGGGGCCGGTGAACCGATGGGCGCCGATCAGCGAGACGCGGCGCAAGGGGGCGCGCAGCAGGATGTCGCGCCGGGGCAGGCGCAGCAGCAGCCGGTCGCGGTCGACGGTGACCTGGTGCTCTGGTGCGGAGACCTCGCGGATCAGGCAGTTGAGCAGGGTGTGGGCGGTGACGGCGTCGGCGGTATCGGCGGGTGGCCGGCTCGGCAGGGTGGGGGTGGTGGTGCTCGGGACGGTCATGGGAAACGGCTCCAGTGCGTGCGTGGGGGACAGGACTGGTGGGCGTCGTCAGCGGTACCGGGCCAGGGGGTTGGGGACGGGGATCCACTGCGCCCTGGCCGGGTCGTCGGCCAGGCGCATGGCGATGGTCGCCTTCAGCGGCAGGGTGTCGCCGAAGAACACCGCGGCGTCCCCGGTGTCCGGCAGGCCGTCGTACACCCGGCGGCCGGCCGTGCCCACCGCCTCCCACAAGTCCTCCGGTGCGGCACCGCGGGTGCGGGCGAGGACGTCGACCAGCTCGCTGAAGACTCCGCCGAGCAGGCCGCCGAACAGTTTGGTGCGCAGTGCCCCGGTGTCATCGCCCGTCCGGTTGCCGGCCAGCGGCGGCAGGGTGAAGCCATGGGCGGTCAGCCGGCCGGGGTGGATCCGCACTCCGTCCAGGTCCCGGTACAGCACCCGCACCGGCCGTCCCTCGCACAGCACGGCCAGGGTGTTCTGGCCGTGCGCCTCCAGCGCGATCCCCATGGACAGCAGCGTCAGCGCGGGCGGCAGTACCAGATCGGCGAAGTCCGTGAGCCAGCGCACGGGGTCGCCGGTCACCAGGGCGGCGCCGGTGGCGTGAACGGCGGTGAGAGGGACGGCGATCTCGCCGGGGCCCAGGTGCCGTTCGCCGGCTTCCCGGATCATCGCGGCGAGGCTCGCCGACGGTTCGCCGCCGTTCACCCGCACCGAGCCGCCGCCCAGTTCGCGCAGGACCCGCAGGTGGTCGCCGTACCCGGTCTTGTCGAGGACGGCGTAGACCAGATCGGACAGCGGCGGCCCGTCGCAGACCTCGGCCGGGGAGATGGTGCGCCGGTAGTTGGTGACCTGTACGTCCAGCGCGGTCTTGATGTGGCAGCCCGGCAGGACGTCCAGTGGCGCCAGCGTACGCAGCGACAGCAGCGGCCGGGCCGGGATGGTCCGCGCGGTGACCGTCAGTTCGGGGTGGTGGGTGAGGACGTGGTCACGCTGCCAGGGGTGGACGGGCACCAGGACGGTGTCGCCGTCGCGCAGTGCCCGCGGCCAGTCGCCGGTGGACTGCCAGCGGCTCGCCGGGACGGCGAGCAGGACCAGGTCGACCACCGGGTGGTGTTCGGGTGCGTACGCGAGGACCTCGGCGACCGACAGACCGGTCCGGGTGCGGCAGCAGGGGTGCTGCGGATGGCCGTCCACCACTGACTGTTCGGCGTCGGCCGAGTCGCTGACCTGGGTGCTCCCGGTGTTGGCGGCGCGAGCCAGGGCGAGGTTGGCCACGCTGTTGTCGAGTTCGGCCGCCAGCCGCCGCGCCGCCGGGGTGCGCTGTCCGAGGGCGGCCAGCAGCATGGCCGGTTCGTCGATCGGGCCGTGGGGACCGGCCACCGTGAAGTCCTCGGGCACCTGGGCGAACCGTCGTGCGCAGGCGGCGGGACCGGTCAGCCGGACCCCGCCCTCCACGGTGACCACGAGATCGTCCGCTTCGTGGTGGCGCTCGGCGATGCCGGGCAGGGGCTCGCGGGCGAAGGCCCCCCACAGCCGGCCGAGCACCGCGGCCCGCGCTCCAGGGAGTGCGGCCGTGAACGGCTCGACCAGCTCCGGACGTACCCGGCACAACTCGGCCCTCGTCGTCTCTGTCATATCAACCGTCCCGCCCGGAACGGAACTGCGCAGCGTCATATCCGCGCGGTTTCGCATGGCATATTGCCGGGCATTGTGAGGAGGTTCCGGCTCGGCCGGCCGGCTGCCGCAATCGACGTTACGGGACGGCGAGTAAACGGCCGGACAGCGCAAATACAGCGGTCATACAAGACCGGTCTATTTTTGGCGCGGGGCCGGGACTCCTCCGGCTTCGGAAATTCTTAACGGTTTCCTTGCCCCACCCTTATCACTTGCTTGCACTCCCCTGAACGGCCGTGTCCTAGGGTTGTGGAAAGGGCGCCGCCCAGGACGAGACGGCGGTGAGGACAGCGCCACCTGGGGCCGTGCTGTCACTGAATCTTGGGAGATTGCGCTGAACGCACCGCACGGGGAGCACGGCGTTTGTGACCCTGTCGACATGCGTGTCTTGTTGATCGAGGACGATGACCGGGTGGCCGGGCCGGTGGCGGAGGGCCTGAACCGCTTCGGGTTCGCCGTGGAACGGGCCAGGACCGGCGCGGAGGCCCTGTCGGCCGCCGAATCGGAGATGGTGCTCCTGGACCTGGGACTGCCCGACATGGACGGCATCGATGTCTGCCGGGCCCTGCGCGGCCGTTCCGCCGTTCCCATCATCATGATCACCGCACGTGACGACGAGGTCGACCGGGTCCTGGGCCTGGAACTGGGCGCGGACGACTATCTGTCCAAGCCGTTCGGCGTGCGGGAGTTGGTGGCCCGTATCCGCGCGGTCGCCCGCCGCACCAGCCCGGCCGCCCTCGACGGCGGCCGGCCGGAACCGCACTCCGCACCGGGCTCATCCGGCGGCCCCGCCCCCGCGGGGCCGCCCGGCGCCCAGTCCATCGGCCCGTTGACGATCGACCGCCGCACCCGCCAGGTGCGCCTGCACCAAACCCCCGTCGCCCTGGCACCCAAGGAATTCGATCTGCTGGTCTGCCTCGCCGAGGACCCCGGCGCCGTGTGCTCCCGGCGGCAGATCCTCGACACCGTGTGGGAGGCGAACTATTTCGGCCCCACCAAGACCCTGGATGTGCACATCGCCGCACTGCGCCGCAAACTCGGTGACTCCGCCTGGATCGAAAACATCCGCAGCATCGGATTCCGGCTGACCGCGCCCGAATACCCCGATCAGGCGGCGCGGTGACCCGCCGTCTGCTCCTCAGCTATCTGAGCCTGATACTGCTGGTGCTGCTCGCTCTTGAGGTGCCGTTCGGCTATGTCTACGCCCGCGGGCAACTGTCCCGCTTCTCCAACGCCGCCCAGCAGGGCGCCGCGATGCTCGCGGAGGTCTTCGAGGAGAAGGTCGAGGACGGCGCGGCAGCCGATATCGCCGACCTGGCACGCCGTTACGCCCGGCGTACCGGCAGCCGGGTACTCGTCACCGACCGGAAGGGCCTCGTCCTCACCGACACCGCACGCGCCACCGCGGTCGGCACGGACCTGTCCGCACGACCGGACATCGCCCACGCACTGCGCCACAGGCCGACCAGTGGAACCGGTCGTGACCCGGCTGTGCACGGCGACGCCTTCTCCGCCACGGTGCCCGGCACCTCGGGACCCAAGGTGCGATGCGCCGTACGGGTGGTCTCCTCCCTGGCCGCACTCCAGGGGAAGATCCATGACGCCTGGCTGGCGCTGGCAGGAGTCGGCCTGGGGGTGCTGGCCGCGGTCACCTTCATCGCCTCCGCGCTGGCCCGCTGGATCACCCGCCCGGTCCGTGCCCTGGAGCACGCCACCGCGCAACTCGCCGACGGGAGCCTCACCGATCCGCCCGCCACCGACTTCGGCCCGCCGGAGCTGCGCCGCCTCGCGTGCGCCTTCACCCGCACGGCGTCCCGGCTCCAGCATCTGCTCCGCGCCCAGGAGGCGTTCGCCTCCGAGGCGTCCCACCAGTTGAAGACCCCACTCACCTCCCTACGCCTGCGGCTGGAGAACTTCGAGCCCCATCTGGATCCGCGCGTCCAGCCCAGCCTCGACGAGGCCGTCGCGGAGGTCGAACGGCTCAGCCGCATGGTCCAGGGACTGCTCGCCCTCGCCCGGCTGGAGAACTCGGGCACCACCCCGGAAGCCGTCGACCTCGACGCCGTCGTCGCCGACCGAGCCGCCACCTGGACGGCCTTCGCGGCCGAGAGTTATGTCGACATCACCGTGACCGGCCCGCGGCTCGGGTCGGTCCTGGCCGTCCCGGGCGGCCTTGAGCAGATCGTCGACAACCTCCTCTCCAACGCACTGCGCGTCTCGCCACCGGGCACCTCCATCACCCTCGCCCGCGCCCACGGGCCGGACGGGCCCGAGCTCCATGTCATCGACCAGGGCCCCGGCATGACCGAAGCCGAGCGGAACCGGGCCTTTGACCGCTTCTGGCGGGCGTCCGACGCCGACCACGACGGCACCGGCCTCGGCCTGCCCATAGTGCAGCGCCTCACCCGCGCCGGCGGCGGTGACGTCACCCTGCGCCCCGCCCCGGAGCGCGGCCTCGACGCC
The DNA here is from genome assembly GCF_040606675.1 of Streptomyces sp. NPDC005393. Taxonomy (NCBI): domain Bacteria; kingdom Bacillati; phylum Actinomycetota; class Actinomycetes; order Kitasatosporales; family Streptomycetaceae; genus Streptomyces; species Streptomyces sp. NPDC005393. The sequence goes on along the minus strand of NZ_JBEXFG010000005.1, from coordinate 152,135 downwards.
GTCATCCGCCTGAGCCCCGCCGAACAGAGCCGTATCGCGCCCGCCCGCCGCTCCCGGACGGCTACGGCGCCCCGCTCCCGCTGACGGCCCGCGTTCGGGACGCGGACGGCAGGGCCGTCGGCCGGTCCGTCGGCCGGTCCGGGCGTACGGAGAAGGCCGTGTCCCCGGCCATCGCCACGATCGCGTCCTTGACGAGCTGCACGCTCGGCGTTGTGCCCTCCGCCGCGGACCCGGCGTCGTTCAGCGCGGCGGTGCGCCACTTCTCCGCGCCGGTGTCGCGGTCCAGCGCCAGCAGACGGCCGAAGCGGTTGGAGAAGTAGACCTGCCCGTACTTCCGCGACTCCACCGGCGCGGACAGGCTCTCCGTGTCCGTCGCCCGCTGCCACACCTGCTTGCCGCTGTCCGCCGATATCGCGGTGACCGTCCCGTTGGCCCGGGCGAAGTAGACGACACCGTCCAGGAGGGTGGCCGAGCCGTGCGCCGGACGTCTCAGCGGCGTCCGCCTGATCTCGCCGGTGCGCGGATCCACCCGGAGCAGCGCGTTGTACGGCCGCTCGTACCCCGCTTCGTACACGTCCTTCGCGGTCTGGGGGGCGAGGAACAGGGGTTGCCCGTCGATGACGCCGAGGCTCAGCGTCTTCCGGGGGAGGGTCGCGAGTTCGCGTTGCGTGCCGTCGGAGGGGTCGAGCCGCAGCAGGGTGTACGGGCCCTCGGCCATCGGGTCACCGTCCGCCTCGGGGGGTGAGCACATGCTGTACGGGGCGCCTCCCAGCACCTTCAGATAGCAGACCGCCCCGTCCCGCTTCGGCGACTGCCACAGGAGCTGACCCGACCTCCCGTAGGCGGAGATCCGCGTGTGCCGGGGCGACAGCGTCAGCAAGCCGCCGTTGAACAGGTACGCCGGCTCGGACACGCTGATCTCGCGTGCCCACCGCCGCTTCGTGGTGTCGGCGTCCAGAGCCACCACCCGGCGGCTCTCGTCGGTCGGCTCCTCGTAGACGTAGACGACCCCGTCCCTCACCCCGATCGGTCGCGCACTCTGGGGCCTGGTGCCCGTCCGCCACCGCACGCGACCGGTGGCGGCGTCGACCTTGGCGACCGTGAAGCCGCTTCCGCCGCAGTACAGCGCGCTGCCGTCCGACACACAACCGGACTCCCCGTAATCGAGCGGGGGATCCTGGGAGTCGTACCGCAGGGCCGCCCGCCACGGGCGCCAGCGCTCGGGCAGTGACACGGGGCGCGAGCGGCCGGTGGCGGACGCGGTGGACGCGTCCGGCGGCGCGCTCGAGCCCGGGGCGAGGACCGTGGCCGCGATGCTCAGCCCGCTGACGGCCAGGGCGGCGCCGACGCCGGTGAGGATCAGCCGTCCTCGACGTCCGCGGCCGGTCCCGGGCCTGGAGGAGGTTCCGGTCCCGCCCCCTCCCGGGAGGCCGTCCTCTCCGGGGATCCCGTCCTCTCCAGGGGACGCAGATTCCGGAGGCCCCTCGGAGCTCGGGGGAACGGTCGCGGCGAAATCCGGCAGCGCGCGGAGCATGCGATGCAGCTCGTCCAGGCCCGGCCGCGCGGCCGGGTCCTTGTCCAGGCAGCGCTCGGCGATCCCCCGGAGCGGCTCCGGGACTCCGTCCAGCGTCGGCGGCTCGTTCATCACCTGGTAGCCCGACAGGTAGGGGCTGTCGGCGTCGAACGGTCCGGTGCCCCTGGCCGCGTACACCAGCAGCGAGCCCAGCGAGAACACATCCGAGGCCGCGGTGACCTCCCGGGGAGCGCGCAGTTGCTCCGGCGACATGAAGGGCGGCGTACCGAGCAGCCGCCCGAGGGTGAGGGTGAGGGTCTGGTTGTCGGCGGCGCGTGAGATGCCGAAGTCGATGACGCGCGGCCCGTCCTCGGCCATCAGGATGTTGGCCGGTTTCAGGTCCCGGTGCACCACCCCGACCTGGTGGATGTCACGCAGCGCCTCCACGAGCCCCAGCCCCAGCGTTCGCAACTCCCGCCCGCTGAACGGGCCTTCCTTCCGTACGACTTGGGACAGGGTGTGCCCCGGCACGTACAGCGTGGCCATCCACGGCCGCTCGGCGTCCGGATCGGCGTCCACCACGGGAGCGGTGAACGCCCCGCTCACCCTGCGCGCCGCCGCGATCTCCTGCCGGAAGCGCGTACGGAACTCCTCGTCCTGCGCGAACATCTCGTGCACGATCTTGACCGCGACCTGCCGCCCCGAGGCCGAGCGCCCGAGATAGACGACTCCCATGCCGCCCGAACCGAGCCGGTCGATCAGAACGTAGCCGCCTATCGATTCCGGATCCCCGGTACTCAGCGGCATCGCCGATCCCCTTTCCCATCTCCCGAGCGGCTGTACAGCAGCACTAGATTAGGGTCGGCGGGCCATAGCCGGAGGACGAGGACAGCCGGATGAACGGCCCGCTTCGGCGGTGCGCAACGGCGAACGGGCGGCGGTCGGTGGCGCGTTGGATGAACCAAGTCCTCGTGCTCGACACAGAAACGCACTCCTCCGGCTACGACGAACGCCACATCCCGCGGCGCTATCGCCCGCTGACGCCGCCCCGTCTCCACTCAGCGTGACGGGGCAAAAGGACCCTACCCGTGGTGCCCAGGCCTCGTCCTCGTCGCCCGACACCGGGGCTGAAAACAGGGCCGGACGGCCCTCCCCCCTTCAACAGCCCGCGGTACCTGGGTCCTTCGGCCGCCCACACTGCGTCATGCGGCCTCAGACCTCCGGAGCCCTCCCGGCCTCGCCAGGAAGATCCCACCGGCGAACACCTCCTGGAGCCCCCGGCGCCCCCGGAGCGTCGGCGCCGATGGGCTCTGCGATCCTCTGCTGGTGGTACAGGCGCTGGGTGATGTCGTCGTGCTCGCAGGCGGGGGCGCACTCGATGAACTCCAGCGCTGCCTGGGCGGCGACGATGCGGGAGCGAAGGTTACCGAGCCAGGTCAGTCGAGGCGGCGGTTTCAGGACCCCTTCCCTGATTCCGCCGGGTAGAAGGTGATCAAGGTGGCGCTCTCGTCCGGGGCGACGACCCGGACGGCCGTCTCCGGGATGTCCAGCGTGGCGACATCGATCTCCTTGGGGTGCGACACCATGTGCCGCAGCACGACCGGGTAACGCGGCGACTGCCCGCCGACCGCGACGACCACCACATCGTCCTTCGGGTCGTAGGTGAGGGAGGAGAAGGGCAGCCGCTCGGCCTCGTACCCATGCGCGACCGACGGGTCCAGCACTTCGACGGTGACAAGTTCCCCGCTGTGGTCGGCGGTGACCTGATCGAGCGCGGTCCGCCAGTCTTTGCGGTCGAGCGTTGCGGTGTCGGCCATCGTCGATCCTCCCTCTGGACTGCTTCTCATGGCTTGCGCTCCCCTACGACGGTCGCCGCCGCCGTCGCCCGCTGCCACGTCCCGGCAGGTCGAACTGGCGCGGCCGTGCTTGGCCTGCCGGTACGAAACCAGCGAGGCGAAGCGGGAAGGGCAGGCTCCGCCCGAGGGGCCCCGGATCCCAGCACATGCGGCAAGAGCATTGAGATCATCAGGCTCAACCACCACAGCGCCCGGACCCACGACAAGCTCGGCGGCGAACTCTCCGGCAGCCGCTGAGACCTACGCTGCGGAGCGGCAACGGCCAGGGCCGACGGTTGAGCCGCTCCGCTGCTCTCAGGCCTCGTCCGCCTGCGCTCGGTCGCCGGCCCGTGTGGCCGCCAGCCAGGACCGCGTGGGCTCGGCGGTGTGTGTGGTGTCCACGGTGAGGTGCAGCCGGGTGCCTCCGTCGTGACCGGCGGGGTAGCTGCGCTGTTCGCCGGCGGCGAAGCAGCGCCGGAGCACTTCCGCGACCTGGCGGGCGGCTTCGGGGGACGCGGCGACGATCCGAACCTCGGCGCGCCCGGCGGCGGGCGGGGTGTCCGCGGGTGTCATGCCAGGCCACCTTCCTCGCCAGGGCAAGGCGTCACGCCCGTCGCCCCCCGGTCACGGAAAGGCCGACGTCGTTTGAGGTTCTCCACGGTCCTCACCTTCCCTGGGCAGAGCGCGGAAGCCCGGTGCGGCTCGCGCCGGCCGGGGGTGCAGGCCCGCCCTCGGTCTCCCACTCCTCTTCCTGGGCCCGGGACTCCGCCTCTTCCCGGATTGTGTCCTCGTCCGCCATCAGGTCACTCGCGGTGCGCAGGGTCCCCGGGGCGGCCGCGGCGGACATCAGCCGGGCGGCAGCAGGAGCATCGGTTTCCGGCGGGATCACCAGCAGGTCCCACCGACCGACGGTGTAGGAGAGCAGTATCAGCGTGTGCGGATCCTGCTCACCGGTGAACCGCCCCACATGGACCGTATGCCCGCTGACGGGAACCTTGCGAGGGACCACGGGCCAGTGGACGGGGTTCACCGAGACACGGGTGATCCGTCCCCACCGTCCGTCCAGCACCTCTGTCAGGGCGGGCAGTTCGCGGTAGAGGTCGCGCGAGTGAGGCCACCACGCGCCGTTCAGCAGACCTGGAATCCTGCCTGCGGGGGTCAGTGACAAGCGGGCCGGTGGTGAGGGCCTGCGCTCACGGATTGTTGCCGTGCGGGCGTCGGTGGTGGCGCTCATGGTGCGGACCTACCTCCGGGCAGCTTCTCAGCGGCCCGGCGTTGTCGCTCGCCGAAAACGACACCAGCCTGGAGCCGGTGCGCGAAGTACTCCCGGCCTCTTCACTGTACTCCGGTCATTGATCCGATGATCCTGTGCGTGACCAGGCGTTTTATCGAGCACGCGGGCCCGTGCGCCCTACGCCGACACGCGGAGTACGGTGAAGCTACCGAGGGGGTCCGCATGGTCGGCAGCCACGCCGAGGCGCCACAGGCGATCAGCGGACGTACCGAACCCGCAGACGGGCGAGCACACCATGGCCGACTCCGATTCCAAGATCCCACCGCACCTCGGCAGGCTGCTGCCGGACTCGATCCACCAGGCCGTGAAACCCGGGACAGCCCTCTTGAGGCTGGAGACGACGCATGCGCGCGAGGGAGTTCTCGACGGCGCGTGGTGGCCGCTTTCACGTGACATCGGCGCCGAACTGCCGAGCCTGGTCCACGCGTTGACCCAGCACCTCGGCCCCATCACGTGCGTGGGCCTGGACGCGAGTGCCTGGGAGGGGCTGCCGACGCGCCTGATCATCGACAACCGAGTCGTACACATCGACTCCTTCCCGGTCGGCGACGACACGGTCCTCATCACCCGTGGCGATCAGGATTACTTCTCCCTCCTGGTGGTGCCGCCGCAGGCAACGCCCGAGGCGGCGCGTGCCGCGATGGCCAAGGCCGTCCAGGCCGACAACGCCACCCAGGCCGGACAGATCCTCATCGACACCGGTATCAGCCCGGCATACCCGAGCGTCGCGGAGAACCCACAGACCGGCCAATAGCGTGGCCGGTCGACCTGACTGTCCTGACCGTGGAGCCGTCAGCGAGCCGGGCTGGTCACGCTTCCACGGTGACGAGATCGCGCATCCGGATGACCACCAACCGGTGCGCGGCTGTGATCGAGGTGCCCCTGCTTATGGGCGCGTATCACTCAGACGACAAGCCCCCGGCGACTGGCCTGGGGCTTTGACATGGAGCGGGTGACGGGAATCGAACCCGCGCTCTGAGCATGGGGAATCACGGGGCGCACTTCGTCCCGAACCACCGGCGGGAATGTCGGCGTTTGCGGGGTCGGGGCGCGGCGAGCGCCGCGTACGTGCGATTCCAGTCGTGCTGCGCCTGGACCAGGTCGTGAGGAAACGTGGTTCGCGCCATGACCGAATTGCCACACAGGTTCGATTTCTGGTGCACGTCCGCCACGGCGGTGATTCAAGAACGTCCGGCCCCGCACACGGCGCCCCCGGAAGCGCCCCTACCAGAACAAGCCATGCCACGTTGCACCCCCCTTCGCTTCCGTCCAGGCATCGGCGCACAGCAGAGGTCTGGGGGACCTCGAGATGATCACTGCGCCCAGCGGCCGGAGCCGTGACCGAGCCCGGGGTCAGAAGTACTTCACCGCGGTCCCGTAGACGACGAAGCTCCGTCCGGAGCCCTGCCCACTCTCGGACTGCGCTACGGCAATGCGAAGACCGACGATCGCATCGGCGCTCCGCTCGGCGGCTTGCTCGTCAATGGCTGACAGAGCCTGCTGGAGGCTGCCCCTGTCTGCGGTGACCAACCACGCTTCCGCGGGGGGCGGGCTGCCGTACGCAGCAATGGGGCTCTCGTTGGTGGTGTACTTCTCCATGAGCGCAGCCTCCGTGCTGCTCCGTCCACCCGCACGCGGACAGGGCCGTTTGGAGTTCATTCCCGAGTCCCCATCCAGAGGCCTCGAGAAGGCTCCAGAGGTGGTGCGGATCTGGCGCAAGGCGCTTGGCATGGTCTGGACAACAAAGAAGCCCCAGGCCGCTGGCCTGGGGCTTTGTGCTGGAGCGGGTGACGGGAATCGAACCCGTGCTCCGAGCTTGGGAATCACGGGGTGGTCAGGGCGGACCCTGCCTTTGACCAGCGCAAACGGGTGCTGACAGCAACCTGTCCCACCTGTCGCGGTACCCGTCATTGACCGCTGTTGACCGCCTTGTTCGGGGCACGACTGGTGCGGGCCGCCCTTCGTCTCGGACCATCGACGGAACGGTCCGCTGAGCCTCGCCTCAGTCCCCCATCCGCACGAGGACGGTCATGGCACGAAACGCGCGGGACGGTGCTGCAAGTCGCTGGGCGAGACAGCCTGAACGTGCCCGCACGGTGCGCCGCTGAAGTGCTGGGGGCTGGTTCAGATTTCGTCATCGATTTCCAGCTCGTGGAGCCGCTCCGTGATGTCGTCGGCCCACGACTGTGCCCACCTGCGCAGTTCGGCGGTGGCTGCTTCGTCGAGGCCGTACGCGGCGAACTCGGCGTCGTCGATCCGGTCGATGCCGGTGAGCCGGGTCTGGAGGTCGTCGAGGTCGAAGGTGTCGCGGGCATGGCGTCGGCCGAGTGTTTCCAGTTCGGTGTGACTCCAACGGTCCGCCGCAGCCCGGACATCAATCAGGTCGCGAGCGAGCCCGCGGTCGGCCAATGCGCGCACCTTGGTGCCGACCACGTCTTCGAGGGAGAGCACCAGACCGTGTTCGGTCTCCACCGGAGGGCGCCAGAGTGCTTCCTTGAGGATGTCGACCTCGCACTCTTCTCCGCTGCCGGCGTCGGTGACGATCAGCCGCGCGGACAGGAGATCGGTTTCCAACGCCCGAACGTGCCAACCGCGTTCTTCCAGTCCCGCGCGTACGGTCCTCGCGATGTTCTCCATCCGTTCCGGATTCTCTTAGCGACGTCCAGGTCCTGGCTGAGCCGGTCGACCAACCCATGCGCTTGGACCGCGTAGCCGCCGGTGAGGACGAGTGGGTAGGCGCCTCCCACGGCGAGCACGTCACAAAGCAGTCGCCGGTGCAGCTCCGTGAGGTTCACGCGACGGCCTGGGCATGAGCTAGCTCGGCGAAGGCGCTCTCCCAGGCGTCGCGGGCATCGCGGCTGATCAAAGTGCGGAGGACGGGCCACATGCTGATCAGCAGGTCCTGGTTGAGGTACTGCACCAGATCGTCGTGCATCCCCTCGGCCAGGACGATCCGGTAGAAGCTCATCCTCAGCCGGGGCTGGTCGAGATCGAACCGGGTCAGCCCGGACCATGCCATGTGCAGCGGCAGGCCGACGATGCCATGGGCCGGGCCAGCGAGCTCCGAGAGCTCGGCGGGGAGCCGCCGGGTGAACTTGGCGCGGCGGAGCTCAGAGGCGCTGGGCGTTGATGCCATGCCTCGATTATTCCGCAGGGGGTGAGGCTGCTGGGGGCGTGCTGGAGAGAAGGGCCTGGACAACAAACAGGCCCCGGTCTCTGACCTGGGCCTTTGCCGTGGAGCGGGTGGGCCGCTGCGTTGCGGCTGGCGTGCGAGCTACAGGCTGCGGAGCCGTGCACTTCGGGTTTATTTTCCGGGCCGGAGGGTCAGCTGTTGGCCAGGGTGCGGCCAAGGAGGGGGAGCAGGCGGTCCCAGTGGCGCTGCAGCCCGGCGGGGTTGAAGGCGTCGGTGTCGGACATGGTGAAGCCGTGGACGGTGCCGGGGTAGATCTCGGTGGTGTACGTGACACCTGCGGCATCCAGGGCTTGTTCGAGCTCGGTGCGGGCCTCGGGCGACATGTCGTTCTCGGAGAGGCCGAGATGGACTTCCGCGGTGAGCTCGGAGACGAGGCGGTGCGGGCTGTCGGGCGCGTCCGTGACCAGGAAGCCGGGGTGGAATCCGGCGACGGCGGCCACCTGGTCGGGGTGGGCGGCTGCGGTGCGCACCGCCAAGGGGGCGCCCATGCAGTAGCCGATCGCGGCGACCGGTCCGGCGCTGACCTCGGGCTGGGTGGTGAGGAACCTGAGGTAGGCGTCGGCGTCGCGCAGGACCCGTTCGGTGGTGTGCGCCTCGACCAAGGGCATCAGCTGGGCGACGACCGCGGGCCGGATCTCGTGTCCGATGTGCTCGGGAAGTTCGATCACCGGTGCCGGGCCGTGCCGGTAGTAGAGGTTGGGGACGAGCACGTAGTACCCGTGCTCGGCCAGTTCGCGGGCCTTCTCCTCCAGCTCGGGCCGCACGCCGAAGACGTCCGTGTACAGCAGCACCCCCGGGTGCCGCTCGGCACGGTCGGGGAAGGCGGCGAAAGCGTCGGCCTGGCCGTCCGTGGTGGGAATCTGCAGTGTCTTGGTGGGCAAGTTCTTCCTTCCTTGGAGTTCACTCGATAAACGTTTATTGCACTAACGTTTTCGGTGCGAGTGACCGTACATCGTTAGTCGAACTAACGCAATGGGTAGGATTGGCGCCATGATCAGAGCCGAAGCCGCGGACATGCCCGACGGCGGCGCGCCCAAGACGCCCGACAGGCTGCGTCGACTGGCGAGCCGACTGTTGTCGCAGCTGACCGCGCGGTCGGACCGGCTGATGAACGAGGGGCTGGCCCGGGCCGACGCCCGCAAGTGGCACTACGCCGTGCTCGCCTCACTGCAGGAATACGGGCCGGGCAGCCAAGCGGCGCTGAGCCGGCGCACCGGCATCTACCGCAGCGACATGGTCGGCGTGCTCAATGAACTGGCCGAGCGTGACCTCGTCGAGCGGGCGCCGGATCCCGACGACCGGCGCCGCAACATCATCACGATCTCCGCCCAAGGCCGCCGCCACCTACGCCTCCTCGACAAGGTCCTGGACGACCTCCACGACGAACTGCTCGCGCCGCTGAGTCCGGCCGAACGCGACCAGTTCGTGCAGTTGCTCACCCGCTTGCTGGACCACCACGCCCGGACCTCCTGACCCCGTGTAGCGGCATCCGACATCAACGCTGCCCGGGGTGCTGTTCCATAGGTGGTCGCCTATGAAACACGGCGCCGCGCGATGGTCCACCTGCGGGCGATCATGTTTCATGAGGCGTTGCAAACAGTTGGACGCCTGAAACACGCTCATGAAACGCTCTGGGTCGTGAGCGACGACTTCAAGGGCGTGGAATCGGAGCCTGCCCGATGTCCATCTGCGCCGCCCCGACGGGCTCGCCGGCTTCGTAGGCGGTGGTGATCCGCTCCGCGGCATGACTCATTTCATGACTCGACCTGTCAAAGGGCGCGAAGAGATCCACGTCGTCACTGACACGGTTGACGATGTGATGAGCCTGGACGGCGTAGCCGCCCGCAAGCGCGTAGCCGTAGTCCTCGGCGAGCGCGTCGAGTCCGATGCGGATCAGCTGGTGATGCAGTTCGTCCACTAGGGCCTGTTCTGAGTCTGGAGCATGTGGCTGGGTGGAGGCTGCGGAGCCAGATGACCGCGCCCCGTAAGTGGAGCCCGGCGAGGTAGCTCTCGGGGGTTTTGTCGTAGCGGGCGGCCAGGCCGTGCCATGCCTTGATCTTGTTTATGCAGCGTTCCACGCTGTTGCGGTCGCGGTAGAGCTCGGCGTCGTGGGAGACGGGCCGCCCGCCCCGGCGGCCCTTCTTCTTGCGGTTGGCGGCCTGGTCGGCCTTCTCCTGGATCACCGCCTTGATCTTCCGATGGCGGAGGTAGGCGCGGTTGGCGCGGGAGGAGTACGCCTTGTCGCACGGCCACGGCCACGGCCACGGCGTCGGGCCGGGTGCGCGGACGGCCCACCGGGCCGCGGATCTTGACCTTGTCCAGGACCGGGATGAAGCGGGGGCTGTCGGAGGCCTGCCCCTCGGTCAGTTCGAAGGACAGCGGGCGGCAGCGCCGCTCGGCTGCGAGGTGGACTTTGCCGGTCAGGCCGCCGCGTGAGCGGCCCAGCCCGGCGGCCCTCAAGCGGGCCCGGTGCCTGCGCCGGATGCGCCGCCGTTCTTCCCCGCCGGGGTCGCCGGGCTCGCTGTCCGCTGCGGTGACCTGCGCCTCTTGTCCCCGCGTGCGGCCCCTTTTTCGTCCTCAGCTGCCTTCTCCAGGGCTTCCAGCACCTCTTCGCGCATGGCCGTGCCGGCCGCGTCGTGGTGGGCGCGGGCCACGGTGGAGTCCACGCTGACCAGCGACAAGTCCACCTGTCCTCGCCGTGCCGCCTCGGTGTGCTGGTCTTGTCGCCTGGCCCTGCGGGCCCCGCGCAGGTGCCGGAGTGGGCGCGGACCGAGCCGTTGCCGGAGCGGACGCCTGGTAGCGGGTGTTCACTGCGCTGCTGCCCAGGATGGCGCCGATGAGGTCCTGGGCCGGGTGGTCGCGGTGGACTCCGCCACTGTGCGTGCCCACCGCCGCGGCCGTGGTCCCGTAAAAGTGGCCCCGGCCGACAAGCCGCGCGACCATACCCTCGGACGGTCCCGGGGGTGGACTGACGACGAAGATTCATCTGGCCGCCGACGGCCGTGCAACACCGGGGAACGGTGCATCAACCGCCTCAAGCAATGGCGTGGCCTGGCCGCCCGCTATGACAAGACCGCCGCCATCTTCCTCTGGGACGCACGATGATCCGAAAGGAAGACCCTGGTGGACGATTCGAGATGTTGCCCTGTTTGTCGGCATTTAAGGTATGTGTCATGAGTCGAATACACAAGATCATCCCGTTACTGACGGTCGTCGTCTTCGTGTTGTTGCACGTCTTCGCCTATCCAGCCACGCGCTTCGCCAATGACTCATACCGCTACGCTCGCTCAGCGTACGAGTTCTTGGGCGACCCCTACCGGAAAGCCCAGGACAAAGCGCTGCGGGCCTACTGCGCGGACACGGCGGCCATGCTTCAGCGAAACCGCATGCTGCATCAGATCGAGTTCCGGGCCCCGGTGCGCCGCCATGAGTTCCAGGACTGCCTGGCTCGGCATGCGGATGGCCTCAACCCCAGCCATCCGCGGTACGAGGCGCTCTTTCAGGCTCGCCCCGCCTATCCACTGGTGGCCGCACCGTTCGTCTGGCTCTTGGGGGCCAAGGCGGGGCTGACGGCCGTTGCCCTGGGTTTCACGGCGCTCGGAGGGCTGTTGGTCCTGGTGCTCTTGCGCGCGCTGCGTGCACCGCCTCCGGTGGCATGGCTCGGTCAGTGCCTGTACTACGTCACGCCCATAGGGCTGTGGGGCAGTCGGCCTATGACGGAAGGTCCGATGATTGCCCTCATGGTGGCCATGCTGCTCGGTGCGGTGTGGCTGTGCCAGGGGCGGTGGGTGGCGGGGGCTCTGCTGTCCGTGGGGGCCTTCGCGCTGGGTTTCGCGGTCAAGTACTCAAGCTTCGTCCTGATGGGGCCATGCCTGGTGGCGGCGAGTGCCATGGCGCTGATGTTCGTTCCACAGGCCCGGCACAAGGGCACGCGCTGCCTGCTCATCGTCTCGCTCTTCGAGTCCCTGGTCGCCTTTGCGATGAGCAGGGTGCTCCGATTGCCCGGATTGGAGGCTTCGCTCCAGGACACCTTCTCCCTCCACTGGACGTATTCCGAAGTCGCCAGCCCATGGCGCCTGCTGGTCCGGCTCGATGCCAACTACTGGTGGCAGTGGCTACAGAGAGAGGCATTGGCTCCCTCTCTGCTCTTGCTCCTGGCGTTGGGCGCCTGGGGCGCGATGAGCCGCTCGGTGCCCATCGCGCTTTGCCTGATCGCCGTGGGCGGTACGGGCCTGCTGACGTCCGCAGCCCACCCGGTAGCGATGGAGGGCGACAGGCTCTACGTGCAGGTGTGGTTGATAGTCGTCGTCGGGCTGCCCCTCCTGGTCGAGCGGCTGCGCATGAGCGGCGGGGCCTCCGACGCGCTGCCTGCGCGAAGTGATCCTCTGATGAAGAGCCACGGGCGCCAGTGAAGAACAGTTCGTCTCAAGCACCTGCCCCCGACCTCCCCCTCGTTGCGCTGGGCCCTCGCCGACGAGGCGGTGGTCGAATCTGCTTGGGCGCGAGGGGCCTGACCGCTGACCCCAGCGTTGGCCGGCATCATGTTGGGCCAAACTGGGGGCTGCCCTGCTGATGATGGCGCGGCCAAAGCGTCACCGCGCTTTGCGCAGGATGTCATTGATCGCTTGAATCACGGCGTCCTGGCGCTCTTCGTGAAGCCAGCCATGCCCGGCGTTTTCGAGGATCCGGTGCTCCCCGAGTGGGACTGACGCCGCCAGGTGTGCGTACAGCGTGGTCTTGGCCGCGTTCAACTCCCTTCTCTGCCAGCCTTAGGTGAGACGTCCCGTTCTGCGGGGTTAGCCTGAGAGGGCACGACAGGAGAATCGCCCCTTATGCCAAGCACCGAGCCGGTCGGGTCCGGCCCGGCACCGAGGCCGAAGCGCCGCACCTTCACCTCGGAGTACAAACTGCGGATCGTCGCCGAGTACGACGCCGCGCCCAGGAACGAGAAGGGTGCGATCCTGCGCAGGGAACGGCTCTACCACTCGCATGTCAAGGAGTGGCGGGCCGCCCAGGATGCCGGGGCCCTGGAGAACCTGGTCGATCGCCGGACCAGCCCAGCCCGTGCGAAGAAGTCCGCCGCGGAGGTGGAGAACGAGAAGCTGCGCCGGCAGGTGGAGCGGCTACAGAAGGACCTGGCCCGCAACAAGGCCGCACTCGAGGTGATGGGAAAGGCCTCCGCGCTCTTGGAAATGATCTCCGAGAGCGCGGACTGAAGTACGCCGTACGGCCGCAGGGACGTGGACCTGAACGACTACGAGCGGATGCAGCCGATCTCGGGTGGGCGCGAGATCGCGCAGCGATCGGAAGCAAGCGGGTTCCCGAGTCCGCGGCGTACTGGTCGCCCAGCGTCTTACCGCCGTGGCCCACGAGTCGTACGCGCTTCCGGCAAGGTGTCGCTCACGCGGAGATCTCGTGGTGTGCCATGTCCGTGATCTGTCGGATCTCGGCGAGTGCAGAGCGAAGGGCGTCTCGGTCGGTGGCCTCTTCCGCTACGGCTTCCAACTCGCGCAGGCGGGCGGCGCGGGCCGGGTAGCGCTGGATGGCGACGAATTCGCCCCACCACTGCAGGAACGTACGCAACGGAGCGATCGTGCTCTGGGCGGCGGCTTGTTCGACCGCGCGGTCGAGGTGCTCGACGAAGGACGGCAGCTGGGCGGGGGCAATCTGGGCGACCGCTGCGCGAAGCGCTGCCGGAGTGAGCGCCGGCATAGGGATCAGGGGCCCGTCGGCGGCAGAGGGCTGCTCGGTCATCGAAGCGTCTCCTGGGCGGCGGTCTGCGTGATCTTCTAGCCGTTGTTGCGGACGCTGGGCTGAGCCTACGCCCGCGTCTCGTCCGCCACACAACACCTGACGCGCCTCGATCGTTTTGGCCCAGGTGTGATCGCGTGTGCCTGGATCTCGATGTCGAGTCGTCAGTGGGCTGCGCAAAGGGGGCTTGGGACAACAAAGAAGCCCCGGGCCGCTGGCCTGGGGCTTTGTGCTGGAGCGGGTGACGGGAATCGAACCCGCGCTCTGAGCTTGGGAAGCTCATGTTCTACCATTAAACTACACCCGCGAGGGCGCCGATTTCGTTGGCGCCGCATCGTCGCACACTGTACCCCATGGCTGCCCCCCGACGCATTTATCGTGGGGTCTTCGTGCTGTTTGGGGGTGGTTCGGGGGATTCGGGGAGGGTGGGGGAGGGGGAGAAGCGGCTGTTGGGGTGCGGGAGTTGGGGTGTACGGTGGGGGTGCGGAGTGCCGCGTGGAGCGGTGGGTGATTGATCCCCTAATGTGGCTTTTGTCGTCCACGCCGTCCACGTTCTTGGGGAAGGGACTCATGGAGCGCACCGTCGTCCGTTGTGCTGAAGGGCACGTGTTCAGCACCGCCTCGTTCCCGATGCAGCACCTCACCGTCGACCGGATTGGCCCCGGGCGGCTGCTGCGGTGTCCGCGTTGCGCCAGGCTCCGGCATGCGGTGCCGGTGGGGCTTGAGAAGCGGTAGAAGCGGCAGCCGATGAGGTCAGAGGGGCAGGGCCCGGTCCGGTGGGACCGGGCCTGTGCCGTGGGGGCGGGTTTGGGTTGCGTATCCTCGTGCTGTGCTTCTCTCAGACAAGGACATCCGGGCCGAGATCGACGCCGGGCGGGTGCGGGTTGATCCGTACGATCCGTCTATGGTGCAGCCGTCGAGTATCGACGTGCGGCTTGACCGGTTCTTCCGGGTGTTCGAGAACCACCGCTATCCCCATATCGACCCGGCGGTGGAGCAGCCCGATCTGACGCGGCTGGTGGAGCCCGAGGGCGATGACGCGTTCGTCCTGCACCCCGGCGAGTTCGTGCTGGCCTCGACGTACGAGGTGGTCACGCTGCCGGACGACATCGCCTCGCGGCTCGAGGGGAAGTCGAGCCTCGGCCGGCTGGGGCTGCTGACGCACTCCACGGCCGGATTCATCGACCCCGGGTTCTCCGGGCATGTGACGCTCGAGCTGTCGAATGTCGCGACGTTGCCGATCAAGCTCTGGCCGGGGATGAAGATCGGGCAGCTGTGCATGTTCCGGCTGACCTCGCCCGCCGAGCATCCGTACGGCTCGGAGCGCTACGGCTCCCGCTATCAGGGGCAGCGCGGGCCGACACCCTCGCGGTCGTTCCAGCGCTTCCACCGGACGAAGGTGTAAGCGGCATGGGCGAGCAGCAGGAGAAGCGGGAGAACCTGACGTACGAGCGCTTCGGCGTCGCGGTCCGCGAGTTGGCGCAGACGATCGCCGACGACGGATACGAGCCCGACATCGTGCTGTCCATAGCGCGCGGCGGCGTCTTCGTCGCGGGTGGGCTGGCGTACGCGCTCGACTGCAAGAACATCCACCTGGTGAATGTGGAGTTCTATACGGGCGTGGGGACCACCTTGGACATGCCCGTCATGCTCGCGCCGGTGCCGAAGCTGATCGACTTCTCCGACAAGAAGGTGCTGATCGCCGACGACGTCGCGGACACCGGCAAGACGCTGAAGCTCGTCCGCGACTTCTGCCTCGACGCGGTCGCCGAGGTGCGCAGTGCGGTGATCTACGAGAAGTCGCAGTCGCTGGTGAAGTGCGAGTACGTCTGGAAGCGCACCGACGAGTGGATCAACTTCCCCTGGAGTGTTTTGCCTGTAGTACGTAAGTCGGGGGAGCCGATCACGCCTTCGAGAGAGGCTCTCTAACCGTCCCCGCTGGCATCCGGGGGGCGTCGTCCGTAAGCCGCTTGACTTAGGGGGAGGGAATGGCTGCTGCGCGGCGTGCCTAGGCGTCCAGGCGTCCAGGGGGCGCGAGGGGGTGGGGATGGAGAGGCTTGAGGGGCCCGCCTGTGCGGGCCCCGTTTGTGTGCACCCGTTCTTACAGCCCTACAGCGTTCCCAGCTTCAGCAGCGACAGCAGCGCGATCAGCTGGATCGCCGACGCCCCCAGCGCCTTCGGCCACGGCAGATCGTGCGACTTGTTCACCATCGAGGTGAACAGCGCGCCCGCCGCCAGCCAGGTCGCCCACCCCAGCACCTTCACCAGCGAGCTGTCGCCGCCGAGGAAGAGTGCGAACACCAGCCGCGGCGCGTCCGTGATCGACATGATCAGCATCGACAGGCCGATGGTCGGCGCCCAGGTGCCGTCGCCGCCCAGCTGGCGGGCGAGGGTGTGGGTGACCGCGCCCAGGATCAGACCGCTGATCACCACGGCCACGCCCGCGGTGAGGACCCACGGGATGCTGTTGGCCATAGGGGCGTTGAGGACGTCCTTACGGGCGTCATCGAAGCCGAAGACCGCCAGCAGACCGTAGACGAAGGTCACGATGAGCGCCGGGCCCCACATCGTGTAGTCGCGCATCTGCCAGAAGGTGGCCGACGGGCGCAGCACGATGCCGCTCAGCAGCTGCTTCCAGTGCAGCCGGGGGCCGGCGGGCGGGGCGGTGGAGGAGCCGCCGCGGTAGGCGTTGCCGTAGCCGTCGTCGTACGGGCCGGGGTCCTGGCCCTGGCCGTACGGGTCGTACGCGTCGGGCGCCTCGCCGATGCTGAACGCCTGCGTATGGCCCGCGTCGTTGTCGGCGTACGCGCCGGGGCCCTGGCCGTACGGTCTCTGCCCCTGGCCCTGGCCTCCAGGGCCGGTGCCCTGTCCGGGCCCGGGGCCGTAGTGCGGGTCCTGGCCGCCGAAGTACTCCGGCTCTCCCTGTGAGGCGGGCTGCTGCCACTGCGGCGGCTGCTGCCGGCCGTACGGGGCCTGCTGCCCGTACGGCTGCTGCTGCGGTCGCTGCTGCTGCCCCTGTTGCGCGGAGTGGGAGTCCCGTCCGCGTCCGATCCTGAATCCAGCCACCATTCGAACGTACCCGGTCGTAGCGGGCGGGGTGCGGGAGCTGTGTGACAGGCCAGGCTTTGCGGCCGAGCTGTGACATCCCTTAGGGGGACCCTGACGGGTTTTCCCCCTGGTGGGATGTCTGGTGGTCTCCCTAGTCGTCCGCCGTGCCGGTCGCCTTGTCGTCTGCCGTGCCGGCCGCCTGGGCGTGCCTGTGGCCGTCCGCCGCGAAGGGCTTGCTGGTGAAGGCGGTCTCGTCCGCCGCACCGTCCGTGATCCACCAGCGCTCCGGCCGTTCGCCGTACCGGGAGAAGGCCAGACCGCGGCCCCAGGCGAGCACCACCTCGTCCTTGCCGTCGTGGTCGAAGTCCGCGACGCCGTACAGCCGGGCGGCGCGCCCGCCCTTACGGACCGTCTTGCCGTCCACACGGGCCGGGACGGCGCGGGTCAGGGTGTGGCGGCGGGCGATCCCGTCCAGGCCCTCAGAGGACGAGGAGGAGGACGTGGAGGAGGATTTCGACCGGGGCGAGGGGCCCGACCGCAGGGTCAGGAGCTCGACCCCGCCCCGGCCCAGCGAGACGGCCAGCTCATCGGTGCCGTCGCCGTCCGTGTCGGCGGCGGCCAGCGCGCCCGACATTTTGGGGATCTTGAAGCGGTACGGGAAGGAACCCGTCCTGTGCGCCGCGCCCTTGGTGTAGACGCTCACCGTCTTGCCGATGTCCGGCTTCTCCGTCTCATCGCCAGGCTCGGTGTTGCGGGTGCCGCTGTCGCCGACCGCGACATCCCGCCGGCCGTCCCCGTCGAAGTCGCCGAAGGTGATCGCGTTGCCCTCGCGCAGCCTGCGGCCCGTACTACTGAGGCCATGGCGGGTCGCGGTCAGCAGTGTGGAGCTGGACTGCTCGTCGTCGTTCAGGGTGTGCACCACCAGATCGGTGGCACGGTGGCCGTCGATCCGGTCGGCGACGAGATCGCCGATCTCGCCGCGCTTCTCGTGCAGCGGGCTGTCGTACGGAACGGTCCTGGCGGCCTTGCCCGCCCGGTTGAACGGTCCGTACAGCAGCAGCAGGGAGTGGCGGTCCGCGCGGACCAGGGCCAGGTCGTGGTGGCCGTCGCCGTTGAAGTCGCCCACGGTCGGGCGCTGGGGGTCCACGCCGTCCTCCGGGCCGGTCAGCTGGACGCGGGCGGCGGACCGGGTCTGCCGGGGGCCGCCGGGGCCGCCCCAGGAGACGTAGGGGACGGTCCGGACGGTGGCGTGGACGCGCGCGGTCTCGCGTTTGCCGAGCCGTTCGCCCGCGGTGGTGGTGACATCGGCGTAGCCGTCGCCGTCGAGGTCGGCCGTGGCCACCTCGGTCGCGCCCGCGACGGTGACGTCGTCGGAGGGCAGACCGAGGGCCTTGTGGCCGAGCACGGTACGGGTGGCGGGATCGAGGCCGTCGGCCGAGCCGTGGACGAAGGCGATCCGGCTGGGCAGGCCCACCTTGCCGGAGGCGACGGGGAGTTGGAGGTCGGGGTAGCCGTCGCCGTTGAGGTCGTCGGGCAGCCGGCTGCCCTTGCCGTGGGGGACGGGCGCGGTCGCGGTGGGGGTGCGGACGGCTCCGGCGGCGGTTTTGCCGCCGTGGTGGGATCCCTTCGGCCCGTCGCCGTCGGGGCCGCAGGCGGTGAGCAGCAGCGCCACGGCGGCGGCACAGGCGGCGGAACGGGTGGCGGTGCGGGTGGCGGTGCGGGTCGCGGCACGGGCGGCGGCACCGGTGGCGGTGCGGGTGACGTTACGAGCCGCGGTACGGGCGGTGCGGCGCTGGAGTGGACCCGGGACGCGGCCGGGTGGTGCGGTGGGGGGAGGTGCGGGCGTCATCGGGCCACCTCAGCGTATCGGGGGCGGGTGAGGCCATGGGGCCGGGTACTTCGTTACCAGGGTGATGCGTTGCGTTACGTACCGCCCGGGGATGGTCTTTCCGGAAGATCTGGGGCTGATCCGTCCGGTTGACTGTAAAGATGACCTTTGTAGCACAAGGTCTGTCCAGGACATTTACGGATGGGTGGTTGGGGCATGATCCTGTAGAGATTCGCAACGTTGGTGTGAGAAGGGATACTTCACGGCCAGGATCGGTAGTTGTTCGAAGCGGGCGAGCGGGGGCCGGCCATGTGCGTTTCGCACGGTGCACGGGTGACGGATGAGGTGGCGAGACCGGTGGAGGAGGGTGCGGACGGGGTGTAGGCGCGATGTCGGACGGGAATGGCCGGCCGGCGGCGGATGCCGCTCGCCCGCCGCTGGACGAGGGTGCTAGAGATAACGACATGGCCGGATTGTTCGGTCGATCGCGGGTTCCGTTGGCCCGCACGATGACCGACTGGCGCCCACGCGGTCGGCGCGAGCATCGGGATCGGCGGCATCCGGGAGATGCGCAGGACCGGCGGGACCAGGGCCAACGAGACCAGCAGGGCCAACGAGACCAGCAGGGCCAACGGGACCGGTGGGATCAGGCTGACCCCTATGACCAGGGGGATCAGCGGGACCAGCGGGATCCGCGGAATCCGCATGAGCACCGGCGGGCCTGGTCCAGGCGCCGGCAGGCCCAGCGCCGCCGGCGCCCCGGGCGCGGTGTGCGCACGGTCGCGGGCCAGGTGTTCGTCCTGCAGGTCGGGGTCGTGCTGCTGCTCGTCGTCGCCGCCGTGGTGGCGCTCGTACTGCAGTCGCGGTACGACAGCGAGCGAGAGGCCCGTAACCGTTCGATGGCCGTCGCCGAGAGCTTCGCGAGCGCCCCGGGCATGGTGCGCGCGCTGCGCAGCCCCGATCCGACCGCCGTACTGCAGCCGCTTGCCGAGCGGGCCCGCAAGGCGTCCGGTGTCGACTTCGTCGTGGCCATGTCGCCGCAGGGGATCCGCTACACCCACCCCAACCCCGCCCGGATCGGGAAGCACTTCATGGGCAGCATCCGGCCGGCCGTGGAGGGCCGTACGGTCACGGAGACGTTCACCGGCACCCTTGGCCTCTCCGTACGCTCGGTGGTCCCCGTCAAGGACAGCGGGGGGAAGGTCGTCGGCCTGGTCGCGGCCGGGATCACGATCAAGAAGGTGAGCGGCGCCGCCGAGCATCAGCTGCCGCTGCTCTTCGGTGCGGCCGCGGCCGCGCTCGGGCTCGCCACAGCCGGTACGGCGCTGGTCAGCAGGCGGCTGCGGCGTCAGACCCACGGCCTGGACCCGGCCGAGATGACCCGGATGTACGAGCACCATGACGCGGTGCTGCACGCCGTACGGGAGGGGGTGCTGATCGTCGGCGGTGACGGGCGGCTGGTGCTCGCCAACGACGAGGCGCGCCGCCTCTTCGACCTGCCCCCGGACGCCGAGGGCCGCCTGGTCTCCGAGCTCGGCTTCGATCCGCATACGGCCGCGCTGCTGGCCTCCGGGCGCCCGGCGACCGACGAGGTGCACACGGCGGGCGAGCGGCTGCTGTCCGTCAGCCACCGCCCCACGGACCGCAACGGCGGGCCGCCCGGCAGCGTCGCCACGCTGCGCGACACCACCGAGCTGCGCGCGCTGTCGGGCAAGGTCGACCTGGCGCGCAACCGGCTGAAGCTGCTGTACGACGCGGGGGTGTCCATCGGCACCACGCTGGATGTGGTGGGCACCGCCCAGGAGCTGGCGGAGTACGCAGTGGCCCGGTTCGCCGACTACGTCTCCGTGGACCTCGCGGACTCGGTGCTGCGCGGCGAGGAGCCGCCGGAGGGCGCGGCGGGCTCCGGCGGCGGGAGCACCGTCCCGGCGAGCCCGGCGGCGGACGGCGGGCCCGACGGCCGGTGGACCGCCCTGCGCCGTACGGCCCTGAGCGGCATCCGCGACGACGGCCCGCTCTACCCCCTCGGCATGCTGATCCAGTTCTGCCCGAGCTCGCCCCAGGCGCGGGGGTTCCGCACCGGCGCGGTGACGGTCGAGCCGGTGCTGAGCGACTTCGGCGGCTGGCAGGAGCAGGACCCCGAGCTTGCCCAGCGGATCGTCGACTACGGCATCCACTCGATGATCACGGTCCCGCTGCGGGCCCGGGGCGTCGTGCTGGGCGTGGCGAGTTTTATGCGCGCGGAGAAGCCCGAGCCCTTCGAGGAGGACGACATCTCCCTCGCCGAGGAGCTGGTCACCCGCGCCGCCGTCAGCATCGACAACGCCCGCCGCTATACGCGCGAGCACACCATGGCCGTAACGCTTCAGCGCAGCCTGCTGCCGCGGGTGCTGCCCGAGCAGGACGCGCTGGATGTGGCGTACCGCTATCTGCCCGCCGAGTCGGGGGTGGGGGGCGACTGGTTCGATGTCATTCCGCTGCCGGGGGCGCGGGTGGCGCTGGTGGTGGGGGATGTGGTGGGGCACGGGTTGCACGCGGCGGCGACGATGGGGCGGTTGCGTACGGCGGTGCACAACTTCTCCACGCTCGATCTGCCGCCCGACGAGATCCTCTCGCACCTCGACGATCTGATCGCCCGGATCGACCAGGACGAGAGCCACAGCGGTCTGGAGGGCGCCGACGGCGGTGTTGAGGTGATCATCGGGGCCACCTGTCTGTACGCGATCTACGACCCGGTGGCCCGCCGCTGCACCATGGCCCGGGCCGGCCATCCGCCGCCCGCGGTGGTCAGCCCCGACGGCAGCGTGGAGTTCCCCGATCTGCCGGCCGGGCCGCCGCTGGGCCTGGGCGGGCTGCCGTTCGAGACGGCCGAGCTGGAGCTGGCCGAGGGCAGCCATCTGGTGCTCTACACGGACGGGTTGATCGAGAAGCGCGACCGGGACATCGAGACGGGTCTGGCGATGCTGGGCGAGGCGCTGTCCCAGCCCGGGCGGACGCCGGACGAGACCTGTACGGCCGTGCTGGACGCGCTGCTGCCCGACCGCCCGAGCGATGACATCGCGCTGATCGTGGCCCGTACGCGGGTGCTGGAGCCCGGCCGGATCGCCGACTGGGAGGTCCCCTCCGACCCCTCGCATGTCGCCGAGGTGCGGGCCGCGGTGGCCCGGCAGCTGATGGCGTGGGAGCTGGGCGAGGTGGCGTTCACGACCGAGCTCATCCTCAGCGAGCTGATCACCAACGCGATCCGCTACGCGACCGGCCCGATCCGGGTGCGGCTGCTGTGCGACCGCTCCTTGATCTGCGAGGTCTCGGACACCAGCAGCACCTCGCCGCATCTGCGCTACGCGGCGACGATGGACGAGGGCGGCCGCGGGCTGTTCCTGGTCTCGCAGTTCGCGGACCGCTGGGGCACCCGGTATGCCTCGGACGGCAAGGTCATCTGGACCGAGCAGGCGCTGCCCCCGCCGAAGAACGGCAAGCCGCGGCAGTAACGGCAAGCTGCGGCAGTAACGGCAAGCCGCGGCAGTAACGGCAAGCCGCGGCGTTAACGGCAAGCCGCGGCAGTAAAGCCGTACCGCACGACGAAGCCCGCCCACGAGCACCTCGTGGGCGGGCTTCGGCAGCACTGCCGCCCGGCTACTTCACCGGCGTCGGCTCCGGCTCCTCGGCGTTCTCGCCGTCCCCCTCCGGCTCGGCGGGCGTCCTGACCGAGTCGAGGAGCAGCTGTGCCACGTCCACGACCTGGAGCGCCTCGTTGGCCTTGCCCTCGTTCTTCTTGCCGTTGACGGAGTCCGTCAGCATGACGAGGCAGAAGGGGCAGGCCGTCGAGACGATGTCGGGGTTGAGCGACAGCGCCTCGTCCACGCGCTCGTTGTTGATGCGCTTGCCGATCCGCTCTTCCATCCACATCCGGGCGCCGCCCGCGCCACAGCAGAAGCCGCGCTCCTTGTGGCGGTGCATCTCCTCGTTGCGCAGCCCCGGCACCTTGGCGATGATCTCGCGCGGCGGGGTGTAGACCTTGTTGTGGCGGCCCAGGTAGCAGGGGTCGTGGTAGGTGATCAGACCCTCGACCGGGGTGACCGGGACCAGCTTGCCCTCGTCGATGAGGTGCTGCAGCAGCTGGGTGTGGTGGATGACCTCGAACTCGCCGCCCAGCTGCGGGTATTCGTTCGCGATGGTGTTGAAGCAGTGCGGGCAGGTCGCGACGATCTTCTTCTTGGACTTCTCGACGACGACACCCTCGTCAGCGTCCTCGCCGAAGGCCATGTTCAGCATCTCGACGTTCTGCTGGCCGAGCTGCTGGAAGAGGAACTCATTGCCGAGGCGGCGGGCCGAGTCACCGGTGCACGCCTCGTCGCCGCCCATGATCGCGAATTTGACGCCGGCGATGTGCAGAAGCTCCGCGAAGGCCTTGGTGGTCTTCTTCGCCCGGTCCTCCAGGGCGCCCGCGCAGCCGACCCAGTACAGATAGTCGACCTCGGTCAGATCCTCGATGTCCTTGCCGACGACCGGCACCTCGAAGTCGACTTCCTTGGTCCACGCCAGGCGCTGCTTCTTGGCGAGCCCCCAGGGGTTGCCCTTCTTCTCCAGGTTCTTGAGCATCGTCCCGGCCTCGCTCGGGAAGGACGACTCGATCATCACCTGGTAGCGGCGCATGTCCACGATGTGGTCGACGTGCTCGATGTCGACCGGGCACTGCTCGACGCACGCACCGCAGGTGGTGCAGGACCACAGCACATCGGGGTCGATGACGCCGTTCTCCTCGAGCGTCCCGATGAGCGGCCGTTCGGCCTCCGCGAGGGCGCTCGCGGGGACCTCGGCCAGCTGCTCCTCGCTCGCCTTCTCCCCGCCCTCCGCCGTCTTGCCGCCGCCCGCGAGCAGATACGGGGCCTTGGCGTGCGAGTGGTCGCGCAGCGCCATGATCAGCAACTTGGGGGAGAGCGGCTTTCCGGTGTTCCAGGCGGGACACTGGGACTGGCAGCGGCCGCACTCGGTGCAGGTGGAGAAGTCGAGCAGGCCCTTCCAGGAGAAGTGCTCGATCTGCGAGACGCCGAACTGGTCGTCCTCGCCCGGGTCCTCGAAGTCGATCGGCTTGCCCTCGGAGACCATCGGCTGCAGCGCGCCGAGCGCCACCTCGCCGTCCGCGTTGCGCTTGAACCAGATGTTCGGGAAGGCGAGGAAGCGGTGCCAGGCGATGCTCATGTCGATGTTCATGCTGACCGTGATCATCCAGATCA
Source organism: Streptomyces sp. NPDC005393 (assembly GCF_040606675.1). Classification (NCBI taxonomy): domain Bacteria; kingdom Bacillati; phylum Actinomycetota; class Actinomycetes; order Kitasatosporales; family Streptomycetaceae; genus Streptomyces; species Streptomyces sp. NPDC005393. The sequence goes on along the minus strand of NZ_JBEXFG010000005.1, from coordinate 128,436 downwards.
TGGTCGTGCCGAGCTTGATCATCGCGAACAGGTAGGTCAGGTTCTGCGCCGTGCCCAGGCTGAAGCTCTTGAAGAGCAGCACCAGCGGGTACGAGGCGAAGTACGCCGGCTCGTAGTGGTCGACGTGGTGCAGGGCGCCCTCAAGGCCGCGCAGCGCCATGATGGCCAGGCCGATGATGAGGATGACGTACTCGACGAAGTACGCCTGCCAGGCCGTGGAGCCGGCGAACCGCGACTTGCGGCCGGCCCGGCTGGGCAGGTTCAGCAGCCGGATCACCATCAGGGTCACGATGCCGAGCGTGGTCATCGTGCCGATGAACTCGATGTACAGCTCGTAGGGGAGGAAGTCGCCGACGAGCGGCAGCGTCCAGTCCGCCTGGAAGAGCTGGCCATAGGCGTTGATGATGGTCGGCGGCAGGGTCAGGAAGCCGACCGCGACGAACCAGTGGGCGATGCCGACGACACCCCACTTGTTCATCCGGGTGTGCGCGAGGAACTCCCGGACCAGCGTCACGCTGCGCTGCCAGGGGTTGTCGGTCCGGGTGCCCGCCGGTACCGGCGCGCCGAGCTTGAAGAAGCGCACGAACTGCGCGACGGCGCGGCCGAGCAGGGCAACGCCGATCGCGCTGAGGACCAGCGACACGACGATCGCGGCGAGTTGCATGAGCGGGCTCCTCGAACCTGCGAGAGCGGGAATTACTAAGCAGTAACTTAATTCGTCTTGACCGAGATTACCCGTCCGGGCGCTGACCCATGTAGTCGACCGGCCGGTGATCTGTGTCGCTCAGAGGCCCCTGCCTCGTCCCCTTGTTCATAAGACTCATATAAAAGTTGAGTCGTGCTGACTCAGGTCTGTTGACAGCGAGAAGTCGGTCGTGCACGCTTGAGCCTGTTCCACTCAATGCTGTAGCTGGAGGATTGCGAAATGGCACGTGCGGTCGGCATCGACCTGGGTACGACGAACTCCGTCGTCAGTGTTCTCGAGGGCGGTGAGCCCACCGTCATCACCAACGCCGAGGGCGCCAGGACCACGCCGTCCGTCGTCGCTTTCGCGAAGAACGGCGAGGTGCTGGTCGGCGAGGTCGCCAAGCGCCAGGCGGTCACCAACGTGGACCGGACCATCCGGTCGGTCAAGCGCCACATGGGCACCGGCTGGAAGATCGACCTCGACGGCAAGAGCTTCAACCCGCAGCAGATGAGCGCCTTCATCCTGCAGAAGCTCAAGCGGGACGCCGAGGCGTACCTCGGTGAGAAGGTCGCAGACGCGGTCATCACCGTCCCGGCGTACTTCAATGACGCCGAGCGCCAGGCGACCAAGGAAGCCGGTGAGATCGCGGGCCTCAACGTCCTGCGTATCGTCAACGAGCCTACCGCCGCCGCGCTCGCCTACGGGCTGGAGAAGGACGACCAGACCATCCTGGTCTTCGACCTCGGCGGCGGCACCTTCGACGTCTCCCTGCTGGAGATCGGCGACGGCGTGGTGGAGGTCAAGGCCACCAACGGTGACAACCACCTCGGTGGTGACGACTGGGACCAGCGCGTCGTCGACTACCTGGTCAAGCAGTTCAACAGCGGCCACGGCGTCGACCTGTCCAAGGACAAGATGGCCCTGCAGCGCCTCCGCGAGGCCGCTGAGAAGGCGAAGATCGAGCTCTCCAGCTCGACCGAGACCACCATCAACCTGCCCTACATCACGGCCTCGGCCGAGGGCCCGCTGCACCTGGACGAGAAGCTCACCCGCGCCCAGTTCCAGCAGCTCACCTCCGACCTGCTGGAGCGCTGCAAGACCCCGTTCCACAACGTCATCAAGGACGCGGGCATCTCGCTGTCCGAGATCGACCACGTGGTCCTGGTCGGCGGCTCGACCCGGATGCCCGCCGTCGCCGAGCTCGTCAAGGAGCTGACCGGCGGCAAGGAGGCCAACAAGGGCGTCAACCCGGACGAGGTCGTCGCCATCGGCGCGTCCCTCCAGGCCGGTGTCCTCAAGGGTGAGGTCAAGGACGTCCTGCTGCTGGACGTCACCCCGCTGTCCCTCGGTATCGAGACCAAGGGCGGCATCATGACCAAGCTGATCGAGCGCAACACGACCATTCCGACCAAGCGCTCGGAGATCTTCACCACGGCCGAGGACAACCAGCCGTCGGTGCAGATCCAGGTCTACCAGGGCGAGCGCGAGATCGCCGCGTACAACAAGAAGCTCGGGATGTTCGAGCTGACCGGTCTGCCGCCGGCCCCGCGCGGCGTGCCGCAGATCGAGGTCACCTTCGACATCGACGCCAACGGCATCATGCACGTCGGCGCGAAGGACCTGGGCACCGGCAAGGAGCAGAAGATGACCGTCACCGGTGGCTCCGCGCTGCCGAAGGACGACATCGACCGCATGATGCGCGAGGCCGAGCAGTACGCGGAGGAGGACCACAAGCGCCGCGAGGCCGCCGAGACCCGCAACCAGGCCGAGCAGCTCGTCTACCAGACGGACAAGTTCCTCAAGGACAACGAGGACAAGGTCCCCGGTGACGTCAAGACCGAGGTCGAGGAGGCGCTCACCGAGCTGAAGGAGAAGCTCAAGGGCGAGGACACGGCCGAGATCCGCACCGCGACCGAGAAGGTCTCGGCCGTCAGCCAGAAGCTGGGCCAGGCCATGTACGCCAACGCCCAGGCGGACGGCGCGGGCGCGGCCGGTGCCGCCGCCGGCGAGCCCGGTGCCGAGGGTCAGGCCAAGGCCGACGACGATGTGGTGGACGCCGAGATCGTCGACGACGAGAAGGCCGACAAGGGCCAGGGTGGTGCCGCGTGACGGAGGAGACCCCGGGCTTCGAGGAGCAGCCCGACGTCCCCTCCGAAGCCGCGCAGACCCCTGATGACGCGGCGAAGGGCGTCGGGCCCGCCGACAAGGCGGGCCCGGCAGCCCCGGCCGGGGACTTCGAGCAGGTAGCCCTTCAGGCACAGCTGGACCAGGTCCGTACCGCGCTCGGTGAGCGGACGGCCGACCTCCAGCGGCTCCAGGCGGAGTACCAGAACTACCGGCGCCGGGTCGAGCGGGACCGGGCCACGGTCAAGGAGATCGCCGTGGCGAGCCTCCTGTCCGAGCTGCTGCCCGTGCTCGACGACATCGGCCGCGCCCGTGACCACGGCGAGCTCGTCGGCGGCTTCAAGTCCGTCGGTGAGTCGGTGGAGACGCTGGTGGCGAAGCTGGGCCTGCAGCAGTTCGGTAAGGAGGGCGAGCCCTTCGACCCGCTGGTGCACGAGGCGCTGATGCATGCGTACGCACCGGATGTCACCGAGACGACGTGCGTGCAGATTCTGCAGCCGGGGTATCGAATCGGCGAGCGGACGATCCGCCCCGCGCGGGTCGCGGTCGCCGAGCCCCAGCCCGGTGCCACCCCCGCCAAGGGCGGCGAGGGCGAGGGCCCGGCGCAGGACGAGGAGAGCGGTGGCCCGGAAGAGGGCTGACGCGACGGTGACAGCGGGAACAACCGGAGAGGAGGGACGTCGAGGATGAGCACCAAGGACTTCGTGGAGAAGGACTACTACAAAGTTCTCGGCGTCCCCAAGGACGCCACTGAGGCCGAGATCAAGAAGGCGTACCGGAAGCTCGCCCGCGAGTTCCATCCGGACGCCAACAAGGGGGACGCCAAGGCGGAGGAGCGCTTCAAGGAGATCTCCGAGGCGAACGACATCCTCGGGGACCCCAAGCGGCGCAAGGAGTACGACGAGGCCCGCTCCCTCTTCGGCAACGGGGGATTCCGCCCCGGGCCGGGCGGAGGGGGCTCCACCGGCAGCTTCAACTTCGATCTGGGCGACCTCTTCGGCGGCGGCGCCCAGCCCGGCGCCGGCGGCGCGGGCGGTTTCGGCGGCGGGCTCGGGGACGTCTTCGGCGGCCTCTTCAACCGCGGCGGCGCCACCCGCGCCCAGCCGCGCCGCGGCCAGGACATCGAGTCCGAGGTGACGCTCAGCTTCACCGAGGCGGTGGAGGGGGCCACGGTCCCGCTGCGGATGTCCAGCCAGGCGCCGTGCAAGCCGTGCTCGGGCACCGGCGACAAGAACGGCACGCCGCGTGTGTGCCCGACCTGCGTCGGCACCGGGCAGGTCAGCCGCGGCGGCGGGGGCGGCTTCTCGCTCACCGACCCGTGCGTGGAGTGCCGGGGCCGTGGGCTGATCGCGCAGAATCCGTGCGACGTGTGCAAGGGCAGCGGCCGGGCCCGCTCGGCCCGCACCATGCAGGTCCGTATCCCCGCGGGCGTCAGCGACGGCCAGCGGATCCGGCTGCGCGGCAAGGGCGCCCCGGGCGAGACCGGCGGTCCGGCCGGTGACCTCTACGTCATCGTCCATGTGGACGCGCATCCGGTCTTCGGCCGCAAGGGCGACAACCTGACCGTCACCGTGCCCGTCACCCTCCCGGAGGCGGCGCTCGGCGGCGAGATCAAGGTTCCGACCCTGGGCGGGCCGCCGGTCACCCTGAAGCTGCCGGCCGGCACGCCCAACGGGCGGACGATGCGCGCCCGCGGCAAGGGCGCGGTGCGCAAGGACGGCACCCATGGGGACCTGCTGGTCACCGTCGAGGTCACGGTGCCGAAGGACCTCAGCGACTCGGCGCGGGACGCGCTGGAGTCGTATCGCGAGGCGACCGTGGGCGAGGACCCGCGGGCGGAGCTGTTCAAGGCCGCGAAGGGAGCATGAGATGGACGGCCGAGGAGGAATCGGAGGCAGGGGCGCGGGCCGGCCCCGCAATCCCTACGAGCTGACCGACGAGTCGCCGGTGTACGTCATCTCGGTCGCCGCTCAGCTCTCCGGCCTGCACCCGCAGACCCTTCGTCAGTACGACCGCCTCGGCCTGGTCTCCCCCGACCGCACCGCCGGCCGCGGCCGGCGCTACTCCGCCCGCGACATCCAGCTGCTCCGCCAGGTCCAGCAGCTGTCCCAGGACGAGGGCATCAACCTCGCCGGGATCAAACGCATCATCGAACTGGAGAACCAGGTCGCGGCCCTGCAGAGCCGTGTTGCCGAACTCCAGTCCGCGGTCGAGGGCGCCGCGGCGGCCATGCAGCAGCGCGAGGCCCAGGTCCACGCCTCCTACCGCCGCGATCTGGTCCCCTACCAGGACGTCCACCAGACCAGCGCCCTGGTCGTCTGGCGCCCCAAGCGCGCGGAGTAGCCTCCCCGCGACCGATCGGTTGGCCCGGCGACCTTCCACAGGTCGCCGGGCCTTACGCATGCCGGCGCCGGATTCTGCTGTTCCCCGCGAGCGATGTGTATCGGCGCCCCGGCGCGATGATCCGCGACATCCGGAGCGCCCTTGCAGAGGAGACCAACGGGCTCCTTGGCTCGGGCGCGCCGATGACGCGCCCGAGGCGCACCATGGAAGTACGGCAGGAGTACCGCCATGGTGGACGTCAGGACGATCGAGAAGCCGGATGAGTTCCCGGCCTCGGCACCCCGCATCTGACGGGGCCGGACTTCGGCATGGCCGAGACGTACGAGAGGGCGAACCAGGCCGAAGCCTGAGTGGAGAGGGCCGCGGCAGGGACGAGATGAGTACCGGTTCTACACCACCGCGTGAACCGCGCCGCCACGGCCGCCTGAGGCGGGGCGGCGGGCGGGGCGGCAGGAGCGAGCACACCGAGCGGCTGTTCCGGACGCTGTTGCGCCGCCGCAAGGAGCCGCTGTCCCTCGAGGACGTCACCGTCGTCGACCGGCCGCGGATGCGCCGCGCGGTGGCGGCGACGGCGGTCGGCAACATGATGGAGTGGTTCGACTTCGGCGTCTACGCGTATGTCGCGGTCACCCTCGGCAAGGTCTTCTTCCCGTCCGACAACCCCGCCACCCAGGTGGTCTCCACCTTCGCCACCTTCGCGGTCGCGTTTTTGGTGCGTCCCCTCGGCGGGCTGGTCTTCGGGCCGCTGGGCGACCGGATCGGGCGGCGTCGGGTGCTGTCCACCACCATGATCATGATGGCGATCGGCACCTTCGCGGTGGGCATTCTGCCCGGCTACGACTCCATCGGCTTCGCCGCCCCGCTGCTGTTGCTGGCCTGCCGGGTGGTCCAGGGCTTCTCGACCGGCGGTGAGTACGCCGGGGCGACCACGTACATCGCCGAGTTCGCCCCCGACCACCGCCGCGGATTCCTCGGCAGCTGGCTGGACTTCGGCACCTTCGTCGGTTACGCGCTGGGCTCCGGTCTTGTCACGGTGCTGACCGCCACGCTCGGCGAGGACGGGATGGTGGACTGGGGCTGGCGGGTGCCGTTCCTGGTCGCGGGGCCGCTCGGGCTGATCGGCCTGTATATGCGGCTGCGGCTGGAGGAGACCCCGGCGTTCCAGCAGGAGGCCGCGCGGGCGGCGGAAGCGGCGGAGGAGGCGGCTGCCCGTGGCGACACCGAGCCGGTCGAAGAGGCGCGCCAGTCCGGTAAGGGGCGGCTGAAGGAGATCTTCACCAAGCACTGGCAGGCGGTGCTCATCTGCATGGGCCTGGTCCTGCTCTACAACGTCACCAACTACATGGTCACGTCCTATCTGCCGACGTACATGACCTCCACGCTCGGTCAGAAGGCGACTGTCGCCCAGGTGCTGGTCCTCGGCACCATGATCGTCGTGGCGCTGACCATCACCGTGGTCGGCCGCTCCTCCGACCGGTGGGGGCGCAGACCGCTGTTCATGGCCGGAAGCGTGGGGATGATCGTGCTGGCGGTGCCGGCGATCCTGCTCATCCGGGCAGGCGGCATTCTGATGCCCGCCATCGGCTGCCTGATCCTCGGTCTGCTGCTGGTCATCTTCGCGGGCACCAGCGCCGCCACGCTGCCGGCGCTGTTCCCGACGAGGCTGCGCTACGGCGCGCTGTCGATCTCGTACAACATCTCCGTGTCGCTGTTCGGCGGTACGACACCACTGCTGGCCTCGTGGCTGGTGGCCAGCACCCACAACACCCTGGTGCCCGGGTTCTACCTGATGGTGGCCGGTGCGATCGGCCTGGTCTCCACCTTCTTCCTGCACGAGACGGCCGGTAAGCCGCTGCGCGGCTCGGGGCCCATGGTGGAGAGCGAGGAGGAGGCCCGTACGGCGGTGGCGGAGAGCCGGACCGAGGCCGGGCGCAAGGCGCGCGATGTGTGGCTCGCGGTGCGCCACCCCTGGGCGCACCACCACCACCGCCACGAGGACGAGTGACCCCGGGGGCCTCACCTCCTCAACCCCGGCCCATCGCTCTGGTGAGGGTGATCTCAATGAGGACCCGGTCCGGGTTGGGGCGCGGGGTGCGCTGATAGCGCTCGGCATAGCGGCGTACCGCGTCCGCGATGAGCTCCGGCTCCGTACGGACCACCGCGAGCCCCTCCAGGGTCGCCCACCGCTTTCCCGCCAGCTGGCAGACGGCGACGGGTGCGCCGCCGTCGCCCGCCGCCCGGACATGGGCGACCTTGCGGCTGTGCCGGTTGGCGATGACGCGGGCGAGCCCCGCCTCGGGGTCGTAGGTGACGCCGACCGGGACGACATGCGGGGTGCCGTCCGGGCGCGGGGTGGTCAGGGTGCACAGATGGCGCTCGCGCCAGAAGTCGAGGTAGCCGGGGTCCGGGTTGCGGGGATCGATGGCCATGGTCCAGAACCTAAGCCAGAAGAGTGGCGTCGCAGAGGTTGAGTGAACTAGACTCAAGTTTACGGAGGTTGGGTAGGGCAGGATCGAGAGTGGAGTCGGAGCGAGGAGGGGCACAGCGACGTGGATGCCGAGCTGACCAACAAGAGCCGGGCGGCGCTGAGCGCCGCCAATGAGCGGGCGGTGTCCGCCGGACACGCGGACATGACGCCCGCGCATGTGCTGCTCGCCCTGTTGCAGGGCCAGGACAACGAAAACGTGATGGACCTGCTGGCCGCCGTCGAGACCGACGCGGCCTTCGTGCGGAACGGGGCCGAGCGGCTGCTCGCCGCCCTGCCCAGCGTGCAGGGCTCCACCGTGGCCCCGCCACAGGCCAGTCGCGAGCTGCTGGCGGTCGTCGCGGACGCCGCCCAGCGCGCCAAGGAGCTCGGGGACGACTATGTCTCCACCGAGCACCTCCTCATCGGCATCGCCGCCAAGGGCGGCCAGGCCGGGGAGCTGCTCGACCGGCAAGGGGCGAGCGCCAAGAAGCTGCTCGCCGCGTTCGAAGACGTCAGGGGTGGACAGCGGGTGACGACGCCCGATCCGGAGGGCACGTACAAGGCTCTCGAGAAGTTCGGCACCGACTTCACCGCCGCCGCGCGCGACGGCAAGCTCGACCCGGTCATCGGCCGGGACCAGGAGATCCGGCGCGTGGTGCAGGTGCTCTCGCGCCGTACCAAGAACAACCCGGTGCTGATCGGCGACCCGGGCGTCGGCAAGACCGCCGTCGTGGAGGGGCTCGCCCAGCGGATCGTGAAGGGCGATGTGCCCGAGAGCCTGCGCGACAAGCGCCTGGTCGCCCTCGACCTCGCCGCGATGGTCGCGGGCGCGAAGTACCGCGGCGAGTTCGAGGAGCGGCTGAAGACCGTCCTGGCCGAGATCAAGTCCAGCGAGGGCCAGATCATCACCTTCATCGACGAGCTGCACACCGTGGTCGGCGCGGGCGCCGGCGGCGACTCCTCGATGGACGCGGGCAATATGCTCAAGCCGATGCTCGCCCGCGGTGAGCTGCGCATGGTCGGCGCCACCACCCTGGACGAGTACCGCGAGCGGATCGAGAAGGACGCCGCGCTGGAGCGCCGCTTCCAGCAGGTCCTGGTCTCCGAGCCGACTGTCGAGGACACCGTCGCCATTCTGCGCGGACTCAAGGGCCGCTACGAGGCCCACCACAAGGTGCAGATCGCGGACGGCGCGCTGGTCGCCGCCGCGACCCTCTCCGACCGGTACATCACCTCCCGCTTCCTCCCCGACAAGGCCATCGACCTCGTCGACGAGGCGGCCTCCCGGCTCCGTATGGAGATCGACTCCTCCCCGGTCGAGATCGACGAGCTCCAGCGCTCCGTCGACCGGATGAGGATGGAGGAGATGGCGCTCGCCAGGGAGACGGACGAGGCCAGCAAGCAGCGCCTGGAGAAGCTCCGCCGCCACCTCGCCGACACGGAGGAGGAGCTGCGGGGCCTGACCGCCCGCTGGGAGAAGGAGAAGCAGGGCCTCAACCGCGTCGGTGAGCTCAAGGAGAAGCTCGACGAGCTGCGCGGCCAGGCCGAGCGCGCCCAGCGCGACGGGGACTTCGACACCGCCTCCAAGCTGCTGTACGGGGAGATCCCGGCCGTCGAGCGCGAGCTCACGGCGGCGTCCGAGGCCGAGGCCGAGGTGCAGGGGGACCGCGACACGATGGTCAAGGAGGAGGTCGGCCCGGACGATGTGGCCGATGTGGTCGCCTCCTGGACCGGCATCCCCGCCGGCCGCCTGCTGGAGGGCGAGACCCAGAAGCTGCTGCGCATGGAGGACGAGCTGGGCAAGCGGCTGATCGGCCAGACCGAGGCCGTACGGGCCGTCTCGGACGCCGTGCGCAGGACCCGGGCCGGAATCGCCGACCCGGACCGGCCCACCGGATCGTTCCTCTTCCTGGGCCCGACCGGCGTCGGCAAGACCGAGCTGGCCAAGGCGCTCGCCGACTTCCTCTTCGACGACGAGCGGGCCATGGTCCGCATCGACATGAGCGAGTACGGCGAGAAGCACAGCGTGGCCCGGCTGGTCGGCGCCCCGCCCGGCTACGTCGGCTACGAGGAGGGCGGTCAGCTCACCGAGGCCGTGCGCCGCCGCCCGTACAGCGTGGTGCTGCTGGACGAGGTGGAGAAGGCCCATCCCGAGGTCTTCGACATCCTGCTGCAGGTTCTCGACGATGGCCGGCTCACCGACGGCCAGGGCCGGACGGTGGACTTCCGCAACACCATCCTCGTCCTCACCTCCAATCTGGGCAGCCAGTACCTGATGGACCCGCTGCTCGGCGACGAGGAGAAGACGCAGAGCGTGCTGGAGACCGTGCGGACCTCCTTCAAGCCGGAGTTCCTGAACCGGCTGGACGATCTCGTGGTCTTCTCCGCGCTCAGCCAGGACGAACTGGCCCGCATCGCCGAGCTCCAGATCGGCCGGCTGGCCCGGCGCCTCGCCGAGCGGCGGCTCACCCTCGACGTCACCCCGGCAGCGCTGGCCTGGCTCGCCGAGGAGGGCAACGACCCGGCGTACGGGGCGCGGCCGCTGCGCCGGCTGGTGCAGACCGCGATCGGCGACCGGCTGGCCAAGGAGATCCTCTCCGGTGAGGTCCGGGAGGGCGACACGATCCGGGTCGACCGGATCGATGGCGAGCTGATGGTGGGACCGGCCCGGTAGCGGCATCCCGGCCGGTGGTCGGACCGGGCAAAGTCCGGCCTGGGTTGCACGGCGGGGGCGGGTGTGAGGGAGGATGGCAGTATCCATACGAAGGGAAATCCACGGTGAGCATCGACCCGTCCTCGATTCCGAATTTCGGGGGCCAGCCCGAGCCCGAACCGGCGGGTCCGAGTGGCCCCGTGCTGCCCGACCAGGACCTGGTCAAGCAGCTGCTGGAGCAGATGGAGCTGAAGTACGTCGTCGACGAGGAGGGAGACCTCGCCGCGCCGTGGGAGCAGTTCCGCACCTACTTCATGTTCCGCGGTGAGGAGGAGCAGCAGGTCTTCTCCGTCCGCACGTTCTACGACCGTCCGCACGTCATCGATGAGAAGCCGCGGCTGCTCGAGGCGATTGACGACTGGAACCGCCGTACGCTGTGGCCCAAGGTCTACACCCACACCAATGACGACGGCACGGTCCGGTTGATCGGCGAGGCGCAGATGCTGATCGGCACCGGCGTCAGCCTGGAGCACTTCGTGTCCAGCACGGTCAGCTGGGTGCGGGCCTCCATCGAGTTCGACAAGTGGCTTGTCGAACAGCTCGGTCTGGAGGCCGACATAGAGTCCGGCGACGACGAGAAGCCGGGCGACGACGAGGCCTGAGCCGCAGGGCCCGGCCCCCGCTCAGATGGGGACGCGGGCCACGGCCAGCAGATACGTCCCGTAAAGACAGGAGAGCCCGGCCAGCGCACCGCCCACCAGGACGGCGATGCGTGGCCGGGCTCTTGCCATGGTCAGGGCCGCCGGGAGCAGCAGCGGAAAGGCGGGCAGCAGAAAGCGCGGCTTGGAGGCGAAGTAGTTGGTGCCGCCGAGCGCGAGGACGACCAGGGCGAGGGTGTAGACGACCAGCGCGAGCGGCGGCGGCCGCAGCGCGAACGCGACGAGGAAGACCAGCATGGCGCCGAGGACCGCGAGCACCATGTAGTGCGCCAGCGCGTCACGGCCGGTGATCAGGTGGCGGATGAAGTGGAGGCTGCCCACGCCGAGGTCGAAGTGCGAGCCCCAGTCGTCCTGGACGCCGAAATAGCCGTGCCAGGTGCCGCGCCGGCTGCCCACCCAGCCCAGGAAGCCGCACCAGCCGACCGGTGAGAGCGCGGCGGCCGCCCAGACCCGCCAGGACGCACGGGTCCGGTGGCGCCAGACCTCGACGGCGGCGCAGCAGCACACGGCCGCGGCGACCGCGATGCCATTGGGCCGGGAGACCCCGGCGAGCAGGGCCAGCGTTCCGGCGCACAGCCAGCGGTGGGTCAGTACGGCGTACAGCGACCAGGCGGCCAGAGCGGTCAGCAGCGGCTCGGTGTACGCCATGGATTGCACGATCGCGTGCGGCAGCAGCCCCCACAGCACCACCAGCACGGTGGCCACCCGCCGCCCGTGCAGCCGGTCGCCGACCGCGAAGATCCCCCAGGCCGCCAGACCGGCCGCCGCCCAGGCGATCAGCAGCCCGGCGGTCACCGCGGTAAGTGGCACGACGCTGGTGACGGCCCGGATCAGGGCCGGGTAGAGCGGGAAGAAGGCCAGGTCGCTGAAGAGGCGGTCGGGGAAGTCGACGGCCGTGCGGGTGGTGCCGTAGCCGTGCTGGGCGATGCCCGTGTACCAGATGGCGTCCCAGGAGTGGCCGATCAGGGTACGTGGATGCTTGCCGATCCGCCAGGCCCAGAGCGCCACGCACCCCATCCCGGCGATCCGCACCGTGGCGTACAGCGCGAGCGCCGGCCCGGCCCGGCGCAGCGAGGCGCGGGCGCGAATCGCCGCTCGGCGATACGCCGGAGGCTTCTCGGGCGGTTCCGGGGTTCGTATGGACAGGGAGGTGTCGGCGGACACGGGGCGCCTCCGGGGCCGGGCACGCGGCGGTCGTGCGCCGAGCCCCGCGGGGAAGACGGGGCTCGGCGCGACACACCAAGACGATGCGGGACGCCGCCGCCGGGCGCGACCGGAGGCGTCCACTCGGGGGTATCCGGGGACACCGTGCGTACGGCGGGGGATTTCCTGGCCTTGGTCACGACTGGCCCGGTCCTCCGCCGCGTGCGCCTATCGTGAAGGCCGACCTGGACGGACGTCGGAAAGCAGGATCGCATGGGGACGAGCGGGACGGCTGACGCGCGCGGCGTCGTGGGTACGGCGGGCTGGGGCCCTGCGGCGCGGGTGCGGGACATGGGTACGTCGATCTTCACGGAGATGACGGAGCTGGCGCGCCGTACGGGGGCCGTGAACCTCGGCCAGGGCGTGCCGGAGCTGGCCGGCCCCGACGCCCTGCTCAAGGACGTGGCGGAAGCGGTGCTCTCGGGCAACAACCAGTACCCGCCCGCTGTCGGCTTCCCCGCGCTGCGTGAGGCCGTCGCCGAGCATCAGCTACGGCGGTACGGCCTCGACTACAGCCCGCAGGGAGAGGTACTGATCACGACGGGCGCCACGGAAGCGCTCGCCTCGGCCCTGCTGGCGCTCTGCGACCCCGGCGACGAGGTCGTGGCCTTCGACCCCTGCTACGACGCGTACGCGGCGGACGCCCGGCTGGCCGGCGCCCGGCTGGTGGCCGTGCCGCTGGTGAGCGACGGCGACGGCTTCGCTCTGGACGCCGGCGCGCTGCGCCTTGCCGTGTCGCCACGGACGCGGGTGCTGGTGCTGAACACTCCGCACAACCCGACCGGGAAGGTGTTCACGCCTGACGAGCTGGCCGTGATCGCCGACATCGCCCGTGAGCACTCGCTGACCGTGGTCACCGATGAGGTCTACGAGCACCTGGTCTACAACGGCGTTCACCACCTCCCGATCGCCGCGCTGCCCGGCATGCGGGAACGGACGCTGACGATCTCCTCCGCGGGCAAGACATTCAGCGTCACGGGCTGGAAGATCGGCTGGGTCTGCGGCCCGGCTCCGCTCGTCGCCGCGGTCGCCGCCGCGAAGCAGTTCCTCACCTACGCGTCGGGGACGCCGTATCAGGAGGCGCTGGCGCGCGCCCTCGGCTCGGTGGAGGAGTGGGCCGCGGACCTGCGCGAGACCTTGTGCCACAACCGGAACCTGTTGAGCGACGGCCTGACGCGGGCCGGCCTGCGCCCGTACGGCGCGGATGCCGGGTACTTCCTCCAGGCGGACGTACGGCCGTGGGGCTACGCGGACGGTGTCACGTTCTGCCGTGAACTGCCGGAGCGCGCGGGCGTGGTGGCCATCCCCACGTCGGCCTTCTACCAGAGCGCTGACGCCCCGGCGTGGCTCGTCCGGTTCTCCTTCTGCAAGCGGGAGGAGTCGATCCGCACGGCTGTGGAGCAACTGCTCACAGCCCGCTGACCGCACTCAGGCGCCGTGCACGGTGCTCGGCGGGGCGCGGCGCCCGGGGAGGTACCCCCCCCCAAAAAAAACGCTTGATCTGGCGCAACTATGAGGTCAAGCGAAAAAAGAGGGGGTCCTCCCCGGTGCCGAACCGCACCCCACGATGCCCGGAAGCCCGGGGTTCCGGCCTTGGCCAGGGCCCAGGGGGCCATGCTCCCCACCACCCGCGCCCAGACGAAAGCCGCATTCGACCGGCGCCCGTCCTCCGTCGAACCTCTGGACTTCCTCAACTCTGCTTCACTGATGGGCACCTGCACTGGCACCCGAGACACCGTCGCTGAGCAGGGGGAGGGCTGTCGTCGACTGTCGTCATCTGTCGTCGTTGGCCGCCCTCGGACGGCCCACAGACGGCCCAGCCCGCCGGTGGCGTGGGCGGCGCCGTCCGAGGGCGTGTGCCAGGCGTCAAGTAGCACACGGCTCCGGAGGGCCTGTCGGCTCATAGGCAACCTGCTGGTCAGGGGGCCTACTCAGTCAAGTGGCATCGGATCTGTCCACGGATGGTCCATGGGCCAGGAAGACGCTGATGCTAACGGACCTCGCATGGGTCGGTACGACGTGCTGGTTGGACGCCTGGACTCTCTGATGATCGAGTGCGGCCGTCGCGGGCGCCGACACTGCCGGACCTCGACGTGGTGTAGTCCTGGCGGCGGTCAGGCTGCACAGTTGTGGTACGTCGCCGGCACCCTCGTTGAGTTAGGTACCCCCAGCGCTTCAGGGCGTCCGAGGCTCCTGCCCCCAAGGTGCCTCCGTCGCACCAGGATTCGAAGCATGTGAAGGCCCACTGCCTCGTAGACTGCGCTGAGTTGAGCGTAGACAATCAGTGACCGTCGGTGCGCTAGCCAGTAGCACTGGCCTTGGTGGAGCAGGGGAAGGTGGAGGGGCGATGATTGAGCCGACGGATGGCGCGTCCGAGCAGCTGACGTTCGGTGAGGAAGTGAGCGTCAGTCCTGCGCCCTTCGTAGTCGCTTCTGCGGGAACAACGGATCTCGTCCCGGTGCGGATATCGCTGGCAATCATCGAGCGCTTTTCCGAGGGCCTCTATAGCTCCCCTAACAAAACCTTCGAAGAGCTCGTCTCAAATTCATACGACGCCGGGGCGGAAAACGTATGGGTCTACATGCCGGGCGACCTGTCTGCCCCTAACGCGTCGATTTTAGTTGTCGATGACGGTGAGTCCATGGATGTCCAAGGGCTCCAGGACCTGTGGCGTATCGGTAAGTCTAAGAAACGCGATGAGGGTACGCGAGGAAAGCGCGAACCAATCGGCAAGTTCGGTATCGGCAAACTGGCGACCTATGTGCTGGCCGAAGAGCTCACATATATCGTTCTCAAGGATGGCACCTATCGTGCGGTAACGATGGACTATCAAATGGTTCAAGGAGAGATGAGCGATCCTCACACCTTGAACTTGGAAGTAGCTGAGCTCACTCGTGACGAAGCTCGTGAGGCGTTGCTCTCGAACCTCCGTGACTATGGCGTGCGAATGAAGCCGGTCATGGACTTTCTTTTCCCTGACGCAGGGGAAGGGACGTCCCATTGGACTGCCGCCGTAATGACACGCCTCAAGAAGCCGGCCCAAGGCATTCAGCAGGGGCGTCTGCGATGGGTTCTATCTACAGCCATTCCTCTTAACCCATCATTCAATCTCTTTTACAACGGCGACGCCATTGAGGCGTCGAAGGCTCAAGGTGAAGAGATATGGCGATTTACGATTGGGGAGTCGGAAGACTCGCTTCCTCCGGACCGCCGGATTGGCAAGTCTAAGCGCGTTGAAATGGATGGCAAAGAGGTCCCGGCCTACATTTTGCCTCTCGCCGGTACGGTTTGGGGACAGGCTCAACTTTTCAAAGACCCGCTTCAGCGGGGCAATAGTGAGAGGCTCGGGCGGAGCCATGGTTTCTTCGTCAGGGTGCGAAGCCGGCTGATTAACCTGGATGACCCCGAGTTCAACGTGGGCGTTGAACTGAGCCATGGAACGCTAACGCGCTTCAATATGATCATCAATGCTGATGACTTGGACGCGCTTGTGGCGAGCCCGCGTGAGAGTCTTCAGGATTCCCCCGGTGTCAGAGAGTTGAAGGCGTATATGCACTCTGTCTTCAACAAAGCACGTTCAGCTTTGGCATCGCTCGACGAAAAAGATAGAATGCCGTTGCTGACGCAGCAAGGGCGTATCTCGAACCCACCCCCCGGCCTGACGCAGGGCCCTCTTAGGAGGATGCTGCGGAGAGCTTCCCACGGAGACCAACAGGTACGAGAGTCGCTTGGAATTAAGCCGGATGACTCCCTCATCTCCGGAAATCTAGTCAACGACGAGGAGGACATCCTTGAGCGGGTCATCGTTGAACCCGCGGCCGAAGAGAACCGGCTTATCTCTTATGATCCCCAGAGGCGAGCTGCAGTTCTAAACCAGAGTCACCCCTTCATCAGTAATTACATTGACAATGAAGGCACACAGGAAGCCCTCCAGCTACTGGGACTCACTGAGCTTCTGACGCAGGCCTATATGCTGGATGAGAATATTGATGCTGCGACCGTGAACCGCATCATGAAACGTCGTGATTCATTTCTGCGGGACTTGGCCAATTATTATCCGCGTTCCGCTCCGGTCATCGCCAAAATTTTGCGAGATGCGAGCAATGATGAGAAGGCGTTGGAGGACGCGGTTGCAGATGCCCTCGGGATAATGGGGTATCACGTGCAACGTATCGGAGGCAAGGGCACTCCCGATGGAGTCGCGACGGTTCGCCTAGGGAGGCGCGGTTCGGAAAGCAGTGAAAGCTATGCCTTGACCTACGACGCAAAATCAAGTGGGTCAGATGCGCGTAAAATGCTTGACCCTGAGAAGCAAAAAGCTGCTACGAAACCGCCGCGGATCCAAGCCGGCACGGCTCGCACCTCTGTGCTCAGAGTTCATCGAGAGCGAGCGGCTGAGCAATTCAAACTTGCGGTTGCCCCTCGGTACACACTGATTGTAGCGCCTGGCTTCCAGGGGGACGGGGACGACAAGGCGCTGATTGGCGATATCTGTCGCAATGATGGGATCACTCCCATCACTGTCGAGGATCTGGCACGTCTCGTTGAGCTCTTTCCTCTACGGAGATTGACTCCGTTCAAGCTGCGAGAACTCTTTGACATCCACACTCCCGACGGTGCCCGGGCCTTTGTCGACGCTATCCAAGAGCAAGCTCCACCGGCAGCGCCGCCAGTCAGTGAAGTAATTGAGCTCCTCGTACAATATTCCGAGCGTCGAACTCCTGTAACGGTCGACACGATCATGACTGCCGTTTATGAACGCCGAGGAATCGATTTAGACCGTGAAGAGACTTCCGCCATCGTGCGAGGGCTCGCTGCTTTGGCGCCGGCTACCATGTATTTTGATGGGCAAGTCGTCGCTTTGAATGCAACCCCTCAAGGCTTGCTGGGAGAACTCGGTCAGACCTTGGGTGAGTACCCGAGTCGATTGGCCGACGCGTACAAGGGTGCTATCCCGGTGCCGAAGCAGCGCGGAGGAGAACACGAATGATTGCTACCCGAGCTGCTGTGCATCCGTTTCCCGCACGTATGGCCCCTGAGCTGGCGGCGGCCAAAGTATCGAGTCTCACCAGTGATGCGGTTGTTCTCGATCCGATGATGGGATCCGGGACGTTCCCCATTATGGCCGCAAGGTCAGGCCATCGTGCCTTCGGTTGTGATACGGACCCCCTGGCCATTGTGATTGCGGACACTCTGGCTTCCGATTATCAGTTGAGTGACTTCCTGCAACAGGCCAGTGTCGTTCATGAAAAGGCCATGGCGATGCAGGATGTTGATGTTCAGGTGGACCCTGAGACGTCAAAATTCATTGACTTTTGGTTCGATCCAACGGCGCGAGCCCGCCTCTCTGCGCTGGCGTCTGCCATCATGCAGGCTCCCCCGCAGTTGATGGCGCCCCTATGGTGCGCGTATTCGCGGCTAATTATTTCGAAGGATGTAGGAGCGTCGAGAGCCAGAGATGTCTCACATTCCCGCCCGCATCGAGTAAGAGACAATGCATCCTTTGATCCAGTGGAGAAGTTCATCGCTTCTGCCAAGGCGGTTGCCGCTCGGGTTTCGAATTCACGGGAGTTGAACTGCCGTAGTGGCAGCCCAACCCCGTCTCCAGTTATTTTGCGTGCTGATGCGCGCAATCTGCCATTCGAGCAGGCGAGTGTTGATGCGGTTATGACGAGCCCGCCGTATCTAATCGCAATCGACTACCTTCGTGGGCATCGCATGAGTTTGGTATGGATGGGCTATTCCATCTCTTATCTGAGATCACTCAGGTCGGGGAATATTGGATCCGAAGCCGGTCTCATGGTTGAAGTGCCTCTCCAAGAGGTTGTAGAAACCTCCTACAGTGGTTCGCTGCCGGATCGAAGCGTGCGCATCATCGGCCGATACGTACGCGATATGGATCAGGTGATGGAAGAGCTGGCCCGAGTGGTAAAACCGGGTGGGCTGGTTTCCTTTGTAATGGCGGACGCACGAATGAACGGGGTCCAAGTCTCAATAGAGAACATCCTTCTCCGCCTGGGGCAACGTAACGGACTGGTCCACCGATCTCGGGTGTCGCGGAGTCTCCCTGAAAGCCGACGGTACTTGCCACCTCCAAGGGACTCGAAGGGGGCACTCGACGGGAGGATGAAGGAGGAAGTGATTCTTACTTTCGAACGGGGCTAGCGGGCACCGGTAGCAGAGCGGCCTAGGCAGGCGGGGTCTCAATGGATGAGTCAAGCCGCGCGCGGTCTTGAAAAGCGTCGTGGCAGCGATGTCGCCGAGGGTTCAAATCCCTCAGCCTCCGCAGGTAACCGCCCCCTGACCTGGGCATACAGGCAGGGGGGCGGCCTGCTGTGTGATTGCCCGTCAATCGCCGTGGCTTCCCGTGGTTTACCGCCCTGTAGGGCACGGAACGGGCACGCGCCCACGCGGCGGCGTGGAGAGACTTTGGGCTGGAGCTGCCATGGGGCGAGAGATCATGGCCCCGTAAGCTGATGGCGACTCGGGCAGCACCTAGCCTGCCCGCAATAGCCCGATGTGGGGCCATGATCTTAGAGGCTCGCCCCATGGTGGCTGCCTAAAGTCTCGGAGCGCCGCCGCCCCAGCCGGATCGGGTCTCGTCTCATGCCCCTGTGCCTACCCTGTGGGCGCGCGTCGGCGTAGGCGCGCGGAGCGGGCCGGAGGCAGGAGCGAAAGCGCAGCCGGAGCCGGGAAGCGCGCCCGGCGAAGCGGAGCGCAGCCGGGTGCCTTGATGAGGTAGAGAAATCTGTAACAGCTCCGCTGGCTTACGCGTCGAAGTCGTACTCCAGGATGTACGAGGCAGCGTCAAGCGTCATTTCGTTGATCTCGACGGGGCGGCCGTCGTCCGCGAACGCGGTCCGGCATACGAGGATGACCGGCGTGCCCGCGGAAATGCTCAGCTGTGCCGCTTCTTCTCGCGTCGGCATCCGTGAGCGGATCTCTTCGCGGAAGTGCACTGGCTTGTAGCCGAGCTCGGCAAGCCGGGCGTATGTTCCGCCTGGCCCAGTGTTCTCCTGCATGATCGCCGAGCCCGACACCACTGAGGTGGGGAGGTAGCTCGTCGCGAGCAGGACGGGCTTCCCGTCCAGCACGAACCGGCGACGCCTCACGCACACGCTGTCCTCGTCGGCCAAGCCCAGTACCAGCTCGATGCGTTCGGGCGCGGTCTCCTCCGACACCGTCACCTGATCTACCTCAAGGGTGCGGTTTTCGGTGTCGGCCGACCAGATGGACTTGCCGCTGCCCCAGTGTTCTTGCGAAAGCCGTTGGATGCCCCGACGCCTCAGCGGGCGGAAGTCCCGTACGAACACGCCAGCGCCCTTGCGGGACTCGGCGATGCCTTCGTCTCTGAGTACGCCCAAGGCCTGGCGGGCTGTCATGCGAGCGACGCCATGGGTGGCCATCAACTCGTTCTCTCCCGGAAGCCGATCACCGGAGCCGTACTCGCCTGACTGGATCGCCTCACGTAGAGAGTCCGCGATCCTCTGGTACTTCGGCCGACGGTCGTTGTCGGTGCTGGGCATTCCGAGCCCTCCTCTCCTCTCTAGACAGCGTAGGGGATGCGCACTGGACAGTGCGCTAGGTAGTCCGTGTAGCCGCGATCTACGCCTTCCAACCTCTCTAGCCATCCCACTTGACGTCTCTAGAGATGTGCGCTCCAATGAAGATGTCTAGAGAGGTCGTATCGAGCGACTTCTCAAGAGCTGAGGGATGTGCTCATGCCGTCGTTCAAGATCGATGTTTCGACCGCTGTGGTGTTCGTGGCGACCGCGCCGGCGCCGAAGCTGGTCAACAAGAAGACCGGGGAAGTCGCGATCGACAGGGAGACCGAGGCGACGCTGTACACGGTCGGCCTGCTGGTCTCCGACGAGGGTGAGGGCAACCTGTACCAGGTCGCCGTTCCCGAGACGGGTATCCCGGAGGGGCTGGCGCCGGGTGTGCCGGTGCGGGTGATCGGGCTCAAGGCCCGTGACTGGGAGAACGAGTTCAACGGTCAGAAGCGGCACGGGATCTCGTTCCGCGCGGTCGCGATCACGGCGGCGGCCTGACCATGACCGACGTCGCTACCTGGTTTGAGCTGGGCGGCACTGCGGCCGGCGCCGGTGGGCTCGGCTACGCGAAGTACCGGGCCCCGCGCCTGTACTGGTCGCTGGTCGGTCTGCCGGTCACCTGGGGCCGGTTCACCTGGACCTACCGCTCCACGATGGACGTGTGCGGGCTGACGGTTCGGCCGTCCGGCCTCCGCGCGTTCATGACCCGCAACGTCGCCCGCCGCGAGGTGCGGCCGGTGGCGCCGAAGGTCCGCCGGGTCCGGGGAACCTCGACCGGCCTGCGGGTCACCCTCCGCCTCCCGGCCGGCCTGGAGCCCGCCGACATCACCGCGGCATCCGAACGCCTCCGCCACGCCTGGGGAGTCCGTTCGGTGATGGTGGGGGAGACCAAGCCCGGATACGTGGAACTGCGGATGACCGGCTACGACGTGCTGAGCCGGGTCCGGATGCCGCGCAAGGCCAAGCCGCGTGACCTGGTCGTTCCGGTGGCGATGCGCGAGGACGGCACGGTGTTCGAGCGGAACTACCGCGAGGTGCCGATGGCGCTCACCCTGGGCGCCACGTTGTCGGGCAAGTCCATGTATCAGCGCAACCTGATCAAGGGGCTCGCACAGTTGCCGGTGGGTTTGATCGGCATCGACTGCAAGCGCGGTGTCGAGCACGGCAGGTACGCGCCTCGCCTCTCGGCGCTGGCCACCGACCTGCCCTCGGCCGGCCGTCTGATCGACGCAATGGTCACGGAGATGGAAGAGCGCTTCGACCTGCTGTCCCTCTACGGCGTCTCAGACCTGTGGGAGCTGCCCGACCACGTCCGCCCGGTGCCGCTGGTCGTGCTGATCGACGAGGTGGCGGAACTGTTCTTCGTGATCTCCAAGAAGGATGAGCCGGAGCGCGACCGCGTGGTCATGCAACTCGTGCGGCTGGGGCAGATGGCCCGTGCAATCGGCATCTACCTGGAGGTGTGCGGGCAGCGCTTCGGCTCCGACCAGGGCAAGGGCGCAACCGCCCTGCGTGCCCAGCTCACCGGCCGTGTCGTGCACCGCGTCAACGACAAGGCCAGCGCGGACATGGGCCTGTCCGACATCGCCCCCGAGGCTGTCTTGGCCGCGACGGCGATTCCGGCGAACCGGCCCGGCGTCGCGGTGGCCGGCGACACCTCCGGCGGCTGGTCCCGCATCCGCACCCCCGAGATGACCCCTGATGAAGCGGCGGCCGTCTGCCGGGAGTTCGCCCACCTGACCCCGGAGCTGTCGTTCCTGGCCCCGTTCCGCCCGGTCAGCCAGATCATTCCGCCGATGCCCGCCGCGCCGCCGCTCGTGAAGCCCCGGCCGGTCACCGAATAGCGCTCCCCGCTCGCCTCGGTCGGCGTGACCGCCTCACGCCAGGTCCCTACCCCCGCCATGCCGCAAGTCGGAAGGAGATCCCCTCATGGCCGCACGTAAGTCGGCCGCCAAGCCCCGGGGGAAGAAGTGCCCGGACTGCAAGGGCACTGGCGAGATCGCCGAAACCGTACGTGTCGGCGCACGCAAGGGCCGCGCCACCGCCGACCAGCAGGCCGCACTGTGCCTGGCCTGCTTCGGCACCGGTGAAGCCATCGACTGACCTGCCGGGACTGGGCGGCTGGATGCGCTCCCCGCCCCGTCCCTGACTCAACTCCGCGAAGGAGGTGAAGACATGCCCCGCTCCATGCGACCCGATGCCGTCCTTGTTCAGGCTGTGATTGCCGGTGCTCTGTCCTTCGCCCATCTGCACGACCTGGCGGAAGCTGCCGGACAGAGCGGATGGAAGGGATGGGTCTACCCGATCAGCGTCGACCTGCTGATGGTCGCCGCATGGCGTCGGCTGCGCACCGCCCGCCGGGACCGTTCGGCCTGGGTCTGGTTCGTGATCGCCCTGGTGGCCTCACTCGGCGCCAACATCGCCACGGCTGGACTCCTCGACCTCGAACACGTCCCCAACTGGCTGCGCATCCTCGTCGCCGGCTGGCCCGCGCTCGCCTTCCTGGGCGGCACACTCCTCGTCCACGCACCGGACAAGGACACCGCCCCGGCCAAGCCGTCCACAGATCCTGTGGACGATCCCACCGGGTCTGAGGTCGCTGTCCGTCGCGATGACGCACCCGCGCCTGCTCCGGTCCAGGCTCCCGAGCTGCCGGCAGCACTGCCGGAGGCTCCCGCCGTGCCCGCGGTGACTGTTCCGGTCGCCCTGCTGGACCACGCCCGGAAGATCGCCGACTCTCACCGCGCCACGACCGGGACTCCGCTGGACGCGGACGGTCTCCGCTCCCGGCTCGGACTGCCCGGTCCGACGGCCGATGCCATCGCCGCTGAACTCCAACTCCTCTGACGGAAAGCGAGGTTCATCCCATGCGCCCGAATCGCTTCTACGACGTGATCCGTATCGGACCGGTCAAGGTCGGCACGTTCAACAACGGCCGTGGCCAGACCCGCCACACCGCCGCCTGCACCGCCCCGAACTGTGGCTTCTCCACCGAACACGGCAACCGCTCGGCTGCCGAACTCGCCGCCCGTACCCACCGCTGCGACTGACAGGGAGGGCCGAACCGTGCAGATGCCCGAAGACCAGCTCCGCGCCGGTCACATCCCCGCCGACGTCTACCGGCAGATCCCGCCCGGCACCGACGTGCGCAAGGTCGTGATCGTGCAGGAAGCGCCCCGCTCCTACAAGGGCCCGATCGTGCTCACCCTGGTCATCGCTGCCGGCGCCGTGACGGTCCTGCTCGTGCTCGCCTACGTCGTCCAGGTCATCGCCGCCGCTGCCGTCGCAGTCATCTCCGCAAGCGGCGGGATCAGCTACACGATCAGCCGCCGACACAAGTAACGCCCTCCGGGGCGGCCTCAACCGCCAAGTATCCGCCGCCCCGGACGGCCTGAACTCTTCCCGATCTTTCGACCCGAAAGGGCTCGCTCATCATGCCTCAGCACGTCCCGAACACGCCCGTCTGCCCGGACTGCGACGGCTTCGCCACCGCCGCCATCACCACCGGTACCCGCCACCGCGACGGCACCCGCGCCACCCTCCGCGTCACCTGCACGGCCTGCAAGGGCACTGGTCACACCGCCCCCGCCGCCCTCGTCCGTGCCGGGAGGTGACCACGTGAAGAGCCTCACCACCTCGGCCCACATCGAGCCGGACACCCGCTTCCGCGTCACGCCGTTTGCGGACCGCGCCAACCCCTTCGTCAGCCTCCGCATCGAGGGCGAGTTCGTCGAGATCGCGCTGATCGCCGCCTCCGGTACCTCCCAGGCCCTGCGCAACCTCGCCGCCGCAGCGATTGAAGCCGCCGGCGCCCTGGACGCCATGACCACCGACGCGCCGGGAGGTGACCGCCATGTTCCGCAAGCTCCCCGCTGACCTCACCCCGACCGAGGAACGCCCCGGCCTGCACGTCAAGGGCAGCACCCGGTACAGCAGCTCGCAGGGCGACTACCAGTGCGGCGGATGCGGCGCTGAGGACCACGCCAACGGCGACACAGACGTCAAGGCCCTGGTCGACGACTACACCGACAACCACGGCCCCGCCCACTGGAAGGAACGGTGAGCGCGTGACCGACACCGCCACCGCGGCGGGGCTCGACCCGGCCACCCTCAGAGACGTGCTGAGGGTGGTCAACTCGGCCCACTTCGACCGCTGGCAAGACCAGATCCGCCGCACCGGAGGCTGCTCCGACCCGATCCGGCTCGCCGGCGCAACGAAGACCATCGACCCGACCACCAAGACCGTCCTGTACGCCTACAGCACCGAGCACGAGCCCGGCGGCATGCTCCGGATCGCCTGCGGCAACCGCCGCGCCTCCCGCTGCCCGGCCTGCGCCTGGACCTACGCCGGCGACACCTACCACCTCATCCGTGCCGGCCTCGTCGGAGACCCCGACAAGGGCACCCCGCACACCATCCGGGATCACCCCCGCGTCTTCGCCACCCTCACCGCGCCGTCGTTCGGTCCCGTCCACAACCGCCCCGAAAACCGGCCCTGCCGCTGCGGCACCCGCCACACGGAGGACGCGCCCGAACTCGGCACCCCACTCGACCCGGACACCTACGACTACGCGGGCGCCGTGCTGTGGAACAACCACGCATCCGACCTGTGGCGGTACTTCTCGATCTACCTCCGCCGGGAGATCGCAAAGCGGGCCGGCCTCACGCAAAAGGACGCGCGCGAACAGTCCCGCGTCTCCTTCGGCAAGGTCGCTGAGTACCAGAAGCGCGGTGCCGTGCACTTCCATGCGGTGATCCGCTTCGACGGACCAGACGGGCCCGACGACCCGCCGCCGGCCTGGGCGACCCTCGCCCTGCTCGACGACGCTATCCGTGCCGCCGCAGCCCGCGTCCAGGTCGACGTCGACCCAATCGGAGACGAGCCGGCCCGCACACTGCGCTGGGGCACGCAGCTCGACGTCCAGCCGATCGGCTCCTTCGGCCACGGAGAGGAGATCACTGAACAGGCTGTCGCCTCCTACGTCGCCAAGTACGCGACCAAAGCGGCCGAGACCACGGGCACGGTCGACCGTCGGATCGGCAACAAAGAGGCGCTCGTGCTGCTCGACGTGCCCGACCACCCCCGCCGGCTCATCGAAGCGTGCCTTGACCTGCATCCGTTGTACCCGGACCGCAAGCTGCGCGACTGGGCTCACATGCTCGGCTTCCGCGGCCACTTCTCCACCAAGTCCCGCCGCTACTCGACCACCCTCGGCGCCCTCCGACAGGTGAGAGCCGACTACCGCGCCGCCCAACAACGCGCCGCCCTCGGCCTGCCCGACCTCGACGACAACCCGGAGGCAACCACCCTCGTGCTCTCCCACTGGACTTACGCCGGCCACGGCTACACCCCTGGCGAATCCTGGCTCGCCGCCAACATCCGGCGGGACATCCAGCTCAACCGCGAAACCGCACGCGAGGCGCTAGCCGACCTGCCCGACCCGGATGACCGGGAGGTGTGCGCATGAGTTCCCCGTTGCCTGACCACTTCCTGACCCCGGAAGACCTCGTGACGCTTCTGCGCCTGCCCAGCGTCGAGACCGTCTATCAGTGGCGCCGCAAGGGCATCGGACCCCGAGGCTTCCGGGTCGGCCGATACATCCGCTTCGATCCCGAGGACGTACGGGTCTGGGTCGGGTCCCTGATGGAAGGGGCCGCCTGATGGCTGGGCACATCCAAGACCGCTGGTACAAGACCACGACCGGGCCGGACGGCAAGTCAGTCAAGGTTAAGTCCGAGCGCTACGGCACGGGCATGCGCTACCGCGCTCGCTACGTCGGGCCTGATGGCAGTGAGAAGTCCAAGAGCTTTCCCGACGGCAAGAAGCGCATTGCTGAGAAGTGGCTTAGTGCCATCGAGACGGACATGACGCGGGGTCAGTACACCGATCCCAAGTCCATGCAGATCACGTTTCGGCAGTACGCGGAGAAGTGGTTGGACAGCAAGACATCCAGTCCGATCGCCAGGAAGGAGCTTGGCCGGCGCCTGCGGCTGCACGTCTACCCGCTGCTTGGCTCTCGGCCGGTCGGGACCTTCCGGCCGGAGCACATCAGGGAGTTCCTCGTTGCCCTGGAAGCGAAGCCCGGTGTGGGCCCTTCCTACACTCGGAACATCTTCGCGGACGTTCAGTCGGTCCTGTCTGCCGCTGTCGACGACTCGCTGCTGTCGCGCAACCCGTGCAGTGCACGGAGTGTCCGGAGGCCCAAGCCTGCGGCGCATGCCGTGGTCCCGTGGGTTCCTGCCCAGGTGTTCGCCGTTCGGGCGGCCCTTCTGGAGCGGTACAAAGCGATGGTCGATGTCGGCGCCGGATGCGGTCTGCGTCAGGGAGAGGTGTTCGGACTGGCTGAGGATGCCATCGACGTCGATGGGCGCACTCTCCACGTTGTCCGGCAGATCAAGCACGTGGAAGGGCGCCCGGTTTTCGCTCTCCCCAAGGGCGGCAAGAAGCGGGACGTGCCGTTGCCTGGCTCCGTGGCGGAAGCCCTCCGAGCACACATGGACGCCTGCAAGTCCGTGGAGATCACGTTGCCGTGGGACGTGCCAGAGGGGCCGAAGGTGTCCGCTCGGCTGATCTTCACGGCCGAGCAAGGGGGCATGGTGTGGCGAAGCAACTTCAACGGCAAGGAGTGGAAGCCCGCTCTCGCGGTCGCGGGCCTCATCCCGGAAGCGGACGATGACGACAAGTACGAGTCGGCACGCGAGCACGGCATGCACGCCCTCCGGCACTTCTACGCCTCCGCGTTGCTGGATGCCGGCGAGAACATCAAAGCCGTCAGCGAGTACATGGGGCATTCCGATCCGGCGCTGACGCTGCGGGTGTACGCCCATCTGATGCCCGAAAGCCGCGAGCGTGCCCGGCGTGCCATCGACGCCGTGTTTCAGCGCGTCCCTGAGGAAGACCACGGCCCAGAGACGGCCCAATGAGCTTCGGACGGCCCCTGATCTGCCCACCTGTGCAGGTTAGGGGCCTTTTCCTTGGGAGAACCCTCTGAACTTCCTCAACTCCGCTTTTGGCCGTGGCGCGGGCGGGCATGGGTCCCGGGAGATACGACGCGGTACCTCGCTACGGGGGCTGGAAGGAGAGTGAGGACCCATGGGTTTTGTCATTGTCTTCGTTGTGGTGGCGTTCACGGCCGCGGCGCTCGCGGCGCTGGGCGCGGGGCGGGCCAAGGGGCGCGGCGGGCGGCGCGCGAGGTCGTGGGGCGCGGGGTCCAGCGGGGCCGCCGGCGGTAGCTGGTGGGCGGGCGGCGGCGACGGTGGAGGCGGTGGACACCACGGCGGTGGACACCACGGCGGCGGTGGCTGCGGCGGCGGCTCGTCCTGCGGGGGCGGCGGTGGCTGCGGCGGTGGTGGCGGCGGTGGTGGCGGCTGCGGAGGCGGCGGCTGACCGTACGCGGTGCGTCCCAACCGTGCGGCCGCGCCTGACCTTTACCACACAACCCCGCGCCCGGCGCGCCAACGTGCGCCGGGCGCGGGGTTGTTGAACACTTGAACTGGGGAGCGCTCTAGGGGGTGGAAACCCGGCGAAGGTGGGTAAAAACGATGTGGCGCCGAGCAGTTCATGATTCTGTATACCACCACCGACCCTACGGACCCCACGTGGGCACGAGCCGGCGTATCTGTACACCCCTGGTCCACCGCGGGGCGAGCCGGCCCACCTTTCCACTGCGTGCTTGCGGAGCCGACCCATGCTCACGACCCTCAAGACTGCTTACACCGACACCCGCGCCGCCGATCTCGCCTGGTGCCTGGGGCGGGAGCCGCTCCCGGCCCTGGCCGTACTCGACCTGCGACTCCATGGATCCGCTGTGCAGTTGAGGCTTCTCGGGGCCTCGCATCAGGTCCTTCTCGAAGGGGAGGACGGCCGTTGTTCGGAGACCGTGGCCTGTATGTCCGGCAACAGCACCCCGCTTCCGCTGGGGGTTTCCACGCTCGTCGAGGGTCGTGAGTACGAATTCGCGGCGCGCGTCGAGGAGTTGTCCGAAGGGTCGTTCGCCGGGCGGGCCCAGGAGCTGCTCGCCCTGGTCGCCGACCATCCGCACGGTCTGGCGGGCACGTTCCCGGGCAGTCCGCACGCGTTCACGGCGCTGCTCGCGCAGTGGCACGAGGGCACGGTGGGCTGGCGGACCTGGCATGCCTATCCCCAGGAGGGGCGATTGGTCACCACCCGCACCTGTGTGGGGGCCCGGGTGCCGGCGGCGCTCCGTCCGCCGGGCGCGGGCGGGCTGACGTCGGGTGGCTTGGCGCCGGAGGGGCTGGCGCCGGACGGGCTGATGCCCCCTCACATCCCGTGCGCCTAGGGGCTATCTGCCCCTATGAGCGGATGATTCGCTGTACGGATGAACGGCGGGCAATGCACTCGTGTGGGTGACCGGACGTAAGCGATAGGTGACGTAACGTTCCCTTTGTGATCGATTCGCCCACGTCCGCTGTCTCGGGTGCGCCACCGTCGCCGGAGTCCGAACCTGCGGCGCGGCTGCCCGTGCGGGCCGGGCTCGGCCGCTTCGCCGTCCTCGGCACCGTCTTCGTCTGCGCCGCCTGCGGGCTCGTCTACGAGCTCGAACTCGTCGCCCTCGCCTCCTACTTGGCGGGCGACTCGGTCACCCAGGCATCCGTCGTGCTGTCGGTGATGGTCTTCGCCATGGGCGTCGGCTCGCTGCTGGCCAAGCGGCTGCGCTGCCGCGCCGCCGTCGGCTTCGCCGCGGTCGAGGCGGTGCTCGCGCTCGTCGGCGGCTGCTCGGCGATGGCGCTGTACGCGTATTTCGCGTGGTGCGGTCAGTCGCGCTCCGCGCTCGTCGGCTTCTCGCTCGCGATCGGCGTGCTCATCGGGGCCGAGGTGCCGCTGCTGATGACCCTCATCCAGCGGGTGCGGCGGCAGGACGCGGGCGGCGCGGTCGCCGATCTCTTCGCGGCGGACTATGTGGGCGCGCTGGTGGGCGGGCTCGCCTTTCCGTTTCTGCTGCTGCCCGCCTTCGGGCAGCTGACCGGCGCGCTGGTCACGGGCGCGGTCAACGCGGTCGCCGGCGGGGCGCTGGTGCTGTGGCTGTTCCGCCGCGATCTGAGCGCGCGGGCGCGGTGGATGCTGATCGTCGCCAATGCGCTGGTGCTGGCCCTGCTGGCCGCGGGCGCCGTGCTGACCCCCTCCTTCGAGCGGGCCGCCCGGCAGGCCGTCTACGGACCGGGGGTGCGGGTCGCGCTGCGGACCGGCGTCCAGGAGGTGGTGCTGGCGGGCGGCCGGGCGAGCGGCCGGCCGCTCGCCCTCTACCTCGACGGACGGCTGAGCGTCAGCGGGCGCGACGAGGCCCGCTACCACGAGGCGCTGATCCATCCGGCGATGGCCGCCGGACCGCACGGCCGCGTCCTGGTGCTGGGCGGGGGCGACGGGCTCGCGGTCCGCGAGATCCTGCGGTACGCGGGGGTCCGTTCGGTGACCGTCGTCGAGCGCGATCCGGAGGTGGTGCGGCTGGCCCGCCGGGACCCGGATCTGTCCGCGCTCAACGGGGGCGCCTACCGCGATCCGCGGGTGCGGGGGGTGACGGCCGACGCCTTTGACTGGCTGCGCCGGCGCGCGGCGTACGACGTGGTGGTCTGCGATCTGCCCGACCCCTGGCTCACCCCGAGCACCAAGTTCTACTCCCAGGAGTTCTACGGCCTGGCCGAGCGGGTGCTGGCGCCCGGCGGACGGCTCGTGGTGCACGCGGGGCCGCTGAGCCCCCGGCCCCGGGAGTACTGGACGGTGGACGCGACGATGCGCTCCGTCGGGCTGTGGACCGTGCCGTATGTGATCGGCACACGGCGCCCCGGGCCGTCCCCGCCGGGGGCGGGCGCCGCACCGCGCGACTGGGGCTTTCTGCTGGCGTCCCGCACCCCGGTCCGGCTGCGGCTGGCCGAGCACGGTCCACACCCGCGCTCGCTGACGGCCGACGGGCTGCGGGCGGCGCGGCGGGCCGCCGAGCGGCGGCGGGAGACGGGGCTGCCCGCGTCCACGCTGATGCGTCCGCGATACGGGGAGTGACGAGTACGGGCCGATGGGCGAGGGACGCGCCGCGCGGGGCGAAAGTTGCGCGGGAACGGGTCTCAGGCAAGGCGTGGTGGGTAGTGTCTTGAGCTATGGAGCATGAGGTGTTCGTTCCGTTTCCCGTCGGCACCGTACGGCTGGCACTCGCGGAGCCCGACCGCATCGCCCGCTGTGTCCCCGGGCTCCAGCAGGATGCGGAGGAGACGGCGGGTCCGCTCGCCGGGCGGCTGCGGCTGCGCATCGGCGGGTCCACCATCACGTACCGCGGTGCGCTGCGCATCGTCGAGCGCGCCGGCGCCTTCGAGGTCGAGGGCGAGGGGACCGAGGCGCGCGGCAGCGGCTCGGTGAAGCTCGCGCTGACCCTGGTGCCGAAGGCCGTGACCGGCGGTACGGAGCTGGTCTGCTCCGGGACCGTACGCAGCGAGGGGCGGCTGGCCGAGTTCGACGAGCAGGCCGCTCTCACTGTGGCCCGCCGGATGCTGGACCGCTTCGCGGCGGCACTCGCGGCCGGTCTGGAGGCGTCCCCGATCGTGGCGCTCACGGAGGGCGAGGCCCCGCTGCCGACCGAGGCCGAGGCCGAGGACGTGGACGTCGACGACATCGGCGACCTCGATGACGTGGACGCCGTGGAGGCGGTGGAGGACCTGGAGGCCGTCGACGAGACCGGCGGCTTCGGCGACCTCGGCGATCTCGACGACGAGCCCCCGGCCGAGGCCGCGCACGCCCGCCGCACGATGATCGGCCGCTCCACCGAAGAGGTCGACCACGCCCCGCCGCGCGGCCGCTACGCCCCCGTACCGGCGCCCGAGACCATCTCCACCAGCGTCGCGCTGCGCTGGGCCGCGCCCGCCGCGGCCGTGGTGCTCGCCTCCGCCGTCGTGGTCGGCCGTCGCGTACTGCGCCGTCGCCGATGAGCCGTCGCGTCCTTCGCCGTGGCCGATCGGGCGTGTGGTGATGACCCTGTGCGCATAGGGTCGTGGGTGTGACCACCGAAGAGGCAACGGAGACCAAGGGTGTGCGGCTGACGGCCGGTGACGCCGAGCTGATCGTCTCGCCCGAGAACGGCTGCCGCATCGGCTCGCTGCGCATCGGCGGTACGGAGCTGCTGCGGCAGGGCCCGCGGTTCGGGTCGTTCCCGATGGTGCCGTGGTGCGGCCGGGTCGAGCTCGGGCGGTTCCGCAACGGCGGCCGGACCCATCAACTGCCCGTCACCTCCCCGCCGCACGCGATCCACGGGACCGGCCGGGAGGCCGCCTGGCGCCCGGTCAGCACCGGGCCGTCCGCCGCCTCCTTCACCTACGACCTCGCCGACCCCTGGCCGTACGAGGGCCGGGTCACCCAGAGCTTCGAGCTGTCCCCGGACAGCCTCACCGTCACCATGAGCGTGGAGACGGAGGTCGACTCCTTCCCGGCGCAGGCGGGCTGGCATCCGTGGTTTCTGCGGAACCTGGGCGACGGCGGCGCCGATGTCGAGATCGGCTTCACGGCCGAGTGGCAGGAGGAGCGCGGCGAGAACCACCTCCCCACCGGCCATCGGATCCCGCCGCGGCCCGGCCCCTGGGACGACTGCTTCGGCATGCCGGACGGGGTGGATGTCACCCTCACCTGGCCGGGGCGGCTGGAGCTGAAGGTCACCAGCCGGAGTGAATGGGTGGTCATCTACGACGAGCAGGCGGAGGCGGTGTGCGTCGAACCGCAGTCCGGCCCGCCCAACGGCCTCAACAGCACGCCGCGCCTGGTCACCCCCATTGACCCGCTGGAGATCTCCATGACCTGGAGCTGGCGCGGACTGGCGTAGGAGCGGTCCGGACACCGCCTAAGCTCGTTCGCATGAGCGATGCGCGTGACGCCCTGCTGCAGCAGATCAAGGACAAGGCCGTGGTCCACGGCAAGGTGACCCTCTCCTCCGGACGCGAGGCCGACTACTACATCGACCTGCGCCGGATCACCCTGGACGCCGAGGCCGCGCCGCTGGTCGGGCAGGTCATGCTCGACGCCACGGCCGACCTGGAGTACGACGCGGTGGGCGGGCTGACGCTGGGCGCCGACCCGGTGGCCACGTCCATGCTGCACGCGGCCGCCGCGCGCGGGCGCCGGCTCGACGCGTTCGTCGTGCGCAAGGCCCAGAAGACGCACGGTATGCAGCGCCGGATCGAGGGCCCGGACATCACGGGGCGGCGGGTGCTGGTGGTCGAGGACACCTCC
The DNA here is from genome assembly GCF_040606675.1 of Streptomyces sp. NPDC005393. Lineage (NCBI taxonomy): Bacteria > Bacillati > Actinomycetota > Actinomycetes > Kitasatosporales > Streptomycetaceae > Streptomyces > Streptomyces sp. NPDC005393. Next base: position 96,463 of record NZ_JBEXFG010000005.1, on the reverse strand, counting down.
ACCACGGGCGGCTCACCGCTGACCGCCGTCGAGGCGGCGCGTGAGGCGGGTGCGGAGGTGGTCGCGGTCGCGACCATCGTCGAGCGCGGAGCCGCCCCGGCGATCGCGGAGGCCGGGCTCCGTTACGTACCGGCGTACTCGCTCGCCGATCTCGGCCTGAGCTGACCTGCGAGGATGGGGGTGGGCGGTTTCACGTGAAACCACCCACCCCCGTCCGTGTGGTCCCGGCGTGCGCCGGGTGGAGCAATCGGCCGAGTCTGGGAAGATGGCCCGGACGATGATGTCGCCCCCCTAGGTCAGGGCCAAGAACCTCACCCGCACATCACAAGGAGCGGACAGATGCCCATCGCATCCCCTGAGATCTACAACGAGATGCTCGACCGGGCGAAGGCAGGCAAGTTCGCCTACCCCGCGATCAACGTAACCTCGACGCAGACTCTGCACGCCGCCATGCGTGGCTTCGCCGAGGCGGAGAGCGACGGCATCGTCCAGATCTCCACCGGTGGTGCCGAGTTCCTGGGTGGCCAGTACAAGAAGGACATGGTGACCGGCGCGGTCGCGCTCGCCGAGTTCGCGCACGTGGTCGCCAAGAAGTACCCGGTCAACATCGCGCTGCACACCGACCACTGCCCCAAGGACAAGCTGGACGGCTATGTCCGTCCGCTGCTGAAGATCTCCCAGGAGCGGGTGGCGGCCGGGCAGAACCCGCTGTTCCAGTCCCACATGTGGGACGGCTCCGCCGAGAAGCTCGACGAAAACCTCCGCATCGCGCAGGAGCTGCTCGCCGAGGCAGTCAAGGCGAAGATCATCCTTGAGGTCGAGATCACCCCGACCGGCGGCGAGGAGGACGGCATCTCGCACGAGATCAACGACGAGCTGTACACGACCGTCGCGGACGTCGAGCGCACCGTCGAGGCCCTCGGCCTGGGCGAAAGGGGCCGCTACCTGCTGGCCGCGTCCTTCGGCAACGTCCACGGCGTCTACAAGCCGGGCAACGTCGTGCTCCGCCCGGACCTGCTGCGTGAGATCCAGGACGGCATCGCCGCGAAGTACGGCAAGCCCGAGCCGCTCGACTTCGTCTTCCACGGCGGCTCCGGCTCCACGGAGGAGGAGATCCGCGTCGCGCTGGAGAACGGCGTCGTGAAGATGAACCTCGACACCGACACCCAGTACGCCTTCACCCGCCCGATCGCGGACCACATGTTCCGCAACTACGACGGGGTGCTGAAGGTCGACGGCGACGTCGGCAACAAGAAGCACTACGACCCGCGCAGCTGGGGCAAGCTGGCCGAGAAGGGCATGGCCGAGCGCGTCACCAAGGCGTGTGCGGACCTGCGCTCCACCGGCACCAAGCTGAAGTAATACGGCGCGCTTCCCGGGCCCGGTGGCTCGCCCTCTCGGCGGGTCGCCGGGCCCGGCCCGTTTCCGCACCCGCCGGGCTCCGCCCGGAACCCGGTCGGTCTGGCTGGACCCGCGCGGGCGGCGCGGGGATGATCCAGGTATGGGCGACTCCACGCCGGGAGCGGGGCGCGCTCCCGGCGACGGCACGGCGGTGCGCCTGTCCGCACCCGCCGGGCGCTGGGTCGTGCTCACCACCGTGCTGGGGTCGGCCATGGCGCTGCTCGACAGCACCGTCGTCAATGTCGCGCTGCCGCGCATCGGACTCGACCTGGGCGCCGATCTGGCCGTACTGCAGTGGACCGTCAACGCCTACATGCTCACCCTGGCCGGGCTGATCCTGCTCGGCGGGGCGCTCGGGGACCGGTTCGGGCGGCGGCGGGTGTTCATCGTGGGGGTGGTGTGGTTCGCCCTCGCCTCGCTGCTGTGCGGGATGGCGCCGAACGCCGCGGTGCTCATCGGTGCCCGTGCGCTCCAGGGCATCGGCGGGGCGCTGCTCACCCCCGGCTCGCTCGCGCTGATCCAGTCGGTCATCCACCCCGACGACCGGGCGCGGGCGGTCGGGCTGTGGTCCGGGTTCGGCGGGGTGGGGGCGGCGATCGGGCCGTTCCTGGGCGGCTGGCTGGTGGACGGACCCGGCTGGCGCTGGGTGTTCTTCCTCAATGTGCCGATCGCGGCGGTGTGCGTGCCGGTCGCTTTGCGCCATGTACCGGAGACCCGCGATCCGCGGGCGCGCGGCCGGTTCGACGTCCTGGGCGCCGCGCTGGGCGCGCTGGCGCTCGGTCTGGTGACGTATGCGCTGATCGCCGCGGAGCAGCGGGGCGCCTCGCCCGCCGTGGTGGTACCGGCCGTCCTCGGGCTGCTGCTGGGCGTGGCCTTCGTCTCCGCGGAGCGCAGGCGCCCCGAACCGATGCTGCCGCTCACCATCTTCTCCTCGCGGCAGTTCAGCGCCGTCAACGCGGTGACCCTGTGCGTCTACGCGGCCTTCGGCGGCTTCTTCTTCCTGACCGTGCTGGACCTCCAGGTGGTCGTGGGCTACTCCGCGCTCGCCGCCGGCACCGCGCTGCTGCCGACCACCGTGCTGATGCTGCTGCTGTCGGCCCGCTCGGGGGAGCTGGGCAAGCGGATCGGGCCGCGCCTCCCGCTGACCGTCGGGCCGCTGCTGTGCGCGGCCGGGATGCTGCTGATGACGCGGGCGGGGGCGGGGGCGGTCTACTGGCGGGACATCCTGCCCGGGCTGCTGGTGATGGGCCTGGGCATGGTGGTGCTGGTCGCGCCGCTCACCGCGACCGTACTGGCCTCGGTGGACGTCGGCCGCGCGGGCCTGGCCAGCGGCATCAACAACGCGGCGGCACGGGCGGCCGGCCTGGTCGCGGTGGCGGCGCTGCCGCTGCTGGCGGGGATGGGAGCGGAGGCGTACCGGTCCGCGGACCGCTTCTCGGAATCCTTCCGGCGGGCGATGCCGATCTGTGCGGGGGTGCTGGTGGTGGGCGCGCTCATCGCCTGGCGCACGGTGCGGTCCGATGTGCTGAAGCAGACGGGGGCGGAGGCTCCGGAGGCCGAGGAGGGAGCGGCGGAACGGCCCAAGGAGCGCCCCTGCCGCCCCGAGTGCGCCTACCACTGCGGCGTATCCGCACCACCCCTGGACCCGGGCGAGCGCCCGAAACGCGGCTGACGCGCCCGCGGCCGGGCGGGCGCGCGCCCAGAGGGCACGATCCGGTGCTCGCCACCGCGCCCCGGATCGACCGGCCCGTCGTGCCCGGGGCGTGTCGGGCAGGCGGCCGGACCAGGCAGACTGGAGACCATGGCCATTCACGAGAACCTGCTCGGGGGACCGCCCCCGACCTATCTGCCCGACGACCCGGAGCCCCGGGAGCTGCTCGCCTCCGGTGCGGCTCCCTCCGAGGTCGCCGCGAAGTACCCGGTCTCCTCGCTCGCCTGGGCACAGCTCGCCGACGAGGCGTTCGAGGCCCGCCGGGTGGTCGAGTCGTACGCGTACGCCCGCACCGGCTACCACCGCGGACTCGACGCCCTGCGTCGCAGCGGCTGGAAGGGCCACGGCCCGGTGCCCTTCGAGCACGAGCCGAACCGCGGCTTCCTGCGCGCCCTGCACGCGCTGGCGCGCGCCGCGCAGTCGATCGGTGAGCAGGAGGAGTACGAGCGCTGCTCGACCTTCCTGCGCGACAGCTCGCCGACGGCGGCGGACACGCTCTCCTGAGCCGTAGCGGCGGTAGCGGCCGTAGCGGGCCATAGCGGGCCTTGGCGGCTGAGGGGCCTGTGGGGGTGTCGTCACACTCCCACAGGCCCCTTTCCGTACTTGCGGCACCCGCGCGTGACCCCGATGATGCGTGCAGGGCCCACCGGCTGTGGGCTCTGAGGGGACCGGGGCTCCGAGACCGAGAGGAAGGGGCGGACCGCTACCCGGTAGCACGCAGTACTCAGGAGACAGCGATGTCGCAGCAGCCTGCCGCCCCGCACGAAGAAGCCGAACCCGACGCCCCTCATCTCGACTTCCAGGGCACGACCCCGTACGAGGACTACGTCCGGGCATCCGTGCTCACCCACCTCCAGCACCCCCTCTCCGACGACCCCGGCGAGATGGTCTTCCTGGTCACCACCCAGGTGATGGAGCTGTGGTTCACCGTCATCGTCCATGAGTGGCACATCGCCGCACAGGCGCTGCGCGAGGACGATCTGCCCACCGCGATGGCCGCCCTCCGGCGCTCCACCTACGAGCTGGAGTCGCTGAACGCGTCCTGGAAGCCGCTCGCGCATCTCACCCCCGGCCAGTTCAACGCGTACCGCTCCGCGCTCGGCGACGGCTCCGGCTTCCAGTCCGCGATGTACCGGCGGCTGGAATTCCTGCTCGGCGAGAAGTCCGCGTCCATGCTCGCCCCGCACCGGGGCGCGCCGCGCGTCCACGCGGAGCTGGAGAAGGCGCTGACCGAGCCCAGCCTCTACGACGAGGTGCTGCGCCATCTCGCCCGCCGCGGTCTCGCCGTCCCCGCCGCCGCGCTGGACCGCGACCCGTCGCTGCGGTACGAGCCGGATCCGGGGGTGGAGCGGGTCTGGCAGGAGATCTACTCCGGTTCCGGCCCGCGCGAGGACGAGCTGATCCGCCTCGGCGAGGCGCTCACCGAGGTCGCCGAGCTGGTGTGGCGCTGGCGCAACGACCACCTGGTGGCGACCCGGCGGGCGATGGGCGCCAAGACCGGGACGGGCGGCTCCGCGGGGGTCGCATGGCTGGAGAAGCGCGCCGCCAAGAACGTCTTCCCCGAGCTGTGGACGGCGCGCAGCCATGTCTGACGCGACGATCCCGGACACGCTGACGGAGGAGGCCGCGACGCTCGACGCGGCCGATGAACTGCGTGCCAAGCGCGCCGCCTTCACCCTCGACGACGCCGTCTACCTCGACGGCAACTCGCTCGGCGCGCTGCCCCGTGCCGTCCCCGCCCGGCTGGCCGATGTCGTCTCCCGCGAGTGGGGGCGCCTACGCATCCGCTCGTGGGAGGAGAGTGGCTGGTGGACCGCGCCCGAGCGGATCGGCGACCGCGTCGGCCGGCTCGTCGGGGCCGCGCCCGGCCAGGTGGTGGTGGGCGACTCGACGAGCGTGAACGTCTTCAAGGCGGTCGTCGCCGCCGTACGGATCGCCCAGGAGCGCGGGGTCCACCGCGACCAGATCCTCGTGGACGAGGCCACCTTCCCCACCGACGGCTATATCGCCGAGTCCGCCGCCCGCATGACCGGCTGCACGCTCCGGCCGGTGGCGGCGGGCGCGATGCCCACGGCCGTCGGCCCGCGCACCGCCGTCGCGCTCGTCAACCACGTCGACTACCGGACCGGCCGCCTCCATGACCTGCCCGGGACGACGGCCGCCGTCCAGGCCGCCGGTGCGCTCGCCGTCTGGGACCTGTGCCACAGCGCGGGCGCGCTGCCGGTCGGGCTCGACGCGCACGGGGTGGACCTCGCGGTCGGCTGTACGTACAAGTACCTCAACGGCGGCCCCGGCGCGCCCGCCTACCTGTACGTCGCGCACGAGCACCAGCCCCGCTTCGACTCCCCGCTCCCCGGCTGGAACTCCCACGCCGACCCCTTCGGCATGGCCCCCGCCTACGCCCCGGCCGACGGTGCCGCCCGCGGCCGTGCCGGCACGCCGGACATCCTCTCGATGCTGGCGCTGGAGGCCGCGCTGGAGGTGTGGGACGACGTCCCGATCGAGGCCGTACGGGCCAAGAGCCTGGCCCTGAGCGACTTCTTCCTGCGCTGCGTCGAGACATACGTCCCGCAGGGACGCGTCCACTCCCTCACCCCCGCCGCGCACGCGGAGCGCGGCAGCCAGGTCGCGCTGCGGTGCGCGGACGCGGGCGAGGTGATGGCGGAGCTCGTACGGCGCGGTGTGGTCGGCGACTTCCGCCGCCCCGATGTGCTGCGCTTCGGCTTCACCCCGCTGTACACGGGCTTCGCGGAGGTGGAGCGGGCGGCGCGGGTGCTGGCGGATGTGCTGTCGGGGGTGGCGTAGCCGATGGAAACGGCAGCCGCCGAGGCGCCGCAACCGACCCTCGCGGCCCTCGACACGCTCTTCGTCAACGTCCGGGCGGCGGGGCTGACCGTCGAGCACCTCACGACCGGCGCCGTGCGTCCGCTCCCCTCCGGTGTGGAGCTGTCCGCCCTACCGGATCGTGCAGGAGGCGCTGTCCAACACGCTGCGCCACGCGCCCGGTTGCACCACCCGGGTCGAGATCGAATACGTCCTCGGCGGCATCGGCCTGCGCGTCGTCGACGGCCCGCCCACCCAGGCCGTGATTCTGGTCAGACTCGGTCTGCGCGACCGGACCCAGGCGGCGGTCTTCGCCTACGAAACCCGTCTCGTCACCCCTGGAGGCTGAGCGGGCCGGGCGGTACCGTCCGAGGATGAGCAGCGCACCCCCTGCCCCCGCCTTCGACCCGTGGCAGCCGTCGTTCGTCGCTGATCCGTATCCGGCGTACGCCGCGCTGCGCGAGCGGGGCCGGGCGCACTATTTCGCGCCGTCCCGGCAGTGGCTGATCCCGCACCACGAGGACGTCCGTGCCCTGCTGACCGACCGTCGTCTCGGGCGCACCTATCTGCACCGCTTCACCCATGAGGAGTTCGGCCGCACCGCCCCGCCGCCCGAGCACGAGCCGTTCCACACCCTCAATGACAACGGCATGCTCGATCTGGAGGCGCCCGACCACACCCGGCTGCGCCGGCTGGTCTCCAAGGCCTTCACACCGCGCACGGTCGAGGCGCTGGTCCCCACCATCGAGCGGATCGCGGCCAAACTCGTCGACGCCTTCCTCGCCTCCGGCGGCGGCGACCTCATCGCGGCCGTCGCCGAACCGCTGCCTGTCGCCGTCATCGCCGAGATGCTCGGCATCCCGCCCGCCGACCGCGCGCCCCTGCGCCCCTGGTCTGCGGACATCTGCGGGATGTACGAGCTGAACCCGGGCGAGGAGACCGCCCGCCGGGCCGTCCGTGCCTCGCTCGAGTTCTCCGCCTATCTGCGCGAGCTGATCGCCGCCCGCCGCAAGGCCCCGGGCGAGGATCTGATCAGCGCGCTGATCGCCGCGCACGACGAGGGCGACCGGCTCTCCGAGCAGGAGATGATCTCCACCTGTGTGCTGCTGCTCAACGCGGGCCACGAGGCCACGGTCAACACCACGGGCAACGGCTGGTGGACGCTCTTCCGCAACCCCGATCAGCTCGCCCTCCTGCGCGCCACCCCCGACGCGCTCCTGCCCACCGCCGTGGATGAACTGCTGCGCTACGACACCCCGTTGCAGCTCTTCGAGCGCTGGGTCCTCGACGACATCGAGGTCGGCGACACCGTGATCCCGCGCGGCAGCGAGCTCGCCCTGCTCTTCGGCTCGGCCAACCGCGACCCGGCCCGCTTCGACCACCCCGACACGCTCGATCTCTCCCGCACCGACAACCCCCATCTCAGCTTCGGTGCCGGTATCCACTACTGCCTCGGCGCGCCGATGGCCCGCCGTGAACTCATCGCCTCCTTCGGCGCCCTGCTCCGCAAGGCCCCGGACCTGCGGCTGGTCAGGGAGCCGGAGTGGCGGCCGGGCTATGTGATCCGAGGGCTGACGGAGCTGCTGGTCGAGGTCTGAGCGGCGGGGGTACGGGGCGCGGACGCGGCGCACGGATCCGTTGTCCACAGGCTGTGGACAACGGATCCGCGATGGAACGGGGGGTCAGCCGCCGATGTCGCGGCGGCGCAGACCCACCAGACCTCCGGCGGCCAGAACGGCCGACAGAAGCAGCAGCCAGACGAAGGGCGCGGCCGTGACATGCTCGCCGGGCAGCTTCGGCAGATGGCTGAAGGGTGAGGTGTTCATGATCGGCTCGGAGACCTTGAGCGCCGGGCCCATCCAGCCGAGGGCGACCACCCAGCCGACGAAACCCCAGGCCGCGGCCGAGTACTTGGGCACCACCCCGACGAGGAACAGCGTCAGGCTGGTGAGCACCCAGAGCGCGGGGATCTGGGCGAGCGTGGCGCCCAGGATGCGCGGGAACTGGTCGACCAGGTCGTCCGCGGCCAGGCCGTAGCCGAGGGCCAGGGCGAAGCCGCCGACCGCGAGCACGACGACCGGGCCGAGGAAGGCGACGACGAGATGGCTGCCGGCCCAGCGCAGCCGGCTGACGGCGTTGGACAGCAGGGGTTCCGCGCGCTGGTCGGTCTCCTCGCCGCGCAGCCGTAGGACGGCACTGGCGGTGTAGACGGTGAGGACGGTGCCGAGGACGCCGACCATGGAGGCCAGGAAGGCGTCGTTGAGCCCCTGTGCGCCGCCCATGCGCTGAATGATCTCGCGGGTCTGGTCGCTGTCGCCGAGGAAGTCGTCGGCGCCGTTGGAGATGCCGCCGAAGATGGCGCCCGCGAAGACGAAGCCCGCCGCCCAGCCGAGCAGCGCACCGCGCTGAAGCCGCCAGCCCAGGCCGTAGACGCCCTTCAGCAGCGGGCCGGCGGCCGGGGGGCCGGGGCGGCCGGCGTAGAAGCTGGCGCCGACGTCCCGGCGGCCCGCGAGCGAGTAGGCGAGGGCGATCGAGGCGGCGGAGAGAACGGTGATCAGCAGCAGCGGCCACCATCGCTCGTCCGCGTACGGCCGGGCGTACTCCGCCCAGCCGAGGGGCGAGAGCCAGACCAGGAGGTGGCCGGAGCCCTTGGAGCCGTCCTCGGCGGCGTCGCCCGCCATCCGCAGGACGAAGGCGATACCGACGACGGCGCAGCTCAGGCCCCGGGCCAGCCGTGCGTTCTCGGTGACCTGGGCGGCGACGGCGGCCAGCCCGCCGAAGGCCATACCGGTCAGGCCGACGGCGAGGCCGAGGGCGAGCGCCCCGGCGCCGCCCTGGCCCGCGAGGCTGGCCGCGATGAGGACGGTGACGGCGCCGTTGGCGATGGTCACGGCGAGCAGGGCCGAGGTGAGGCCCGCGCGACGGCCGACCATGCAGGCGGACAGCGCCTCCTGACGGCCGGTCTCTTCCTCCTCGCGGGTGTGCCGGATCACGATCAGCACGCTCATGATGGCGGCGAATACGGTGAGGAAGCCGCCCACCCGCCAGACGGTGAGCGCGCCGAGCGAATCGTCGAAGGCGGTGCCGAACAGCGCGCGGGCCGAGCCGTTGCCGTTCATGTCGTGGGCGAGACTGGCGCGCTTGCCGGGGGTGTCGTACGCGCTCTTGAGGCGGCCGACGGTGCTGCTGCCGGTCAGCCCCAGGCACAGCACCCACACCGGCATCATGATCCGGTCGCGGCGCAGCGCGAGCCGCAGCAGAGTGCCCGTGCCGGCCAGGTCCTTGGCCGATCCGCGGGCATGGGGGGCGACCCGAGTGTCGGCTACGGCGGTCATCGGGCGATCGCCTCGGCTTCCGTGCCCGTGACATCGTCCTGGTAGTGACGGAGGAACAGCTCTTCCAGGGTGGGCGGGGTGGAGATGAGGCTGCGCACCCCGGCCTCGGTGAGCTGCCGCAGCACGGCGTCCAGCTTGTCCGTGTCGACCTGGAGCTTGACCCGCCGGTCCTGGAGGTCCAGGTTGTGCACCCCGGGGAGGGCGGCCAGGCCGCCCGGCTGGCCGGCCAGCTCGGCGGTCACCGACGTACGGGTCAGATGGCGGAGCTCGGTGAGCGAGCCGGACTCCACCCGCCTGCCCTTGCGGATGATGCTGACCCTGTCGCAGAGTGCCTCGACCTCGCTGAGGATATGGCTGGAGAGCAGCACCGTGCGGCCGCGGTCGCGCTCCTCGGCGACACAGTCGCGGAAGACCTCCTCCATGAGCGGGTCGAGTCCGGAGGTCGGCTCGTCGAGGATCAGCAGCTCGACCTCGGATGCGAACGCGGCGACCAGGGCGACCTTCTGACGGTTGCCCTTGGAGTAGGTACGGCCCTTCTTGGTGGGGTCGAGCTCGAACCGCTCCAGGAGCTCGGCCCGCCGGGCCGTGTCCAGCCCGCCGCGCAGCCGCCCGTACAGGTCGATGACCTCGCCACCGCTCAGGTTGCGCCACAGGGTGACGTCTCCGGGGACGTACGCGATATGGCGATGGAGGTCGACCGCGTCGTGCCAGGGGTCCTTGCCCAGCAGCTGCACCGCACCGGCGTCGGCGCGGAGCAGACCGAGGAGGACCCGGATGGTGGTGGACTTCCCGGCGCCGTTGGGTCCGAGGAAGCCATGGACCTCACCTGCCTCGACTTCGAGGTCGAGGGCGTCCAACGCGTGGGTCCGGCCGAACGACTTGTGCAGGCCGGACGCGGAGATTGCCGTCTTCATGATTCCGAAGCTACGCTAGTTTCACAAATTTGTGAAGTTAAGGAATCATATAAACTTATGATGATGTGTTGAAGAGAGGAGATGATGAAGCGGTGAGGGAGACGATGCGACCGGACGACGGGCCCGATGGGGCGCGGGATGAAGAGGCGGTGTCCCGGTTTGTCGAGCGGTTCGCGGCCGACCTGGCCGAGGCCGGGATGCAGCGGATGGGCGCCCGGGTCTTCGCGGCGCTTCTCGTCTCCGACTCCGGCGCCCTCACCTCCGCCGAGCTCGCCGAGCGGCTGCAGATCAGCCCGGCCGCGGTCTCGGGCGCGATCCGCTACCTCTCCCAGGTGGACATGGTCGTACGCGAGCGCGAACCGGGCTCCCGGCGCGACCGCTACCGGCTCTACAACGAGGTCTGGTACGAGACCCTGACCCGCCGCGATCAGATCATCGCCCGCTGGGAGAGCACCATGCGGGACGGCGCGAAGGTGCTCGGCCCCGACACCCCGGCCGGGCGGCGGGTCGCCGAGACCGCCGACTTCTTCGACTTCATGAAGCAGGAGCTGCCCAAGATGCTGGAGCGCTGGCGCGTCCAGCAGGCCGAGCGCCGCGAGGCGGCCGGCGAGTAGCGGGCCGCCTCGCGGCGCGCCGCACAGAACACCTAGCGAGGCGCGAGCGCCGCTCAAGCCCGAGGCGGGAGCATCAAGCTCCACGCCTCTGCCAGGACGGTCCAGGTGCGGCTGCGGACCGGGCCCCGGATCAGCGCGTCCGCGTAGTAGCGGAAGTCCTGGCCGGAGACGGTGACGGCGCGCGCCCGTGCGCGCAGCGGACCGTCGGCGGCGTGGGGATGGACGACGATCTCGGCCAGCCCGCCGCCCGGCGCGCCCGTGGACACCGAGACCCGCTCGACCGGCCGGTCCAGATCGGTCAGCAGCACCCCGTCCGCCTCGATCCGCAGCCGCTGCGGCGGCGGATGCACCCGGCGGCGGGAGCCGCCGGTGAGGCCGATGACCGGGAGGGAGAGCAGCGTCAGGGCCGTGCGCGCGGTCCGGGCCGCCGGGGTCCACCACGGATGGTGGCCGCCCGGGGGTCCGGAGCCGGGCGGGCTCGTGCCGTGGCGGTCGGCCGCGCCGTCGTGGTCCTGGCCGTGGTCGTGGTCGTGGTCGCGTTCACAGGGGTCGCAGGGCCCGCAGAGGCAGCCATGGCCGTCCGCCCCGGCACCGTACGGGGCCCCGGCCGGCGCCCCTGGCTCCGCGCCCGGCGCGCCGGATGTCTCGTACGCACCGCCCGGGGCGAGCCGTGGCCGCTCCGGATGCGATCCGGAGGGGATCCGCAAGCCCCCGAGGACCACCCCGCCGCTCTCGTCCACCAGCAGATCGCGCGGGCGCGCCGCCCCGTCGAGGACCGTGCGCGCCGCCGCGACCGCGTCCGTCGGCACCCCGAGCGCATGGGCCAGGGCGACCGCGGCGGAGCTGCCGACCGGGACCATCGAGAGCGCCGCGTCCGCCAGCTCGCGCCGGCGGTGCAGCAGCTCCACGGTCCGCAGCAGGGCGCGGTCGTCGCCCACCACCACCGGCCGGCGGGCACCGCGCCGGGCCAGCGCCCGCTCGACCTCCTCCGGCCCGTCCGGCAGGCAGATTTTCGTCTGCGCGCCCGCACACAGGACATCCTTCGCGATACGCACCGACTCCCCGTCCGTTCGCCGGGCGGTGGGGTCGATGATCACGAGCAGGGGGCGCCCCCGGACGGTGTCCGGCGGAGCGTGCCAGGGATCTGGAGCCGACACCTCGGTCCTTCCTCAGGTAATCTCTCGGTGCAAGAGCCCCTGTCGCTGTTGCGCCAGGGGCTTCGTCTATCCGGGGCACCGGTTCGACGGCTCTTGTGGTGACGCACGCCACCACGCACGTTGGACATGCCCCGCCCGGAAGGGGTGTACGCCTGTGCCCGCACTTGTGCTGCTCGGTGCTCAGTGGGGTGACGAGGGCAAGGGGAAGGCCACCGATCTGCTCGGCGGCTCGGTTGATTATGTGGTGCGTTACCAAGGTGGCAACAACGCGGGCCACACGGTGGTCGTCGGCGACCAGAAGTACGCGCTGCACCTCCTCCCGTCCGGCATCCTCTCGCCGGGGTGTACCCCGGTCATCGGTAATGGCGTCGTCGTCGACCCGGCGGTCCTGCTCTCCGAGCTGAGCGGGCTGAACGAGCGCGGCGTCGACACGTCCAAGCTGCTGATCAGCGGTAACGCCCACCTGATCACGCCGTATCACACGACTCTCGACAAGGTGTCGGAACGCTTCCTCGGAAAGCGGAAGATCGGCACCACCGGCCGCGGTATCGGCCCGGCCTACGCGGACAAGATCAACCGCGTGGGCATCCGGGTGCAGGACCTCTTCGACGAGTCGATCCTGCGGCAGAAGGTCGAGGCGGCCCTCGACTTCAAGAACCAGGTGCTCGCCAAGCTCTACAACCGTCGCGCCATCGACGCCGGCCAGGTGGTCGAGGAGCTGCTGGGCTACGCGGATCAGCTCGGCGGCTTTGTCAGCGACACCACCCTGGTGCTGAACAACGCCATCGACCAGGGCCAGGTCGTCCTCTTCGAGGGCGGTCAGGGCACGCTGCTCGACGTCGACCACGGCACGTACCCCTTCGTCACCTCCTCCAACCCGACCGCGGGCGGTGCCTGCACGGGCACCGGTGTCGGCCCGACGAAGATCAGCCGGGTGATCGGCATCCTGAAGGCGTACACCACGCGCGTCGGCGCCGGCCCCTTCCCGACGGAGCTGCTCGACGAGGACGGCGAGAAGCTGCGCACGATCGGCGGCGAGCGCGGTGTGACCACCGGGCGTGACCGGCGCTGCGGCTGGTTCGACGCGGTCATCGCGCGCTACGCGACCCGGGTCAACGGCCTCACCGACTTCTTCCTGACCAAGCTCGACGTGGTCACCGGCTGGGAGCGGATCCCGGTGTGTGTCGCGTACGAGATCGACGGCAAGCGGGTCGAGGAGCTGCCGTACAACCAGTCCGACTTCCACCACGCCAAGCCCATATACGAGATGCTGCCGGGCTGGTCGGAGGACATCAGCAAGGCGAAGTCCTTCGACGAGCTGCCGAAGAACGCCCAGCGGTATGTGCAGGCGCTGGAGGAGATGTCGGGCGCCCCGATCTCGGCGATCGGCGTCGGACCGGGCCGGGACGAGACGATCCAGATCAACTCGTTCCTCTGAGGACCGAATCCGAGGACTGAAGGCGCCCGGCCGGAACCCGAGGGGACCGGCCGGGAGCGCGGCCCGCGCGCAGGCGTCAGCGCGCCGCGGGCGGGCCGAACATCCCGCCGGGCTGCGGCGGCCCGGCCGCCTGCGCGGCCCCCCGCTCCTGCATCCCGGTCAGCCGTGCCACCACGACCATGGCCAGCACGGCCGCCAGCAGCGAGACGATGTCGTCGGTGATGTTGAAGACAACGGAGACCCGCTTGTCCCAGTCGTCCTCGGACCCGAGCTCGACCAGGCCGGCGAGGGGGGCGACGCACGACATCGTGAGGAACAGCGTCCACCACCAGTGCAGCGCCGCCCGGGGAACCCGCCCGGGGCCCGGGGCGGCGCTGGAGCTCCAGATGTCGTTGGCGATCTGCTTGGGAATCCACAGCTGGGCGACCGGGATGAACCAGGCACCGACCGCATAGCCGCTGCCGAACCGCTGACGGCCGGGGGCCAGTACCGTGGCGTTGACATAGGTGCGCCGGAACCAGATCAGCCACAGCACCAGGACCACCAGGCCGCTCACCCCGGTGCCGATGTCCATGGAGTCGACCGCGTCCTTGCGGCGGCCGACCGCCGCGATGGTGCCCTCGCCGTCGAAGAAGTCGCGGTACGCGCCGAACAGCGACATGTTCAGGTACAGATCGATGACGGTCAGCGAGACCCAGAGGCCGAACAGGGCCAGCAGGGCGGTGCCCAGCCCGCGCACCGACTTCACCGTGGCGCCCTGGGCGGGGAAGCGGACCGGGACCTGATAGCCCCCGGCCTGCTGCCAGTGCTGGGCCGGCTGATGCGGTACGGGCCCCATGCCACCGTTCATCGGGTACGCGGGCGCCGCGGCATGCGGGGCGGGTGAGGTGTACGCGGACGGCGAGGCGTACGCCGAGGGCGGGGCGGGCGACGGGGCGGGCGGGGTGGCGTACGCCGAGGGCGGCGCTTGCGGCGGCCCGGCGACCGGCTGCGCGTTCTCGGCCTCCACCTCCAGCAGCTGGAGCGCGTCGCGCCCCAGCCGGGCGAGCAGCCCGCCCGGCAGCCAGGGCTCGGTCTCCTCGGCGACCGGCTGGGTGGCCGTGATCAGGTCGGCCACCGAGGGCCGCAGGGCCGGGTCCTTGTTCAGGCAGGCGCTGACGAGCGCCAGCGCGCCGTCGGGGAGCCCCGTCAGATCGGGCTCCTCCTGGGCTATTCGGTACATCAGGGCATGGACGCCGCTGTCCACACTGCCGAACGGCTGGCGGCCGGTGGCCGCGAAGGCGAGCACCGAGCCGAGACAGAAGACATCGCTCGCGGCGGTGACCGGCTCGCCGCGCACCTGCTCGGGCGACATGAAGCCGGGCGAGCCCACGACCGCGCCGGTCACCGTCAGATTGCCGCCCGAGGTGGAGCCGACGGCGTCCAGCGCCCGCGCGATGCCGAAGTCGATGACGCGCGGCCCGTCGATCGTGATCAGGATGTTCGACGGCTTGAAGTCCCGATGGACCAGACCGGCGCCGTGGATGTCGCGGAGCGCGAGCGCCAGACCGTGCGCCAGCACCCGCAGCGAGTGCTCGGGCAGCGCCCCGAAGTCCTCGGCGACCACGCTGTGCAGGGTCGGACCGCCGATATAGCCCGTGGCCACCCAGGGCACGGCCGCTTCGGTGTCGGCGTCGAGCACGGGCGCGGTCCACTGGCCGCCGACCCGTCTCGCCGCCTCCACCTCACGCTTGAAGCGGTCACGGAAGTCGGACTGGCGGGCGAGTTCGGCCTGTACGAGCTTGACGGCGACGGTGCGGCCGCGGGCCGAGCGGGCGAGGTAGACCCGGCCCATTCCGCCCTCGCCCAGCTTGCCGAGCAGCCGGTACTCGCCTATCCACCGCGGGTCCTGGGCCCCGAGGTCTTCCATCGCGGTGTGGCTCCTGTCCGTGTGCCGATGGTCCGTCTGCCGATCGGCCGATCAGTCGAGGCGGGTGAAGGTCTGAGTTATCGTCTCATCGCTTCAGCCGATCGGGGCGTTGTGTCGGACACAGAATCGGTAGCTTTCCGATTACAGTGACCTGCCGCCGAGGCCATGCTCCGGTCCCGGCGGCGAATGCCGCCGGGGAGGGGGAGCAGCCGACCGCTTGGCGCTGGACGGATCGGGGCGCGCCGCGGCCGAGGAACTGAGTGCCGCGGTCCGGAGGCAGACCCCGTGCGCCGCCGTGTGTTCCTGCCCGGGCGTCGGCTTCTCACGTTTCCTCCCCTCCTCCGGCTCCCGTTCCGGATCGAGCAACCGGGCGGCGAGGCGGAGGGCTTCGTCGAGGCCGGACACCAGCTTCCCGTCCGCCGCGCTCGGCTCTGGGGTACAGCCGTGCCACGTAACCAGCCATCCGCCACCCGCCTCCCGAACCTCAACCCGGCGTGCGCCGCGCCGGAGTTCGACGGTCACCTCCCCCGAAGCCCCTTCGGCGAGCTCCCGCTGCACCGCGCCGCCCACCACTCGGTCGACGGCTTCCTCGATCTGCGCGGTGTCCCTCATGTGGTGTCCACTCCCGAGTCAGCTTCCCGTTCTTCTCGTCCCGTCCGCTCGGCTCAGCGCGACGGGCGGCCCGACTGGTTCGGCGGGCGATGCGGCGTGACGCGCAGTGCCGCACTCGGCTGTCCCTGCCCCGCCGCGTTTTCCTGAACCGTCGGCTGCTGCCCTCCGGCGCTCCCCTTACCGGACGTCATGCGGCCGCCGCCGTGATGGCCTGGTTCTTAGGGGAGGTGGCCTGCTGGGCGGCGGCTCCTTGCTGAGGAGCGCCCTGGATCTGTGTGCCGGCCTGGGTCGGCACCGTCTGCCCCCAAGGAACCTGCACGGCGACGCCGACACGTGCCCCATGCGCGCAATGCCAGGGAACTGGGACCGGAGAGGAAGAGTGCGGTCCAGGTGCGTTATGCAGAATTTCCGCGGCGACTCAGTGCGTGGCGATCTGCCGTGCCGTCGGCGACTCGGTCACCTCGTCTCTTCCTTTCCTGGCGGCGGTGTCAGCGCCCAGGGGCGCCACCGGCACCCGGCGTGGGGCCCGGACCTTGTCTGGTGTGCGGCATGGGGGACTGCCGGGGGACCGTGGTGCCTTGCGTACCGTGTGTGCCCTGCTGCGCTGTCCGCTTCGCGGGGTTCGGCATTTTGGCCGAACGGAGGGCCGCGATCTGTTCGACGGTCATGGGACCAGCAGGCTGGGGCGATTGTTGGCTCTGTGTCCGGGCCTGAGGCCCCTTGTTGTGGGCCGTTTCCTGAACCGGCGCCTGGGTGGAAGACTGCCGGTCGGCTGTCTGAGCCTTCGGGGCGTCGGAGGGGAGCACCGTCCCAGCAGGACCTTGAACGGTCGTCAGGGACGTCTGACGCGTTTGTGACGTCCTGCGTTCCTGGATATGAACCGCTTCACGGGTCACTTGGATGAATGATTCACTTGCGTTTTCCCAGGAGTACTGCTGCAGCTCCTGGCGCAGTTGCAGTGCCGCCTCACGACGCTGCGGAAGATCTTCCTTGAGGTCGGCAATGGCCGAAACCCACATCTCCGCCCGTTCGACGCCTGGTGGAGGTTCCTGAACGATGCAGGGTGATCCGAGGCTTGCGGGGATACGGTTCTGGTCCCCGAGGAACTGGGCGGCTCCGCTCTCCTGGTTCACCAGAACAGGAATACCGTGGCCCAGTGCCTCTGTGGCCACCAATCCGAACCCCTCATGCTTGGAGGGCATCATGACAGCGTCGGCTCGGCGTACTTCCGCGCGCAGCTCGTTGGGATCCCTTATGAATGCTTTTACTTCCACGTTCTCCGCGCCGGCCAGTGCGGCAAACTCTTCTTTTGCCTGGGCGAGCGTCTGCGCGTCGGCTCCCAGGATAGTGAGATGGGTGCTGACTCCCGCCTCATTGAGCTTGTTCACGGCGATGGCAGCATCCTTGACGCCCTTGAGTGGATCATCTACGCGGCCCATGACCAGGAGATTGAGGCGTCCTTGTGACGCGCCGTGAGTGACTGGTTGATCAATCTGTGTACCGGGTATGAGTTCGTGTACAGAGGGTTTCAGCTGGACGGATGAGGTAACCCTGTCCGCCTCGTTGGTCAGCAGTGGCCCAACCCCGATGACGATGTCAGACCGGCCCATGAACTCCAATTCAAGGCTCAGATCACGTTGAGCCTTGAAAGCGGCGTGCTGTGGGGCGTCAGGGTATTTAGCGTAAGGAAGTTTTTCGGGGCTGGTGTGCAGGAAGTGCGCCAATTTGGCATCCGGATACCATCTCTCGCGAAGCTGAGCCGCCGCTGGTCCCGAGAAGCGGCTGTGGCCGATGATGAGGTCGAAGGGGCGTTCATGGGAGCCAGGTAGTCCGAAGCCGCGCGGATCGTGTTGCGCGCACCACTCAAGCCAGACGCGCTCCTCCCAAGGCTCACTCCCTTCACCGGCCATCGGGGGAGGCGCGGGTGTGTGGAGCACCGTCACGCCTTCGTGCGGGGGAGTGTCCGGCTGAGTGGTGAGAAGGGTAACGCTGTGATTATTGGCGAGTGCTTCACACAGTTGCCAATTGAAGACCGGAAGTCCTCCCTTGCCCAGGCCGCTCCGCGTACACACGGCGAGAATGCGCTGCCGTCGTTCTGTCACTTCCCATCCCTAGGTTCGTAGGCAATTCGATGTGCCGTCAGAGCGCGGATTCAAATTTTTTGACGCAAAATTGCCCCAGTTCGAACGCGTCGAAGTGAAGCAACTCGGAATGCTGGTCCGGGTGCAGTCGCGCCGAGAACTCATCCAGGATTTCTGCGAGGATCAGGGCGACAGCAGAGGACAGCACCGTGTGTGTATCGCCCAGCTCGGACTCCGGGGGGAGTTGGTAGGTGATCGGTGTCCATGGCTCTCGGTCCTTCGCGAAAATGTCCTGCCAACTGGCCGCTACTTGTGCCAAAGGACGCGGGCCCTGCGTGCCCGGACCTAGCGTGCTGTGTGCCGTCGGATCGATTCCCTCGCCCTGTTCACGCCAGGCCGGAGTGTCGCTGCCGATGAGCACCTCACGGAGGACGATGGCGGCTTTGGCCGTACTCATGTCAACCGAGAAGTCTCTTTTTGCCTTGATCTCTTCGGGCAGGGGGATGCTTTCTGAGGCCCGCCATGCCACGTGGCCCAGGTGTTCCAGCTGCCCTTCCAGATCGGGCAGTTCGGCTGTCCAGCGGGCGGTGGTGGCGATCCAGGGGGCCCGCCCCGGCTGCGAGGTGGGTGTCTGGATGCCCAGCGGCGCCCGGAGCGCGTCGGCGGCCCGGTGCGCCACCTGGCTCAGCTCGGCACCATCCTGCCCCATGGTCATCGCCCACCGCCCCGGGGACAGACGCGTATTCATCTCCCGCATGAGTCCGGACATCAGCAGGCGCCATCCCGAGGTGACGAGAACACAGGAGCCGGGCTCCATGTAGAACTCGTGGAAGGGCTCCCAGCGCTCCACCAAATGCCCGGGGTCGGCCTTCCAGCGCTGGTCCCATTCCTCCGCCGCCTGGCCGAAGGTGAGGGGCTTGTCCTCGTCACCAGCAGCGGCCCTGCGCGAGATCAGATGGCGCGCCGGATCGGAGGGTTCACCAGGGCGCGGGACGCTCCGGCCCACGCTCAGCAGCACGTCCTCCAACTCCGTGAGAGCGGCCTTCCGCTCCTGGGGCCACTGGGGAT
This sequence comes from Streptomyces sp. NPDC005393, assembly GCF_040606675.1. Taxonomy (NCBI): domain Bacteria; kingdom Bacillati; phylum Actinomycetota; class Actinomycetes; order Kitasatosporales; family Streptomycetaceae; genus Streptomyces; species Streptomyces sp. NPDC005393. The sequence goes on along the minus strand of NZ_JBEXFG010000005.1, from coordinate 77,400 downwards.
GCACGCGCCAGGCCGGCGCTCCCTGTGCCCACAACATGCGCGACGCGGCCGAGTACACCCGCTCAAACCGATCCAGCGCGTCAGACGACCCGGTCGTCATATGTCTCACTCCTCGTCTTGTGCGTTTCGCTGGCCGTGATTTCGCACCCCGGACTCACCGTCGTACTCCTCCACCAGCCGGGCCTCCTTCGGCCGACGGCCCCTCGTCCACCCGCCGCTCCACCGCACCGCCTACCAACCGGTCGACGGCTTCCTCGATCTGCGCGGTGTCCTTCATACGGGCCGCTCCTCCGGATCAGCTCTCCGTGCGTACGTGCCCGCGCCTGCTATCGGGAAGGGCCGCCGCCCGGCTGCTGAGGCGGGCGAGGCGGCGTGACGCGCTGTGCTGTGCCGGCCGAGCGCTGGCCCGCCGTGTTCGCCTGCTGCGCGGACCCCTGCCCTGCGGCGTTTCCCTTCGCGGACTTCATGCTCGCCGCCGCCTTGATGGGCTGGTTCTGCGGAGAGACACCCTGCTGGGCTGCTGCTCCCTGCCCCTCGCCTCGGTATTGACCCTGGGGCCCATGTCCTCGTGCTTGTTCCGGTACGGCGGAGGCAGTCTGCGCTTGTCCCAGCTGCTCCCTCGTCTGGTAGTGCTGTGCCTGAGCCCGCCACGGCGTCACGTGCGGATCGACCTCCTGACGGGTCACTCGCTCCATCAGCGTTGCCATTTCCACCGGCCCGATTCCTCCGGGGACCGGCGTGATGTTCTGCGGTATGTCATACGCATCACGTCGAATATCTCCCATGACGGAGCCATCAGGTTGGGGAACAAAGCCGGAATCGACCACTAGCCGGTGGTGTTCTTGAAGGTGCTCCCTGCCTATGATCCCGGGGTTACCCGTGACCGAGACGACGATGTCGGCGTCGCGGACTCGCGTCAGGTCGTCCCCCGCATCCAGTTCGATGGGCTGGATGCCGTTCTCCTTCAACATCGTCACCACGCCCTGACCGACGAAGCCTCGGCTCCCGACGACGGCGATAGACGGGTTGTCCTGCGCATAGGGTTCGACTACGCGATAAATGCCTTCGGCCGTGGCGCAGGCCCGGTATGGAGAACACTCTTTCAGGAGACCGTCGATGTCCTTCGCGGGATCCATGTCGTCGACTACCGGCCGCATATGAGCCGGGGGCGGAAACTGGACGATGATTGCTGCGGTCTTCGCATCAGTGTTGAAGCGGTTCAGAGCTTCGGCGAAGTCTTGACGCGTCGCATCATGCGGCATGACGACGTGGTCCGCGATGAAGCCGAGATGTTCGAAGCTCTTGACCTTCTGCTCCGCCGAGACCTTCGACGCCTCCAGCCTCGCGGCCCACTCCGGGGGATCGTCAGGCGCGGGCTCGAATCGAATGATGGCTACACGCTTGCCGGTGGGCTCAACCTGTTCGTGGTAACCCGCGTACAGCTCCCTGGCCTGCCGCAACAGAGCACGTCCGGATACCTCCTGGCTTGCCATGGTGAGCGTCACCCCTCATGGCCGAGCTCGGACAGTACCTCCGGAACCGGCCGCAGCTGCCAACCCCCCAGAAACCGCTCCGTATCAGCCCGGCTGATCCTGACGTCGCCCTTGCGATCGTCCACGAATGTGTCGCCCTGCCACACCAGCGGAACCTGAGTGAAGGTGTCGGGACCTGCCGGATCGTGATAACTGAACTCGCCGAAATGCGCGATCCAGACCGCCCGTTGAAGCTGACTCCGGAATGCCTCCTGCAACAGCGGCAGGATCGCATCAGCCACCTTTCCGAAGTCCGCGGTAATGCCGCGATTGTCGGGATTGCTGGCAATCTCGGAAACCAGAACGGTTGCCTGATGGGTCTCCGGGATGTAGGCAGCACGCACCAGACAGTGTGCGGGGCCGGCAGCATGCCGCCAATGGACAATGCCCGTAAATCGAGGGGCACCGTCTTCGGTGTAGGTAATATTTTGGGGTGTAGTAGACATCTGTCCCTCCCGTTTGTGTGATCCCGCTGCTCGGCGACTGTGCGTGAGGGAGTAGTCAATCTCATGCACCCCCTCGGATTCCATCCGGTCGCCGGGTAGCTGGCCACCGTGTTCTGCGGTCTTCCCCTGGATGTCACGCATCATGTCGTCGAAGTCCGCGCGCTTGGCAGCAGCCCGTTCCCAGGCTCCTCGCACAATCGCGTCCTCGGCAGCAGTGAGCGTCAGATGGTCTTCGCCGTCCTCGGCCCGCCCTCGCCACGCATATTCCGCGGTCACCAGGACGTAGTCCCCGTGACTCCGCGCCGTTCCTGCAGGATCCGTTCAGCATCGGCGGCATCCACCGGTTCAAGGTGCGGCGGATCGGTCGGCCACGGGGAGTAGAAGTCGAAGATTTTGGTTGTCTTCACCCATTCGTCTCCCCTCCCGAAGATTTCATCCCGACCGCTCTCCGGGCTTGGCCGCTTGCGTGCGACGTTCACCGGTTTGTCGCCCGGCTTCGGTTCCTCCCGGTACACGGCCCAGTACAGGAACCAGCGTGACCGGTCCTTTTCCAACTCTGCCGCGCGGTCCGCGCTGACAGGGTGAAAGGACTCTGTGTGCGGTGCTCCATGCTCGCGCATGGACTCCGTCGGTTCGTGCCACTCCCAGTCCCAGAATGACAGGAACTGCCAATTCCCCGTACCAGCATGCAGACGCCACAAGTTCTCTGCGAATCGGTCCCCCGCCTGGACATGAAACCGGTTCATGAAGTACTCATATTCGACGCTCATCACGCTCCTTTCGTGACAGCCAACAGAAACCCGTCACCATTGTGCCACCGCTGGTGCTCCTTGGCCCGGTGCGCTCCCGCCTTGCAGCCGCTGAAAGGCCCCGCCGGGTCCCGCGATTCCATCATCGCGGGGCTCAAGTGGTCTCGGTGCCACACGGCGGGCCCGCTTGCACCGGCCGCCGGGTCTGTCAGCTCTTGCCAGGGTCACAGGGCGTGCAGACGGGCCACCGCCGTGAGGTGCTCCCACCACCTCGGGCACCAGGGGCCCGTATTTCTGGGTGTAGTAGACATCCGTCTCTCCCATTGTGTGAGCCTGCTGCTCGGCGACTGTGCGAAGACCAGGGCGCTACCGGTTGCGGCCTCCGTTCTGGCTATTCGTCTGGCTTTGATGTCGGGTCTGTTGGCCAGTCGGCTTACCCGCGCTCGGGCCTTGCGTCGCCTACGACGTAGCCGTGGCGCATGGCGGAAGCTCGCTCCCAGGCTCCGCGCACGACCGCGTCCTCGGCGGAACTCAGGGTCAGCTGGTCTTCATTGTCTTCGGCCCGGCCCCGCCATCCGTGGTCCCCGCTCACCAAGACGTGGCTCCCGAGATGCTGCGCCGTTCCTTGATGATCCGTTCTGACTCATGGGCATCCACTGGTTCAAGGTGCGGTGGGTCGGTCGGCCAGGGGAGTAGAAGTCGAAGATATCCGTCGTCCTGACCCTGATTGTCCCGGCCGAAGATCTGATCCTGACTCTTGTCCGGACTCACCTTCCGGCGCACCACGTTCACAGGCTGGTCTCCTGGCTTCGGTTCGCCTCGGTAGACAGCCCAGTACAGGGACCAACGCGATCGGTCGTTCTCCAACTCGGCGGCATGTTCAGGACTCACCGGTCGAAGCGACTCCGCATGCGGCGAACCATGCTGAGGCGCGGTCGCCGCCAGGTCGTGCCACTCCCAGTCCCAGAACGACAGGAACTGCCATGCCTCTGTGCCCGGCCGTCGTCTCCAGAAGGTTTCTCCTGTGCGATTTCCTTCGCGTACCTCAAAGGGCTCCAGGAAGTATTCGTATGCCATGCTCATATTCGCTTTCGCTGGACGGGTATTACCCGGCATTTACCCGTCGTACTCGTCCACCACCGGCGCTTCCTTGGCCCGGTGGGACCCGGCCTTGCAGCCGCTGAAGGGACCCGCCGGGTCACGCAATTCCACCATCGCCGGACCCAGATGATCGCGATGCCACACGGCGGGGCCGCTCGCACCGGCCGCCGGGTCTGTCAGCTCTTGCCAGGTCAGCCACAGGGCGTGCAGACGGGCCACCGCCTCAAGGTGCTCCCACCACCTCGGGCACCAGGGGGCCTGGGAGCGGGTTTCGCGGCCGTAGACTGGGATGAGTAGCCCGTTCACCCACATCGACAGGCCCCGCATCTCCTCGGCGTACTCCTCACCCTCCAAGTAGAGGATGAAAGGAGGAGCCTGCGGCTCGCCGCCGTCCATGCCGCCGAATGCCTGTTCGGTCACCGTATTCCCATCGCTCCCCGCGCTGCGCGCGCCGTCATGGCGTCCGTTTCCGCCTTGGCCGCCGCCTGGATGCGCTCCGCTCCCGGCTCCAGGAACCAGGGACGCAGCCGTATCAGGGCCGGCCGGATTCCTGTGGCCAGCAGCAGGGCCGTGCCCTTGGGGAGGGCCCTGATCCGATCGACCGGCATGACCCGCTCCTGCCGGTAGGAGGTGGAGCGAGAGCGGCCGTCCCTGCTGCGCGAGATGCTGACCGTACTCACGTCGTGCTCGCCCACCAGCTTGGAAACCTTCTCCACGAAGTCAGCGTCGTCCAGCCCCGCGCCCAGCAGCTTGATCGTGGCCGCGCTCCACAGGGCGTCCATCCCGGCCTCGCCCCAGACCCGGCTGCCCTGCCGGTAGCTCTGGAGCAGGGTGACGACATTGATGCCGCGGGAGCCGAAGTGGGAGTAGAGGTCGGGGAGGTCCGAGATACGGCAGACGTTCGCCGCCTCATCCAGCACGGCCGTCATCGGAGGATCCAGCCGTCCGCCCTGCCGCTCCGCTGCGACGGCACCCGCCCGCATGACCGAGTCGGTCATGGCCGCGATGACGCCCGCGGCCGACCCACCCCCGTCCTTGGAGAGCAGGTAGAGGGTGTCCCGGCTGAGCGCATGCCGCTGGGGGGAGAACTGAGCCACCTTCGGATCCGATGTCACCCATGCCGCGATTTTCGGGTCCAGCAGACAGGCGACGCACTGCCGGGCGGTTTCGAAGATGCCGTCCCGCGTTTCGACGGCGCCCTGGATGGTGCCTCGCAGCTGCGCGGCGAGCGCCTCCATCCCGGCGTCGTTGAGCAGATCGATGGGCGTACGGTCGGCCGGGTCGGCCAGCCAGCCCAGCAGGTCGGTGACCTGGCGCTGCCCCCGGTTGGCGGCGTGGAACAGCGCGGTAAGAGTGTTCTGCGCGGCGGAGGTCCAGAAGTCCTTCTTCGAGGCGTCGTCGTTGACGGCGCCCACGAAATGACCGGCCAGCCGCATGGCGCCTTCGATGGTGGACGCTTCGGCGAGCATGTCCCACCACATGGCGCGCGGTGTGTGGGCGATACCCTGCGGGTCGAAGGTCCACACCGTGCCGACCCGCTCCCGCTCGGCCTTGGTAACGGTGTAGACGTCCGCCTTGTTGGAGGTGAGCAGTACGGGCCCCCGCGCGCGTAGGGCCCGAGGGGCGGCGATCCCGGTGGACTTGCCGGAGCGCGGTGCCATCAGATGCAACTCCACATCCTCGTACGAGGAGCGCAGTTCCGGCCCGTTGGGTTCCAGGTTGCCCAGCAGGTTGCCGGTGTCGTCCGGTTCGAGCTTACGCAGCTTGGCGAGGGAAGGGCGCAGCGAGCGCGCCTTGGCCGCGGCGGCCTTTGGAAGCAGCGGACCCAGCTCACGGCGGCCCGCCAGTCCCTTGGGCTTGGAAACCCGCTTCCGGATGGTCACGATCACCCAGGTGATGAGCGCGGCACCCAGCACGAAGAACAGCACGATGCCGGTGACGACCGTGCCAACGGGAGCGTCGGGCCATAGGGCCGACGGTCCTTTCTGTGCCAGGTCACCCATCGACTGGAGAGAGAACTCCGGAGGGTTCCAGCCCTCTCCGGCGACGGCCGCGCCCGCCGTGCCGCCCAACCAGGCTCCGAAGAACGCGACGAAGCAAAAGGCGAAGACGCCGACGATGATCCATGGCAGGAATTCGTCAGCGCCGCCTCCGCCCCTCCGTCCTCCCGCACGTGGTGTGCTCATCGTGGTGCCCCCGTAATCCCCGCCGCGGGCTTTCCGGCATCGGCCCAGCGCGTATTGGTGTTGTGCAGATCGCGCTCGGTGTCCGTGATCGCGACCCGGATCGGGATGCCGGGTCGGCCACCGACCTTGATCAGGAAACGGCCTCGTCCGGGCGGCTCCTCGTTCCCGCCCGTACCGGCCCAGCCAGGAGGCGAAGACCAGGAGGAGACCAGGTCGATCTCGCGTTCCGAAAGCCCGACGACATTGCTGAGATCCTGCATCTCGGCCCGCGGTAGACCAGCGCAGACCACCATGCCGGCCCGCTCGACGAAGCCGCGTGCCTTGGCCTTGTCCGCCTCGCTGCCCAGCGACTCAGCATCCTTCAGGGTGTGGGTGATCTTCGCATCGCCCATGCCCAGCGAGCGGTTGAGCCGAGTGAGCGCGTCGATGCGCTCGACGATGCCGGGGGCGGCGCGCAGCGGCCGCCACAGCTCGTCGAGAACGGTGAAGAACCACCGCTGTGGGGCGAGGCCCGCGTCCGAGAGCGCGTGCGCGGCGGCCACCGTGCCCAGCCCGTCCGACCACGCGGCGAGCATCGCCGCCGCCGTCAGCTGAGTGTCGGCCTCGCCGATGCGCGAGATGTCGATGCACACGGCCGGCGCGTTGGGGTTGATACGGGTCGAGGTCTCGGATGCGAAGGTGTCCCCGAGCGGCCCGTCCAGCACCCCGAGCAGTGACCGGTGCAGCGGGTCCACGGCCTCCCGGTAGCGGGTCATGTCGCCGCGGTCCAGCGTGACGGAACGCACCCGGTCCGGACCTTCGTCGAGCACGCGCAGCAGGTCCGGCAGCAGCGGGGCGCGACCGCCCCGGGGCCGTTCGTTGAGGTGGTGCAGGCAGGCGGAGAGTACTGACAGTTCGTGGTCGTGCATCGGATGTCCGCGCACGATGGTGATCAGGGCGGCCACCATGTTGAGTACCCGCCCATGGGCCTCGGCCATGAGTGTACGGCCCGCCTCCCCGCCGAGCCGCACGGCCGCCTGACCCATCGCGCCGGGGTCGAGCACGTTGATGCCACCGACCCCGCGGCCGATGCGGATCACCTGCCCGCCCAACGCCCGCACCGTGTCGGCGTAGTCGGGTTTCAGGTCGCCCAGCACCAGGGGCACCACGCCCGTCGCCGAGAGCCCGATGAGCATGCGGTTGACGAGCGTCGACTTGCCCAGACCCGGCATGCCCAGCATGAACAGGGAAGGATTGGAGATGTAGCGAGCGCGGGTGAACCACGAGATCGGGTCGCCGCACACCGTCGCACCGGTGTGCAGGTGCTGACCCAGCGGTACGCCCGTCATTGGCGCCCCGGACCCGGCGGCGAACGGCCACAGCCCGCAGGCCTGCACGGTGGTCGCGCGCCACATGGACGGCGGGTCCATATGCGCCACCTGGCCACCGCCTGGCCCCAGCCAGCCGCGGGAAGTCGGCATCGGCTCCCGGAGCTGCTTGGTGCGCTTGGGCGGCTTCTTGCTGCTCACAGGGCCTCCCGGATCTCGCGCGGCATAAGGGTGTGCTCCCATGGAAGAATCCCGACCGGCAGCGTGCAGGTGAACGCGGAGGCCTGCATGCGGTCGGCGGAGCGCATCTGCACACGCGAGGATGCCTGGAGATTCCTGACCGTGGTCGCGGCGTCGGCCAGCTGCGCCTCACTGTCGACCGTGATCGTCAGCATCAGCGAGAACTCCACGAGTCCGGCGCCTGAGGCCTCTTCTGCCGCGGTCTGCTCGGCGGCCCGCATCTCCGTGGAGGCGCGAGCCTGGACGAGGCCGCGCCCTGACGAGGCCGTGAAGTGCGCGTTCCGACGGTCGGCTTCGACGATCCGGGCGGAGGTCGCGGGGTCGATCGGGCGGTACACCAGGCAGACCCGCTTGCGACGGGTTCCGGGGGCGGGCTCGAGCAGTCCGCGGAGCACATTGGAGCGGACCGTGCCGCGCGGGGCCAGGGTGAGCAGCCAGCTCCGGGAAACGCCGGAGTCGTGCCGGTAGCTTCCGACAGCCTCGATGGCGCTGGCGGGGCCCGCGTCCTCCCATTCCAGCCCCGTCGAGGTGTGCTCGGCGCGGGCCCTCAGCACATCGGGTCCGACGGCTGGGTCGTAGGCCACACGCACGGTTTCGGCGATCTGCTCGGCGGAAAGCGGCTGGGCTGAGCCTCCGCCCGCCACGACGAGACCGGACAACAGGCCCGGAAGCCGCATGGCGAGATCGGTGATCACCTCGTCCGGCTTACGGCGCGTGCCAACGGTGCCGTAGGTCAGGGTGATGTACGTGTGCATCTCCGAGGAGGCGGAGGGGTACTTCTCCACGACCTCTTCCATCACGGCGCGGGCGGCGGGCGGCGCGTCGGGGGAGAGCCGGGGCAGCACCTCCGCCGCCAGCCGGGTGCCGGTGTCCGGCGCGGTCTCCACGACGACGGAGGCGCCGCGCAGACCGGGCTCGTGCGAGAGTCGGGCAAGCCAGTCGCCCCAAGACGCCACCCAGATGTCGACCTGCTCGGCGTCGATGAGGGAACCGCCGTCGGGCTCGCAGACGAGGACCACCGTGTAGAGGTTGCGGCCCGGGTGGTGCAGTACGCCGAAGGGACGGTCGTAGGCGTCCCTTCCCTCGTGCATCTTCACCCGGGCGAGAAGGCCAGGCGGCGAGAAACGACCGCCGGGACGCTTGGACAGCGGGCCGGACACATAGACGTGCGAGCCCTTGGACTTTCGGTTCATCCAGCCGATACGCACAGCGACCATCTGATAGACGTTTCGGCCGTCCACGGTGCGGACGGCAATGGGAGCAACGAAGAAGAAGAGCGGTATCAACACGGCGATCGCCATGAGCAGCGATATCAGTGAAGCGAGCAGCACCACCACCAGACCGCCGAAGGTGACGACGGTGCCGAGTAGCCCCAGCGGTCCCAGGCCGGGTCGTCTGGGCCGCCGCCAGTTTCCGTATGTCGGACGTGCGGCTTCGGATGCCATGGTGTTCCTTTCGGTGAAGCCCTGGCCCTCGGGGGAGAGATGAGCGGACGCATCGCCGCGTCGGTACCGAAGTGACGCAGGTGCCGACGCGGCGGACGCTTACTCGTTGTGGCCCTTGTTTCCGTCGTTGTCCCCGAAGGAATTGACTACTTCGGTGGCGGCACCGGTCGCGGCCTGTGCCGTGACGGCCGCGGCTTGGGCCGCGGCCGCGGCACCTCCCGTCGCGGCGCCGGCCGCGGCTCCACCGCCCGCGGCGGCGCCGCCACCCGCACCGCCACCCGCGCCGCCGCCACCGGCAGCACCACCGGGGGTGGCTCCACCGCCCGCGGGCGCGCCGGCACCGCTGGAGGGCGAACCCTTGGGGCCTTCCTTGGACCCGCCACCACCGCTGATGGACCCGCCGCCGCCTCCTGCGGAACCACCGGCGATGCTGACAGCGCCACTGGCGATGGTGTTCGCCGCGCCCATCGCGACACCGCCACCGGAAGTGTCACCGAGCGCTGCGGTGGCGGGAGCCACCAGCTTCAGCAGCGCGGGGAGGGCGAAGGTCGCCAGAATCAGCGTCCCAAGACCGGCGACGACCTGAGTGATGTTCTTCCCGTCTTTGCCGTCGCCGCCTTCCTGCATCATGATCTGTCCGGAGAAGAAGACCAGCGCGGCGGCCGGCTTGAAGAGAAGCCACGCCACAAGCCATCCAATGTGCTTTTTCCACCATCCGCTCCCCCAACCCGTCATGGACGAAGCAGCGGCCAGCGGCAGCGTGCCCACCAGCATGACCAGGACACCGATCCGAAGGATCATGAGAATGGCTTGGACAAAGGCCGCAAGGATGGCCAGTAGCCCGAAAATGATGACTAGCCCAGGGCTGGTTGGCACCAGGGCCATCAGTGCATCACCAACGACTCGATTTCCCGCTTTACTCTGTGACGGCTTGTTGTATATGTACTCGGCATAGGCATCCGATGCCCTGGCGAGCGCCATCATCACCCCTGTGGCCATGGCGCTCACCAGAATGACGCGCCACATCCCTTGGAATGCCTGCTGCATAGTCTGTCCCTTTCGGTCCAGAGCCATGCGTACGGCTGCGAAGAGCAGTGAGGCTACCGCCACGTAGCCAACCAGCCAGTTCACCTCGTCTTGGATCTTATTGATAGATCCGCCGCTGCCGTCAGCATCGATGCCGAGCCAGAGTCCATTCAGCCACTTCATGAACGAGTTGGCGGCGCTCCCCAGGGCTTCGGCAAATGCTTCCACAACATTTCCAATCACCGTATCCGCGGCCGATGACACTGCGTCCTTGACCGCATTAGGGATGGCCCTGAGGCAGGCCCCGGGGTCAGTGACTCCGCAACCCATTTCAGTTCCCCCACATCACGAAGCCATTGGTGCCGTTCACCATGGTCGGGTCCGGGCTGTAGGAGCCATCCTTTCGCAACACCAGCTGCCAGTCTCCATCCTGCCATTTTGCATCTACGGGTAGGGTGAAGTAGACCTCGGAGAATTTCATGAGGATCACGATGGAGGCCTGCTTCTTCGAATAGGCCAGGACGGAGAAACCCGCGTATTGGCTCCCCTGCGATGGAGCCGACAGGGGCCTGTCCTCTTCCTTTGCCCGCTTCCGCAGGAAGGCGTCCCTGCCTTCCCCCGCTGCCATCTGCTCCTCCGCGAGCTCACGCCACCCGGCGTAGGGGATGTGCTGGATGATGGAGTGGACGGCCATGACGGCGCCCATGGAGGTGTGCGCGAAGCAAGACCATATGGGCTCGTTGTACTTGAGTGGCCCGGCAGTAGGAGATGTAGGGACAGTCTCGCTGCCGATGTTCTTCCAGCGCATGTCCGCCGGCGGCTTCGTCGGCTTGTCCTGATCACTGTCGTCGGTTCGGCAGCCTGCGGGACGCTTGCTCCCGGAACGCGACTCGCTCGACTTCGACGGTATGGCGCTGGGCGATGCGGAGTGCTGAGTGTCCGAACTCTTGCCGGAGTCCCCTACGTCGGACAGTGCCGCCACACCGGCGAGGCCCAGCATCGCGAGGAGAAAGCCGGCGGAGATGAGCCAGCCCCGCTGGTGGAAGAACGGCTTCTCCCACTCTCCACTGTCGTCCTTGTCGCGCCGGAGAGCCATCGCGTCGTCCCCCTATTCGCAGCGGTCAGAAGATGAAGTTGACGAGCGGCCCCGCCGTGGATACCAGGACGCAGCCGCCCAGCACCATTCCCAACCGACCCATGTGCTCGGAACCTTCACCGCGCCGCATCGACATCGCCATCATGGCGCCCGTGATCAGCACGCCGGCGACACCGGCCGCGGTTCCCGCCCACGCGACGATGCCGAGGACGGTGTCCACCTTTCCCGTCAGCTCACTAGGGGCATTGGACTTGGGCTGGGGAACATCGCCATCCGCCAGGTACCTGTAGAGGTGGGCCTTCATCATCTTCATCTCCTTGCTGGTTCACATGCAGTCGCCAAACTTGCGGCGCACGTTGTGACCTATTTGGGGCTTGTTACGTGCGTAGTGCCGAAGCATTGAGTGGCCGATTAGAAGAGTAGAAAATTGACGACGGGTCCGGCCGTCGCGGCGATGACGCAAGCGCCCATCACCGTTGCAAACTGGACCAAGTGTTCTTGCCCCTCTCCCTGACGCAAGGAAACCGCCATCCGCATGCCGACGATCAGGAGACCCATCACGCCCGCGGCAGAGGCCAGCCAGGCCATGTATCCCAGGATTTGGTCGAGTGGTTGTGTGACCTTGGCGGGAGGTCCAGCCAACAGCAGGAACGTTTCCATCAATAACTCTCCGTGCTTACTGCGTGGGGGGCGCAACGAGACGCGCGAGAGCGGTGACCTCGCGCGGTATCGGGCCCTTCAGCTCGCCTGTGCGCCAAGCGGAAACCCATGGCACTCGATGAACGGCTACGGCGGACCCAATGATCTTGATACGCTGGTTCAGTTGCCTCGGTAGCCGACCTGGTGCGTCGGCCACCAGGACTACGGCCGCGACCTGCACGCCCGGGGGCTGGTCTCCTCGGCGGAGGATATCGAGCGTCTGTGACACGGCTTGCAGGCCTGCCGAGTGGGTACGTGCCACCAACAGAACCGTATGCGGCTCACCTTGAGTGAGGTCGGGCCACCGGTGACCGACGTCCACGCCGCCCAGCAGCCTCGCCAGAGTGGATGCTCCAGCGCCACCGTGGACGCTCATCCACGCGTATTGCTCTTGGAAGGCAGGCTCCGCTGCCTCAGCTGAGTGTCTCTCTGCATCGGACGCGCTGCCGATGATGACGGGCCCGCGCACCCAGATCTCCGGGCCATAGCCTGGCACCGTCGTACTCCCCCCGCACGGATGCTTGTCCCCCAACGCTTTGCGAGCAGCCCCCACTTGCTGCTTGGGGCCATGCTCCTGTCGCGGCACTTTATAGGATGTGCCATACCCTCATGTTGTCAGAGCTGCAGAGGGTACCCAAGCGGCGTGACGTATCTGCTGCAGACACGTGACCAACTCGGGGGATGGATGTCAAAGAGCGCAGCAGCGTGGATAGTCGGTGCTGCCGCGGCCGCGGCGTTTGTGCCAGTTTTCCTTTTCGTGGGCATCGCGGCGGAAGGCAAGCCGGAGCCTGAAGCGCCCGGTGGCGGCGGTGCTCTCAACACCAAGCAGGTACCGGCCCAGTACGCCCCATGGGTGCTCAAGTCCGGCAAACAGTGTAAAGAGATCGGCCCGGCCGTGATCGCCGCTCAGATCGAGGCCGAATCCGGCTGGAACCCAAATGCCAAGTCCCCGGTCGGTGCCGAGGGCCTGTCCCAATTCATGCCCGGCACGTGGAAGACCTGGGGTCGCGACGACGACAACAACGGCCGTATATCCCCGTATGACCCGGGCGATGCCATCATGGCGCAGGGTCGCTACGACTGTGCCCTGAGCAGGCAGGTCAGGCGCTATGTCGATGGGGGCAACATTGTTGATCTGGCCCTCGCGGCCTACAACGCCGGGCCGGGAGCGGTGCAGAAGTACGGCGGCGTTCCCCCGTACGACGAGACCACGGCCTATGTCGCGCGGATCAAGTCCCTCATCGCCAAGTACGAGCAGGCTGCGGGTAGCGACGGCAAGGTCCCGGCGGGCCAGAAGATGGCAATGCCGGTTTCAGGAAACCCGCCGGTCACCTCGCCTTACGGCATGCGGGTACACCCGGTGACGAAGGTGTACAAACTTCACACAGGCATCGACTTCGGCGCGAAAATGAACGCCCCTATGCTCGCGGCACTCAACGGCAAGGTCACCTTCGCGGGATGGTCGACGGGTTACGGCAATCGCGTCGTGATCTCGCACGGCACCATGGATGGAAAGCAGGTCTCGACGACCTACAACCACATGTCGGCGATCAGCGTCCATGTGGGCCAGGAAGTGAGGACCGGCACCCAGGTCGGAGCGGTAGGGTCCACCGGCTATTCAACGGGTGCTCACTGCCACTTCGAAGTCCAGGTAAACGGCAAGTACGTCAACCCGGCCCCGTGGCTCGGACTCAAGTAGTAAGGGGCAGTTGTGAGCGCATCTGTCAGCACCAAGCAGGCGATCGCCTCAGTCATCGGCGTCGCCGCAGCGATCGTCACCCTTGCGGGCTGTGGTCTGCCCGGTCTGGATAGTGACTCGGCGCCCAAGACGTCTTCGCCGTCGCCGTCGTTCGTGGAGAAGGCTCCGGTTCCCTCGGCGAAGCCGCTCGGCCCCGATGCCCGTGTACCGGACCGGCCGAAGGTTGACTGGAACAACCCCAGCGAGGTGGCCCAGGCATGGGCGGTGGTGGCTTACGGCTACGACACCAAGTACGACTCGAGCCCGCACGACGCCGTGCTGCGGGCTGCTCCGTACTACACAAAGAACAAAGCCGCGCAAGAGCGTGAGTACCACCCTGCCGCCGGCAGCGGTGAGCAGTGGAACACATGGGCCAAACACAATGCATGGACGAAGGCCAAGGCGACACTCGAAGTGGACGGTGACTCACCGCCGGACAAGCCGAAAGAGGCTCACCGTCAACTGACCATCGTCGGCATTGCACACGGCCGCGACGGCTGGAAGAGCAAGGGGCCGAGGCTGCAGGCATTCGTCAAGCTTGTCCGAAGCGGAGAAGGCGAGCCATGGCGCATCAGTGAAGTGAACGCGATTTCGGAGGCCGCGGTGCCGAGCGCACCGCCGTCGGAAAGCCCTGACTGACATCGCACATCACGTTCACTCCGAGGGGGTGCATCCAAGATGTACCCCCTCGTTGCTCGGTATCAGGATGCGGCCGGCTGCGGCTTTTCCAGCGGAATGCACTTGGGGGACGGATCCGGGTAGCCGCATAGCTTGCTCCCGTTGAAGTCCCTGTCCGCATTGGTGTCGGCCACAAACGTGACGTAGTACGGTGTATCGGCCGCTAGCGTGCCGAGAGTCGCCCGTACACCCGCGCCCTGCCCTTCCCCCTTGGCGTTCACTTGGTCGGCCGTGTAGTAGTCTGTCGCCGGCTCCAAGGTCGGGGTGTCGTCGCCCCATTCCGGCTTCTTCACTTCAAACTGAATTGAGCCGGGTGCGGTGGTAGGTCGGTGGTCCAATGCGGACTTCACCACCATCACAACCTCAAGATAAATTGAATCCGAGCTGGCTGCGTTTCCATCCGGACTCTCGTAGCTGAGTTTGGCCGAGACTGTCTGTGCCGTGTAGTTCGAGGCTGAGCTGTCCACCCGCAAGATCGGTCCATGGGGCTTGGGCGGCCGGGGCTTGGCAGCGGAAGAGGACTTGACCGGAGAGGCTTTCCCGGCAGAGTCGTTGCCGCCACTGTCTCCGCCGCACGCCGTCGTGGAGGCGGCGCACAGGAGAGCTGCACATCCCAAGGTCAACTTGCGGCCCATTGCGTGCATGTTCGAGTGATCCTCTCTTGGCAGTAGCGCATGCCGAAGGTCTCGCGTGAAGTGGGCTCGGCAAGCCTAGCGTTCCCGTCAGTCGTCATCCCATGTGTTCGAAACTGAGCGGGAAGTACCCGCGCTGTGGGAAACGTTCAGTGGCGACGCCTTCGGGAGGAGGAGGGGCAAAATGGGCGATTGCGGCATATCGGTGTCTCGACAGTCTGGCCTCACTGGGCGGAACGCCGATGACCTCAGAGCGCGTCTTCCCAACAGCCTCACCTCTACCGCGGTTCCTACGGTCAATCGCTACGCTTCACTGCGCATTACGCTGTGAGGTACCCCCCAAGCGTCTGATCTCGTCCGGAGCGACCCTAGTGAGTCTCTGATGCCCAAGCCACTTCGCCGCAAGCGGAATTCCCCTGCCGAGGAGCATCAGCCTGCCTTGACGCCCTTTGAAGTGCAGATCACCGAAAGCGGAGACTGCACGATCGGCGGCCTGCCGGTGGCGCCGAGTCAAAACGAGGCGCTCCATGACTCCGTGCTGAACTATCTGCACCGGCTCGCCATGGCGACCGGTCACCCCGTCAGGGCCACCGTCCACGACGCCCGCAGCGGCTTCGTCACGCCCATTGAGGTTCGGACGGATGGCTCCAGCCAGTTCGCCGGGGAGCCTGAGCGCATGCCTCAGCGCGAAGCGTTCTCTGCCGCGTCGGCACCCTCGCGCCCGATGGCCGGGGATCCGCCGCGTGAGCCTCTGCCTCGTCCCGAGGTGCACTCCACGGGCCCGGCGGCGCAGGGGGATTGGCTGTCGAAGGGCAAGCCGGGGATGGGGAACGACCAGGGTCAGCAGGACTCGGTGGACCTTCCTCCTCCGCTGCCGCATACGAGGGTCGCTTTTGTGAGCGAGGGTCTGGAGCCGTCTCGTCCGGAGGGAGGCGAGGGGCCACAGGAGCAGCGGTGCGAGCATCCCGGGTCCGTCGGTGAGCCCGCGCCGGGAGATGTTCCACCCGCTATCGCCGATGCCGTCACCCGCATCAATCAGGCGCTTCAGCGGGGGCACATCGAGTTCGCCGCGATGACGGGACAGCACAGCCTCACGTCGGCCGCGCAGGAATTCGGCTCCGACCATCCCCACGTGCTGGAACTTCAGGAATTGTGCGCGCACATCGCTTATGTCGCGGGGGATGCGAGCCGGTCCATGACAATGGCCCTGGAAGTAGCGCGCTCCCGGCAGCGCCTGGGTGATCCCAGTGCCTACGCGACCCTGATGCGGGCGGCTGCGGTCTGGCCCGCTATCGGTGATCCGCGGGAGGGGCTTGAGTGCGGGCGGGCACTGGTGGCCGTGTGGTCGGCGCTGGCCCGGGAAGGCGGGCAGGCCGCCGCGGACATCGGCAGGCTCGACGCAGCGAAGCGGAGAATGGTGCGCCTCGCCCAGCGTGCGAGTGAGCAGGGGGCGGGTCCGTCGCATCAGGGTCCGGGCCCGGAGACCCCAGGGGCGACCGTGCATGGGGCCGGGTGACCCTTGGGGTCTGCTCATGACCGTCTGGCCGCCCCACGGAGGTCAGTGCTCCACGGAGGTTTTGGAATGGAACGCGGAGGACGCCAAGCCGACACGTTCGGTCGTGAGAACCAACGACTGCAACAGAATCGGAACATCGTCCGTGGCAGTGAGGTCGCACGGCGCGATCGGGATCGGGCTCGCGCCGCGCGTCGGCGTTCACCGCGGACCCGGGCCGAGGTGTATGTCAATGAATCTACCGGGACGGTGAGTTGGCGCGTTCGGATGACACCGATGGAACGCCGTTCAGCCGCCGCGAGGGCGGCCGTCCAGAGCCCATACGCGCCAACGCGTTCCGTAGCGGCGCAACGGCATGCCGAAGCGGCGGCTCTCCGGTCCGTCGGTGTCGATCCCGCCCGCGGTCGGACCGGCGCCGCCCCGATTCCGGTGAACCCGCACGCGGTGCGCGCCGCAGCCCAGGCGCCGGTGCACGACATGACCCCAGGTGAGCTGAGCAGTCACCTCGCACGTGTCGGGGCCCTGCGTTCGCAGTTGCAGGGCGATGTGGCCCGCTCGCCCCGTATGCCCCTGGGGGCGACCGCGAGACTCCGTTCCGTGGTCAACCCCGCCGAAGTGCACTCGCTGCGCGCCGAGCGCTCCTCGGCGGTCCGGGAGATGGGACGGCGCCACCAGCCGCCGACGCACCTCCAGGCCCATCGTCGGCCCCCGTCGGCCGACCAGTCCGGACCGCGCCGGGGTTAGGGCGGTTTCACATCGGCCCACGGCACCCCGCCTGCGTCAGGTCTCCAGGGCGTCAAGGGCCGAGGAAACTTCCGGTGGCCCGGCACGATGCCGCGTACGGCGGCGAGGCCGTCCTCGGTCGGAGCGAGGAGTTTGGCGCGGCGGTGGGCGGGGTTGGGGCGGTATTCGGCGAGTCCCGCTTCGACGAGAACATCGGCGACGCGCTGCACGCTCTGCCGGGTGATGCCCATCGCGCGGGCGATCCCGGCGACCGGCAGCGGTTTCGCTCGAAACGGCCAGGAACTGGCCGTTGAGCCGGAAGACGGCCAGCGCCGTCCCGCTGAGCAGCGCGGGGTTGGGGTCGTCGGGGCCCTCGGGCGGTCCCCCGGCCCCCTGGACGGCGCGGTCCGTCATCGGCCGGCCGCCGCCGTACGCGGCTGCGTCCGATGACGAGAAGAGCCGGAACCAGGCGTCCAGCACCTCGGGTTCGCACACGTCCAGCCGGGCCAGGATCTCCCGGGCGAAGGCGACCGGCGCGGTCGGGCCGGCCGTGATCAGCCCGCTCGCCGGGTCAGTGACGGCATCCGCCTCTCGGTAGCGGTGGCCGCCCCGGTAGCCGGTGGCGACGGCGGCCCGGCAGAGTGTCCACGGGCGCGCCGAATGCCAGACAGCCTGTCGGTGCCCGACCCGGGAATCCGGTCCGTACGCTGGGCACGACCCCCGACCCGCGAGCGATCAGAGGTAGCGAACGTGTCCGTGCAGCCCGCGCACCCCAGCCCCGATCCCGCGGTCGGCGCCGCCGTCAAGGCCGCCGACCGCGCGCATGTCTTCCACTCCTGGTCCGCGCAGGGCCTGATCGACCCCCTCGCCGTCGCGGGCGCCGAAGGCTCGTACTTCTGGGACTACGACGGCAACCGCTACCTCGACTTCTCCTGCCAGCTGGTGAACACCAACATCGGCCATCAGCACCCCAAGGTCGTCGCCGCCGTCCAGGAGCAGGCCGCGAAGCTGTGCACCATCGCGCCGGGCTTCGCCGTGGACGTACGGTCCGAGGCGGCACGGCTGGTCGCCGAGCGCACCCCCGGCGACCTCGACAAGATCTTCTTCACCAACGGCGGCGCCGAGGCGGTCGAGAACGCGGTCCGCATGGCCCGGCTGCACACCGGCCGTCCCAAGGTGCTCTCCGCCTACCGCTCGTACCACGGCGCCACCGCCGCCGCGATCAATCTGACCGGCGATCCGCGCCGTTGGCCCTCCGACACCGCCTCGGCCGGCGTGGTGCACTTCTGGGCGCCGTTCCTCTACCGCTCGCCCTTCCACGCGGAGAACGAGGCCGAGGAGTGCGAGCGCGCACTGCGCCACCTTGAGGACACCATCGCCTTCGAGGGCCCGCAGACCATCGCCGCGATCATCCTGGAGACCATCCCCGGCACCGCCGGGATCATGGTCCCGCCGCCCGGCTATCCGGCCGGGGTCCGCGAGATCTGCGACCGCTACGGCATCGTCTTCATCCTCGACGAGGTGATGGCGGGCTTCGGGCGCACCGGCCACTGGTTCGCGGCCGACCACTTCGGCGTCACCCCCGACCTGCTGACCTTCGCCAAGGGCGTCAACTCCGGCTATGTGCCGCTGGGCGGCGTCGCGATCTCCGCCGAGATCGCCGCGACCTTCGACCAGCGGCCCTACCCCGGCGGACTCACCTACTCCGGCCACCCGCTGGCCTGCGCCTCCGCCGTCGCGACGATCAACGCGATGGCTGAGGAGGGGATCGTGGAGAACGCCGCCGCGATCGGGGAGAACGTGATCGGGCCGGGTCTGCGGGAGATCGCCGAGCGCCATCCCTCGGTCGGCGAGGTGCGCGGTCTGGGCGTCTTCTGGGCGCTCGATCTCGTCAAGGACAAGGAGACGCGCGAACCGCTCGTCCCGTACAACGCGAGCGGCCCGGCCAACCAGGCGATGGCCGACTTCGCCGCCGCCTGCAAGCGCGGTGGTCTGTGGCCCTTCGTGAACATGAACCGCACTCATGTCGTACCGCCGTGCACGGTCACCGAGGCCGAGGCCAAGGAGGGTCTGGCGATCCTCGACGAGGCGCTCGGCGCCGCCGACGCATACGCCGGGTAACCCCCCGTTCATTCCGGTGTGGACCACCGCCGTACTCTGCGCACTGTGCGCAACGGCCCTCGCATATCGTGATGCGAGGGCCGTCCGCTTCCGTATGATCACGACGGCCGCGGAAGGAGACGGTCCCCGATGCCCGTGCCCGGCACCAGCCCGGTCAAGCGGAACACCCTGCGGCAGCAGATCGCCGACGCGCTCTGCGACGAGGTGCTCGCCGGCCGACTCCCCGCTGGGCGGCAGTTCACCGTCAAGGAGATGGCCGAGCAGTACGGCGTCTCCGCGACCCCCGTCCGCGAGGCCCTGCTCGACCTGTGCTCCCAGGGGCTCCTGGACGTCGAGGAGCACCGCGGCTTCCGGGTCCACGAGTTCACCATCGCGGACTTCCGGCACATGGTCGACGCCCGCACGATGGTGGTCGAGGGCGTCTTCCGGCACTACAGCGGCCAGACGCCGCGCACCATGACCCCGCAGGCGCTGGCCTCGGTGCGGCGCCGGGCCGAGGAGGCCGAGCGCGCCGCCCGCTCCGGCGACCTCGACATTCTGATCGGCTACGACCTGCGCTTCTGGCGCGAGATCTGTGGTCTGGTCGGCAATCCGTACGTGCTGGACTTCCTGCAGCGGCTGCGGGTGCAGACCTGGGTCTTCACCGTCCCGTATCTGCGCCGCGTGCCCGATCTGCGCGGGCAGCTGTGGGCCGGGCACTGCGAACTCACGGCGGCGGTGACGCGCGGCGACCCCACGGCCTCCGAGCGGCTGATAGGGGCGTACAACACGCACTTCCGCATGCTCATCGAGCGACTGGTGGTGGGGGCGGGCGCGGCCGGCAACGGCACCACATCCCGCTGAGCCGCGCGCCGTCCGCACCGGCCGCGGGCCCCTCGTCGGGGCCCACCGGGACGGCGTCGGACTCCGCTACCGGAGCCACCGGCACCGGCTCACCCACGACCACGGGCTGACGCACAGCCCTCTTCGCGCCGCGTACGTGGGGCATTACGCTGGGCCGCTCATCGACCGTACGGATACGAGAGTGAGATCGCGTGGCATGTGACCTCTGGCTGGTCCCCCTCGTCGATGTGCTGTGCCACAGCCCCGACAACCCGTTCGCCGAGGAGATCGCGGCGTACGACAAGGCGCTCGGTGAGGCCGATCTGCCGCCGGTGCCCGTCTTCGGCTATATGCCGGGCCTGTCCGGGGATGTCGCCCCGGTCGCGGGCTTCGACTACGACGCGCTGCACTTTCTGCGCCGCGCCTACATGTTGCAGTTGTGCGGGCTCGCGGTCACGCCGGTGGACGAACTCGGCGGCGACTACGAGCAGTTGCTGGAGATGTTCGAGCCCACCGCGCAGCAGTCGCATCTAGTGTGGCACTACGACCACGCGGGCGCGTATGTCCCCGTCGACTTCCAGAGCCCGCTGTCCAACGACGAACTGCTGGAGGGCGGCGGTCCGTTGGGATCCAGCCATGGGCTGCTGCGCGAACTGGAGGCGGTCGCCCCGGCGCTGGGCATCGACCCGCAGAACCCCCCGGTCGCCCCCGCGCCCCCGGCCCGCCCGACGAGCCTGGAAGAACCGGCGGCGCCCGTGCCGTACGAGGACAGCCCGTTCGCGCGGGAACGCCATGTGTGGCTGGGGCTGCACGCGGCGGCGACGCGCAGCCTGGGCCAAGGCTCAATGATCGTCTTTAGCTGACGTCGTCTTCGGCTGACGTTGTCTTTCGCTGACATCTGTCAGCGGGGCGGCTCAGGAGGACGCTGCCGGGGCATATTGGGCCGGGCCGGGCCGGGCGGCAGCGGAAAGCGGCTCGCGGGGCTCCCGCTGTCCGGGCGGGAGCCCTGGGCCAGTAGCGACTGCGTGAACAGCGACTGGGTGAACAGCGGCGCCGCACCGGATCCGAAGTCCACCATCCAGCCCGCGGTCTCGGTCCGTACGAGCTCCGACACGTCCTCGCAGAACCGCCGCAGCACCGACAGACACCGCTCCACCGCCTCGGTCGCGGTGCCCTCGGTCGGGCCCAGCACCTCCCGTACGCTCTCCGACGCCCAGTCGAACTGCAGCGCCTCAAGTCGCCGCCGCACGGCCTGCGCCGTGGCCACGTCCCGCATCCAGCCGGACGTAAGCCCGAAGAACCGGTCGCAGCCGACACACGCGACCGCCAGCAGCAGCGCCAGCGCGCCCCAGCCGGCGCCGCTGCCCAGCGCCCCGATCAGATCCAGCAGCGGCAGTGTGGCCCCCACCACCCCCGCCACCGCGGCCCCCACCCGCAGCACCCGCGCGGCCCGCCGCTTCCACACCCGGTCGGCGAGATACCACTCCGCCACCCGCAGCGCCCCCTCCTCGACCCACCGGTACAACTCGTCGAGCCGCTCCGCGGGCTCCCCCCAGTCGCCGTGCGGAAAGGGCCGACCGAGCAGGTCCCCCTGGGTCCTCGCATCCTCCTGCCGAGGGGGCCCCTCGGGCTGCATCTCCGGCTGACTCACCCGTGCACTCCCTCTGCGGCGGCTGTTTCTCCTGGCGCGCGGCTGATGCGCAACCACCATTCCTACCGCCGAACGGCTGGCCACGCGGACCCGATCACGGGATATCCGCCCGTTAGAGCTGCCCCATCAGATATAGGCCCACCCACCCCCTCACCCAAAAGAGTGCCGCCCACCCCCGTGGCGGCCCGACCCGGGGCTCCCCGGCCCCGGATCGGCCCCTGTCCCGGGGCCGGCCCGCCCCCGTTCCGTACCGACCGGCGCCGCCGGTGAGCGGGCCCTCGGGGACGGGGGGGGAGTCCACCGGCTGGGGCGGGGCGTCGGCGGTCCGGGGGAGGCAATAGGGTGCTTACCGTGAACGTCCTCGTCATCGGCAGCGGCGCCCGCGAACACGCCCTGTGCCGCGCACTCTCCCTCGATCCCGATGTCACCGCACTGCACTGCGCCCCCGGCAACGCCGGCATCGCCGAGGTCGCCGAGCTGCACGCGGTCGACGCGCTCGACGGCGCCGCCGTCGCCGACCTCGCCGCCGCGCTGGGGGCGGAGCTCGTGGTGGTCGGCCCCGAGGCGCCGCTCGTGGCGGGGGTGGCCGACGCTGTGCGCGAGCGCGGGATTCCGGCCTTCGGGCCGTCCGCGGAGGCCGCGCGGCTGGAGGGGTCCAAGGCGTTCGCCAAGGATGTGATGGCGGCGGCGGGCGTGCCCACGGCCCGTTCCTATGTCTGCACGACCGCCGACGAAATCGACGAGGCGCTCGACGCGTTCGGCGCCCCGTACGTCGTCAAGGACGACGGCCTCGCCGCGGGCAAGGGCGTCGTGGTGACCACTGATGTCGATGCCGCCCGCGAGCACGCGCTGGCGTGCGGGCGCGTGGTGATCGAGGAGTTCCTGGACGGCCCCGAGGTCTCCCTCTTCGCGATCACCGACGGCGAGACCGTGGTCCCGCTCCAGCCCGCGCAGGACTTCAAGCGCGCCTACGACGGCGACGAGGGCCCGAACACGGGCGGCATGGGCGCGTACTCCCCGCTGCCGTGGGCGGACCCCAAGCTGGTGGACGAGGTCATGGCGACCGTCCTGCAGCCCACCGTGGACGAGCTGCGCCGCCGCGGCACGCCCTTCTCCGGGCTGCTGTACGCGGGGCTGGCGATCACTTCGCGCGGCGTCCGCGTCATCGAGTTCAACGCGCGCTTCGGCGACCCGGAGACCCAGGTGGTCCTGGCCCGGCTGAAGACCCCGTTGGCCGGGGTGCTGCTCGCCGCCGCGACGGGCCGCCTGGCCGCCGAGCCGCCGCTGCGCTGGAGCGACGGCGCGGCCGTGACGGTCGTCGTCGCCTCGCACAACTACCCGGGTACGCCGCGTACGGGTGACCCGATCACCGGACTGGCGGAGGTGGCCGAGCAGGACGGCCCCACGGCGTACGTCCTGCACGCGGGCACCAAGCGGGACGGCGGCTCGGGTGAGGTGGTGAGCGCGGGCGGCCGGGTGCTGTCCGTCACCGCGACCGGCTCCGACCTGGGCACAGCGCGCGAGTGGGCGTACCGCGCGGTGGCCCGGATCGGTCTGAAGGGCTCCCACCACCGTTCCGACATCGCCGCGAAGGCGGCCGCGGACGCCCCCCAGGACCCGAAGTAGCCACCGAGGAGGCCCGGAGCAGGCCCGTAGCAGGCCCCGAGCAGGCCCGAGGGGCCCCGCACCGGACGCCACACCGGGCTGATCACACGGGACCCGAATTCGCAATCGCGGGTTCCCGGTTTTACCCAAGGCCATTCCATCGGGTGACCGCTTCCGCATCCTGCTGACGCGCGACCGGCCCCCAACTAGTGTGCCGCTCAGGCGAGATGCGGCAACTGGCCCACCGGCATTGCGCTGCGGGCGGCCGGTGCGACAGTGGGGGGAAGACAACGCCGCCGTCGTCCGCCGTTCACAGACCGGCTGGACAGTAGGGGGGTGATGAGAACCGTGGCAGGTCCCGAAGCAGGTGCACTGGCGGCGCGCGCCCGTGCCCTCGCCGTGCTGCGCATCCGGAGCACCGCGCTCGCGGTCGCGCTCCTCCCGGCGGCCGCGGCCGTCGTGCTGCTCGTCGGCGGCGCGACCGGCCGCATCGGCGGCGGCCCGCACGACCAGGGCTGGACGGCCTTGCGCTGGGTGGTGACCGGCGGCGCCCTGCTGGTCCTGCTGGTGGCGGCGGCCGTGGCCGCCGTGATCGTGCGGGCGAAGCCCGCGCTGAGCCCCACGGTGCCCATCGCCGAGGAGACGGCCCCGGATCTCTACCGGCTGGTCCGCGATCTGGCCGAGCGGCTGGAGGTGCCCGCGCCGTCGTCGATAGCGCTCACCCCGGACTGCGACAGCTGGCTGGAGGACCGTACGCATCCGGCGCACGGCGGCCGCCGGGAGCGCCGGGACCGCGGCGCCATCGCGGTCGACGATCCCCGCGCCCTCCACAGACCCGTAACCCGACCCGGGCGGAGCCCCGGCCGGCGAGCCGATGCGGCGGGCCTGGACCGGGGCGTGGACCGGGTCATGGACCGCCATGAGCGCCGCGCCCCGCAGGCGCCCGTGCTGGTGATCGGCTCGCCGTTCCTGTGGTGGATGCGGGTCGCCGAGCTGCGCGCCCTGCTCGCCCCGGTGGTGGCGGGCACCGGCCCGTCCGTGCATCCCGACATAGCCGCGGCCCGCCGCTTCGTCCGCGGGCTGGACGCCGCCGTGGCGGTCGCCTCGCCCGGCGGCGAGCCGTCGTCCGCCGCCCCGGGGTCCGCCGTGGTGGCGGTGGTCCGCCGCCCCGCCCTCGCCTTCGTCGGCTGGGTCGCCCGGCTGCTGCTGCGCGGCTGCCGGGACCACGCCGCCCAGATGGAGCGCGCGGTCGCCGCGGCCGCCTCCGAGCGGGCCCAGGCGGTCGACTACGGTCTGCGGATCGTCGCGCAGGAACAGGTGGGCCTGGCCTACGCGGGCTGGGACCGGCTGCTGACCCGGGTCGCGCTGCCCGCCTGGCGGATGGGCCGCTGGCCGGCCCGGCTGGACGCGGGCGTGGTCGCGGCGCTCACCGAGCTCTCCCGCCGCGACCGGCTCGCCGAGGGATTCACCTCCCGGCTCAGCGAGCGGCCGGCCTGCGATCTGCTGGAGGAGCCGGGTCTGATCGACGAGGCGACCTCGCTGCTCGCCGCCCGCCTTTTCCACGGCGGCCCGCCGGAGCCGGGCGCGGACTGGTCCCCGGTCGACTGGGGCCGGTATCCGGAGGAGGTGGTGGACCGGAAGTGGCGGCTGGAGGCCGCCCGGCTGAACCGGGTCCTCGACGAGCGGACCGGCCCCATAGGCCCCCCGCCGGGCCGCGCGAGCGCACCCGCCCCGCCCACCCTGGCCCGGGTCATCGACCGGCTCACCCTCGCCGGGGCCGCCCCCTGGAGCAGCGCCGAAAGCGACCCCGAAGGCGACGGAGGCAGCGGCCGCGCCCCGGAGCTCGCCGCCCGGCTCAGCGTGGAGGTGGCCCGCGAGGAGGCCGTACAGCAGGCCACCACACGGGCGCACGGCCAGGCCCGTACGGCGGCGGAGGGGGCCGGTGGGGGAGGGGCCGGCGGCGATCCGTGGATCGACGGGTTCGCCCCGCTGTTCCCGCTCCAGCCGCCCCGCACCGGCCGTGAGCTGCTCGCCGACCATGTCACCGCCATGGTGTGCTGCGCCGCCGTGGACACCGCGGGCGCGGCCCCCGGCCTGGACTGGCTGGACGGGCCCGCACTGCTGGTGGGCGGCCGGCGCCGGGCCGATCTGGCCCATCCGGTGCTGAGTCTGGTCGAGGACGGCGACGCCGAGCCGCTGCGCGCCTGGCTCGGCGAGGTGGGGGTGCGGCCGGAGAAGCCCGTTCGCCTGGTGTAGTCCGCGTCTTCCCGGCTCGCCTTCCGCTCGGTCGGTTCTCGTTCCGGCAAATTCACGACGATGGGTGACGGAGTGGGTGCGTAATGTGATGTGCTGGGACCGGCCCACAAGGCCGGACCGCGGCGGCACGGTGCGCACAGGACAGCGAGGCGAGAAGCCGCCGGGGTACGCAGGGAGAGGGGGAGCGAGGATGGGGACGGACCAGATCCGGCGCTGGGAGTCGGGGGCACTCGCCCACGCGGTGACGGATCCTTTCGGCCAGGGCCCGCTGCCCTGGCTGCGTGGCAGCGAGAACTACTTCGACGACACCGGCCATGTCGTCCCGTGGTACGTGAACCACGTCCACGTCCCCGGAG
Source organism: Streptomyces sp. NPDC005393 (assembly GCF_040606675.1). Taxonomy (NCBI): domain Bacteria; kingdom Bacillati; phylum Actinomycetota; class Actinomycetes; order Kitasatosporales; family Streptomycetaceae; genus Streptomyces; species Streptomyces sp. NPDC005393. The sequence continues at coordinate 51,478 of NZ_JBEXFG010000005.1, read as the reverse complement.
CCACCGACCGGGTCACCGACCGGCCCGCCGGCCTGGCGGGCCGGAAGGGCCTCGCCAAGATCCCCGGCCCCCGCACCGCCGATGACGTCCACCGGCAGATCAAGGGGTTCACCTCCACCTCCGCCGCGGCCCCCGGCGAGGCCATCGACTTCCGGATCACGGTCGACCCGCCCCAGCAGTTCAGCGTGGACATCTACCGCATCGGCTACTACGGCGGCGACGGCGCCCTGAAGATCACCACCAGCCCCCGGCTGTCCGGGATCGTCCAGCCGGCCCCGCTCACCGCCGACCGCACCGTCTCCTGCCACCACTGGTGGCTGTCCTGGCGGCTGCAGATCCCCTCGTACTGGAAGCTCGGCGCGTATGTCGCGGTGCTGACGACCGTGGACGGCTACCGCAGCCACATCCCCTTCACCGTCCGCGACACCCACCCCGCCGACCTCCTGCTGGTCCTGCCGGACTTCACCTGGCAGGCGTACAACCTGTACCCGGAGGACGGCCGGACCGGCGCCAGCCTCTACCACGCCTGGGACGAGCGGGGCCGGCTGCTCGGCGAGCCGGAGGCGGCGGTCACGGTCTCCTTCGACCGGCCGTACGCGGGCGCGGGGCTGCCGCTGCATGTGGGACACGCGTACGACTTCATCCGGTGGGCCGAGCGCTACGGCTACGACCTGGCCTACGCCGAGATGCGCGATCTGCACGCGGGCAGCGTCGACCCCACCCGCTACCGCGGCCTCGTCTTCCCCGGCCATGACGAGTACTGGTCGGCGCCGATGCGCCGCACCGTGGAGCTGGCCCGCGACAGCGGCACCTCGCTGGTCTTCCTCTCCGCGAACACCATGTACTGGCAGGTCGAGCTCGCCCCCTCGCCCTCCGGTCCGGACCGGCTGCTGACCTGCCGCAAGCGCCGCGGCCCCGGCCGCTCCGCGCTGTGGCGGGAGACGGCGCCCGAGCAGCAGCTGATCGGCATCCAGTACGCGGGCCGGGTGCCCGAGCCGCGCCCGCTGATCGTGCGCAACGCCGACCACTGGCTGTGGGAGGGGACGGGCGCGGGCGAGGGCGAGGAGCTGCCGGGCCTGGTCGCGGGCGAGGCGGACCGCTACTTCCCGCGCACCGCCCTGCCCGAGCACCTCCGCCGGATCCTGCTCGCCCACTCCCCGTACCAGGACACGGAGGGCGCGACCCGTCACCAGGAAACCTCCCTCTACCGCGCCCCGAGCGGGGCCCTGGTGTTCGCGTCGGGGACCTTTGCCTGGTCGCCGGCGTTGGACCGGCCCGGCCATACGGATGAGCGCATCCAGCGGGCGACGGCCAATCTCCTGGACCGCATCTGCAAGCGGGCCTGACCCTCAGGGGGCCGGAACCTCCAAGCGGGCCGTCCCCCGGGGCCGGAACCTCCAAGCGGGCCGTCCTCCGGGGCCGGAACCTCCAAGCGGGCCGTCCTCCGGGGCCGGAACCTCCAAGCGGGCCGTCCTCCGGGGGCGGAACCTCCAAGCGGGCCGGCCCCCCCGGGGCCGGAACCTCCAAGCGGGCGGACCCCGGGGGCCCGGACCGAAGCGGAATCCCGGGGAGCGCCCGCCATCGACGCGCGCCCCGCCTCCGGTACCCACCCCCACGTGCGGCAGAATCATCGGGGCTTGGACAAAACCACCAGGAGGCAGCGTGTCCGGATTCGTCGAGAAGCCCGAGCCGGTGGAGGTGCCGGGCCTTCAGCACCTGCATACGGGCAAGGTGCGCGACCTCTACCGGAACGAGGCGGGCGATCTCGTCATGGTCGCCAGCGACCGGATGTCGGCGTACGACTGGGTGCTGCCCACCGAGATCCCCGACAAGGGCAAGGTCCTCACCCAGCTCTCCCTCTGGTGGTTCGATCTGCTCGCCGATCTGGTCCCCCACCACGTCCTCTCCACCGAGCTGCCCGCCGGCGCCCCCGCCGACTGGGAGGGCCGCACCCTGGTGTGCCGGTCGCTGCGGATGGTCCCGGTCGAATGCGTGGCGCGCGGCTATCTGACCGGCTCGGGCCTGGCCGAGTACCAGGAGAGCCGCACGGTGTGCGGTCTCGCCCTGCCCGAAGGGCTGACCGACGGCTCCGAACTGCCCGCCCCGATCTTCACCCCCGCCACCAAGGCCGAGGTCGGCGAGCACGACGAGAACGTGGCGTACGAGGAGGTCGCCCACCGCATCGGCGCCGAGCCCGCCGCCCAGCTGCGCCAGGCCACCCTCGCCGTCTACAGCCGGGCCCGGGACATCGCCCGGGAGCGGGGCATCATCGTCGCCGACACCAAGTTCGAGTTCGGCTACGCGGAGGCGACGGCCGGCGCGGAGGGCGCGGAGCCGATCCTGGCCGATGAGGTGCTGACCCCCGATTCCTCCCGCTTCTGGCCGGCCGACCAGTGGCAGCCCGGCCGCCCCCAGCCGTCCTTCGACAAGCAGTTCGTCCGCGACTGGCTGACCTCCCCGGCCTCCGGCTGGGACCGCCACGGCGAGCAGCCGCCGCCCCCGCTGCCGGACGAGATCGTCGAGCGGACGCGGGCGAAGTACGCCGAGGCGTACGAGCGGCTGACCGGCATCCCCTGGTCGTAGGCCCCCGGAGACACGGCGAAGGCCCTGGTCAACCGACCAGGGCCTTCGTTCACCGAGCGGACGACGAGGCTCGAACTCGCGACCTCAACCTTGGCAAGGTTGCGCTCTACCAACTGAGCTACGTCCGCATGCGCCGCGGGCTTCCCCTGGCGCGCATCCACTATAACCAAACCCGCGGCGGCCGAACTACCTCGGTGCCCGCGCGGGCCCGGTTCTCGCCATCAGGCGACGTCGTGCGGCCGGAACTGGACGCTGATCCGCGGTCCCGCCGCCCGTGTGGTCTTCGGGATGGCGTGCTCCCAGGTCCGCTGGCAGGAGCCGCCCATCACGATCAGGTCACCATGCCCGAGCGGCCGCCGCATGGTGGCGCCGCCGCGCCGCGGCCGCAGCACCAGGTCGCGCGGGGCGCCCACGGACAGGATGGCCACCATGGTGTCCTCACGCGCGCCCCGGCCGATCCGGTCGCCGTGCCAGGCGACGCTGTCGCGGCCGTCCCGGTAGTAGCAGAGCCCGGCCGTGGTGAACGATTCGCCCAGCTCGGCGGCGTAGTGCGCGGAGAGTGTGGCGCGCGCCTCATCCAGGACGGGGTGCGGCAGCGGGTCCTCGGCGCCGTAGAAGGCGAGCAGCCGCGGGACGGCCACAACCTGGTCGTACATCTGGCGCCGCTCCGCCCGCCAGGGCACCTCGGCGGCGAGCCGCACAAACAGGGAGTCGGCCCCGCTCAGCCACCCGGGCAGCACATCGATCCAGGCCCCGTCACCCAGCACGGTCCTGCGCGCGCCGCGCAGCGGGCCGAGCCGGATGTCGTCGGTCTGGTCGAAGAGCGAGCCCTGGAAGTACGGGGGCATGCGTCCAGGGTAATCGAACTACCGAACGTATGTGCTGTTCCGTGACGCCGCACCGAGCCGTCACCACGCCACCGGGAACCATGACCGATGACACATCATCAAGATTGTTGGGTGCGGGAGGCGTTGAAGAGCCTGGGTGAAAAACACCTCAGGCGCCGGTCGATTCGACCGGCGCCTGAGATATGTATGGAGCGGACGACGAGATTCGAACTCGCGACCCTCACCTTGGCAAGGTGATGCTCTACCAACTGAGCCACGTCCGCATGCCTCCGACCGGCTTTCACCGATCGGCGCGTGCATCACTCTACCTGATCCATCCACGGACGGATGCAAGAGATGAGAGCGGGTGACAGGGATCGCACACTGCGCCTCCCCCTTGGAAAGGGGGCGCTCTACTACTGAGCTACACCCGCATGGTGTCTTCCTCGGGGTTGTGGCCTTTCGGCCTCGCCCCTCGGCGTGGTTCAGACTCTAGCGGATCACCTGGGGTGTTGTGCAACTCGGCCGAACGGGTCGCTCAACTCGCCTCGTTGAACGCCTCGTAGACCCTCTTGGGGATCCGGCCTCGCGGCGGCACCTCCATGCCGCGCGACCGCGCCCAGGCGCGCACCGCGGCCGGGTCCGGGGCGACGGCGGTGCGGCGGTATGTCTTGCCCGAGCGGGACCGCTTGCGGCCGGCCTCCACGTAGGGGGCGAGTACATCCCGCAGCTTCGACGCATTCTCTGCGCTGAGGTCGATCTCGTACAACCTGCCGTCGACTCCGAACGAGACCGTCTCCTCGGCATCCCCGCCGTCGATGTCGTCAGAGAGCGTGACTACTACGCGCTGCGCCACGGATATCGGTCCTTTCGGGCTGCATCGATGCGTTGAGGTGCATAGATGTCAGGTGTCCGGTTGTAGCGAACAATGCTTTTTCATTTGTACAGCGATCGGCAATGCATTGTGAACCCCGGTAATTTCATCCGCGTGTCACGCCGCAATCGGGACCATACGTTTTTCCGGGGGCTTTCCCCAGCAGTTGCCCCCGACGATGCTTAAACGTGACCGAGGCGCCCGTATCTACTCGCGTAGAATTTTGCTCGGGGTAGGCTTGGGCCACCGCCTTACGCACCAGCACCACACCACCGGGAGTGCCAGTGGCACGCGTCGTAGTCGACGTCATGCTCAAGCCGGAGATCCTCGACCCCCAGGGCCAGGCGGTGCAGCGAGCACTGCCCCGCCTCGGTTTCGAGGGGATCGCCGACGTCCGTCAGGGCAAGCGCTTTGAACTCGAGGTGGAGGGCCCGGTCGACGATGCCGCCCTCGCCCGTATCCATGAGATCGCGGAGACCTTCCTCGCGAACACCGTGATCGAGGACTTCGCAGTGAAGGTCGAGGTCGGCGAGGGCGCCGACACCGCCGCCGTGAAGGCGGGGTCGTGACCGCACGCGTCGGAGTCATCACGTTCCCCGGCACGCTCGACGACCGCGACACCCAGCGCGCGGTGCGCACCGCGGGGCTGGAAGCCGTACCGCTGTGGCACCGTGACAACGACCTCAAGCAGGTCGACGCGGTGATCCTGCCGGGCGGCTTCTCCTATGGCGACTATCTCCGGGCCGGGGCGATCTCCCGCTTCTCTCCGGTAATGGAGTCGGTGATCGACCAGGCGAAGGCCGGTATGCCGGTGCTTGGCATCTGCAATGGCTTCCAGGTACTCACCGAGACCCATCTGCTGCCCGGCGCGATGCTGCGGAACAACCATCTGCACTTCATCTGCCGCGACCAGAAGTTGCGGGTGGAAAACGCGGAGACCGCCTGGACGCGCTCGTATGAGCAGGGCCAGGAGATCAACATCCCGCTGAAGAACATCGACGGCCGCTATGTCGCCGATGAGCGGGTTCTCGATGAACTCGAGGCCGAGGGCCGTGTCGTGTTCCGCTATCAAGAGCTGAACCCCAACGGCTCGCTGCGCGACATCGCCGGTATCTCCAATGCGGCGGGCAATGTCGTCGGCCTCATGCCCCACCCCGAACACGCTGTCGAACCGCTGATCGGCACCGGTCGCACCGACGGTCTCGGATTCTTCACCTCGATCCTCAAGAGGCTGGTCAGCGCATGACCCTGGACACCACGAAGCACGCGGCGCAGACCCCGGAGGCCGAGCAGCCCTGGGCCGAGCTCGGTCTCAAGCAGGACGAGTACGAGCGCATCCGCGCCATCCTGGGCCGCCGGCCCACCGGCGCCGAGCTCGCCATGTACTCCGTCATGTGGTCCGAGCACTGCTCGTACAAGTCGAGCAAGGTCCATCTGCGGCAGTTCGGCGAGAAGGCCCCGGAGAGCGACGCCCTGCTGGTCGGCATCGGCGAGAACGCGGGCGTGGTCGACGTCGGCCAGGGGTACGCGGTCACCTTCAAGGTCGAGTCGCACAACCACCCCTCGTACATCGAGCCCTACCAGGGCGCGGCCACCGGCGTCGGCGGCATCGTCCGCGACATCCTCGCCATGGGCGCCCGCCCGGTCGCCGTCATGGACCCGCTGCGCTTCGGCGCCGCCGACCACCCCGACACCAAGCGGGTCCTGCCCGGTGTCGTCGCGGGCGTCGGTGGCTACGGCAACTGCCTGGGGCTGCCCAACATCGGCGGCGAGGTCGTCTTCGACCCCTGCTACCAGGGAAACCCGCTGGTCAACGCCCTGTGTGTGGGCGTGATGAAGCATGAGGACATCCACCTCGCCAAGGCGTCCGGCGCCGGCAACAAGGTCATCCTCTACGGCGCACGCACCGGCGGCGACGGCATCGGCGGCGTCTCCGTGCTCGCCTCCGAGACCTTCGACTCGACGGGCCCGGCCAAGCGCCCCGCCGTGCAGGTCGGCGACCCTTTCCAGGAGAAGCTGCTCATCGAGTGCACCCTGGAGATCTTCCGGGAGGACCTGGTCGACGGCATCCAGGACCTCGGCGGCGCCGGCCTGTCCTGCGCCACCAGCGAGCTGGCCAGCGCCGGCTCCGGCGGCATGCGGGTCGAGCTGGACACCGTGCCGCTGCGTGACGCGACCCTCTCGCCCGAGGAGATCCTCATGAGCGAGTCGCAGGAGCGCATGTGCGCGATCGTCGAGCCCGACAAGGTCGACCGCTTCCTGGAGATCTGCGAGAAGTGGGACGTCATCGCCACCGTGATCGGTGAGGTGACCGACGGCGAGCGGCTGGAGATCTTCTGGCACGGCGAGCAGATCGTGGACGTCCCGCCGCGCACCGTCGCCCATGAGGGCCCGGTCTACGAGCGGCCGTACGCCCGTCCGGACTGGCAGGACACCCTGCAGGCGGACGACGCGAACAAGCTGCCGCGCCCGGCGACCCCCGCAGAGCTGCGCGAGCAGGTGCTGAAGGTCGTCTCGTCCCCGAACCAGGCGTCCAAGTCCTGGATCACCGACCAGTACGACCGCTTCGTCCAGGGCAACACGGTGCTCGCCCAGCCCGACGACTCCGGCATGGTCCGCGTCGACGAGGAGACCGGCCTCGGCGTCGCGGTCGCCACGGACGGCAACGGCCGGTACGCCAAGCTGGACCCGTACGCGGGGGCGCAGCTCGCGCTCGCCGAGTCGTACCGCAATGTGGCCGCCTCGGGCGCCAAGCCGCTCGCCATCTCCAACTGCCTCAACTTCGGCTCGCCGGAGGACCCCGCGGTCATGTGGCAGTTCGCGGAGGCCACCCGCGGTCTTGCGGACGGCTGTCTGACCCTCGGCACCCCGGTGACCGGCGGCAATGTCTCCCTCTACAACCAGACCGGGGACACCGCCATCCACCCGACGCCGGTCGTCGCCGTCCTCGGCGTGATCGACGACGTCGCCCGCCGCACCCCGATCGCCTTCGCGGAGGAGGGCCAGCTGCTGTACCTCCTCGGCGACACCGCCGAGGAGCTCGGCGGCTCGGCCTGGTCGCAGGTCATCCACGACCATCTGGGCGGGCTGCCGCCGAAGGTGGACCTGGAGCGCGAGCGGCTGCTCGCCGAGATCCTGATCTCGGCCTCGCGTGACGGCATGGTGGACGCGGCGCACGACCTGTCCGACGGTGGCCTGATCCAGGCGCTCGTCGAGTCGTGTCTGCGCGGCGGCAAGGGTGCCCGGATCGTCGTTCCCGACGGTCTGGACCCGTTCGTGCTGCTGTTCTCCGAGTCCGCGGGCCGGGCGATCGTCGCCGTTCCGCGCAGCGAGGAGGTCCGCTTCAACGACATGTGCGGGGCGCGCGGTCTCCCGGCGGTCCGTATCGGCGTGATCGACGGCGACGAGATCGACGTCCAGGGGCAGTTCTCCCTGCCGCTGGCGGAGCTCAAGGAGTCGTACGAGGCGACCATCCCGGGCCTGCTGGCCTGACGTCCGGTGCTGCGGCGGCCCCGCTTCCCGCGTCGGCGGGAGCGGGGCCGCTCGGTCTGTTCGGTCAGGTGCCCCAGAAGGCGTCGTAGGCGTCGATGTGCTCGACGCCGCCGGGTCTGCCCTGGCCGCCGGGGGCTGTCCGCGCTGTCCGGGGATGTCCTCGCCACTGAGTAAGCTCGGGCCATGCCTCCCCGCGCCCGCGCTCGCGCCCGTATGTACGACCCCGCCAAGACGCGCGCCGCCGTGACCGCGCAGCTCGCGCATCTCCGCGACGCGGTGCGGGAGCTGGGCGACGAGCGGCTGGGCGCGCGTCTGTCGGCGGCCGTACGGCTGGAGGACCCGGCGCCGTCCGCGCGGGAGCTCACCGTCACGGAATGGGCGACCGCGACCGCCGCGCCGGCGGAGCCGGAGACGGAGCCCGATCCCGGCGAACCGCTGGAGCGGGCCGCCGCGCGCTTCGCCGAGCTCATCGCCACGGCGCCCGCAGACCGGCTGGTGGCCGCCCGGGGCGGGGCGATGCGGCTGGACGACTTCCTGGTCACACGCTGTGTCGAGCTGATCGTCCACACCGACGACCTGGCGACGGCCACGGGCGTCTCGATCCCGTACGACCGCCATGCGCTGGCCACCGCGTCCCGTGTCCTCGCCGATGCCCTCGCGGCGAAGGCGCCCGGCGGCTCGGTCGAGGTCCGCGTCCCGCCGTTCGCCGTCGTCCAGTGCGTCGAGGGCCCCAGGCACACCCGCGGCACACCCCCGAACGTCATCGAAACCGCCCCGCTCCCCTGGATCCGCCTCGCCACGGGCCGCCTCCCGTGGCCGGAGGCCGTGGAGTCGGCCCAGGTGACGGCCAGCGGCGAACGAGCTGACCTCTCCCCTCACCTCCCGGTCCTCACCTGAGCCCCCGGCCCCCGATGTGATCTGTGCCCCGCTCATCCACCCCCGCCCCACCCCCGATCCCGGTCGGAAAGGGGGTGGAAGGGGGCCGCCGGGGCCCCGGCAGATGTGATGTATCTCCCCGCACCCGTCCCTCGTTCGGAGGCGCCCGGGAACTGGCCTAGACTCGATCCCGTGCCACGTGGTGACGGACGACTCAGCCACGACCTGCTCCCCGGCGAGAAGGGCCCCCAGGACGCTTGCGGCGTCTTCGGAGTCTGGGCGCCGGGCGAAGAGGTCGCCAAACTCACCTATTTCGGGCTGTACGCGCTGCAGCACCGCGGACAGGAGTCCGCGGGCATCGCGGTGAGCAACGGCTCCCAGATTCTCGTTTTCAAGGACATGGGCCTGGTCTCGCAGGTTTTCGACGAGACCTCCCTCGGCTCCCTCCGGGGCCATGTCGCGGTCGGCCATGCCCGCTACTCCACCACCGGAGCCTCGGTGTGGGAGAACGCGCAGCCAACATTCCGGGCGACCGCGCACGGATCGATCGCGCTCGGTCACAACGGGAACCTGGTTAACACCGCCGAGCTGGCTGAAATGGTCGCGGCCCTGCCAAGGGACAACGGCCGGGCCACCCAGGTCGCGGCGACCAATGACACCGACCTCGTCACGGCCCTCCTCGCGGGACAGGCCGACGAGGACGGCAAGCCGCTGACCGTAGAGCAGGCGGCCCCTCTCGTGCTGCCCAAAGTCAAGGGCGCTTTCAGCCTCGTCTTCATGGACGAGCACACGCTGTACGCGGCGCGTGACGCCCAGGGCGTCCGCCCGCTGGTGCTCGGCCGTCTGGAGCGCGGCTGGGTGGTGGCGTCCGAGACCGCGGCGCTGGACATCGTGGGCGCGTCCTTCATCCGGGAGATCGAGCCCGGTGAGATGGTCGCGATCGACGAGGGCGGGCTGCGCTCCACCAGGTTCGCCGAGGCGAGGCCCAAGGGCTGTGTCTTCGAGTACGTGTATCTGGCCCGCCCGGACACCGATATCGCGGGCCGTAACGTCTACCTCTCCCGGGTCGAGATGGGCCGTCGGCTGGCCGCCGAGGCCCCGGCCGACGCCGACCTCGTCATACCGACGCCGGAGTCCGGCACCCCCGCCGCCGTCGGCTATGCCGAGGCCAGTGGGATTCCGTACGGCTCCGGGCTGGTCAAGAACAGCTATGTGGGCCGGACCTTCATCCAGCCCTCGCAGACCATCCGGCAGCTCGGCATCCGGCTCAAGCTGAACCCCCTCAAGGAGGTCATCCGGGGCAAGCGCCTGGTGGTCGTGGACGACTCGATCGTCCGCGGCAACACCCAGCGCGCCCTGGTGCGGATGCTCCGTGAGGCCGGGGCGGCCGAGGTGCACATCCGGATCAGCAGTCCGCCCATCAAGTGGCCGTGCTTCTTCGGCATAGACTTCGCCACCCGCGCCGAGCTGATCGCCAACGGTCTGTCGGTCGAGGAGATCGGCAAGTCGCTGGGCGCCGACTCGCTCGCCTACATCTCCATCGACGGCATGATCGAGGCGACCACGATCGCCAAGCCGAATCTGTGCCGCGCGTGCTTCGACGGCGAGTACCCGATGGATCTGCCCGATCCCGAGCTGCTCGGCAAGCACCTTCTGGAGTCCGAGACACAGGCCCCGAGCAGCGGCGACGCCGACGGTGTGAAGACGCTGACCGCAGGTGTCGGCGGCGCTGACGCGCTGCGCCGCCCGTAGGGTCCGCACGGGCCCTGCCGCCTGTCATCCCCGATACGAAAGATCTCAACGTCATGTCCGAGTCCGGGTCCACCTACGCCGCCGCGGGCGTCGACATCGAGGCGGGCGACCGCGCCGTCGAGCTGATGAAGGAGTGGGTGAAGAAGGCCACCCGCCCCGAGGTCGTGGGCGGGATCGGCGGCTTCGCCGGGCTCTTCGACGCCTCCGCGCTGGCCCGCTACCAGCGGCCGCTGCTGGCCTCCGCCACCGATGGTGTGGGCACCAAGGTGGACATCGCGCGGCGGATGGGCGTGTACGACACCATCGGCCGCGATCTGGTCGGCATGGTCGTGGACGATCTGGTCGTCTGCGGCGCCGAGCCGCTCTTCATGACCGACTACATCTGCGTCGGCAAGGTCTACCCGGAGCGGGTCGCGGCCATCGTCAAGGGCATCGCCGAGGGCTGTGCCCTGGCCGGCTGCGCGCTGGTGGGCGGCGAGACCGCCGAGCATCCGGGGCTGCTGGCCGCCGATGACTTCGATGTCGCCGGGGCCGGTACGGGCGTGGTCGAGGCCGATCAGGTGCTGGGCGCGGATCGCATCCGAACGGGTGATGCGGTGATCGCCATGGCGTCGTCCGGACTTCACTCGAACGGGTACTCACTCGTTCGGCATGTGCTCTTCGACCGGGCCGGCTGGGCGCTGGACCGGGAGGTGCCGGAGCTCGGCCGCACCCTGGGGGAGGAGCTGCTGGAGCCGACCCGGATCTACTCGCTGGACTGTCTGGCCCTGACCCGGACGACCGAGGTGCACGCCTTCTCGCACATCACCGGCGGCGGGCTCGCCAACAATCTGGCCCGGGTCATCCCGGAGGGCCTGCGCGCGATGGTCGACCGCTCGACCTGGACCCCCGACGCGATCTTCAAGCTGGTGGGCGAGGCCGGCTCGGTCGAGCGCCTGGAGCTGGAGAAGACGCTCAATATGGGCGTCGGCATGATGGCGGTCGTACCGGGCGAGTCGGTCGACGTGGCGCTCACCACACTCGCTGACCGGGGCGTGGAGGCCTGGGTCAGCGGCGAGATCACCGAGCGTACGGCGCAGGACACGGAAGCGGTGACGCTCACCGGTGACTACGCGAGCTGAGCCGACCGCGCACCGTGCGCGGACAGCACAGAAGCCGGTCCGAGGCGGGTGCCCCGGACCGGCGGAGGTGCGGCGAAAAGCCGAGCGCCTGGAACGAGTGGTTCAGGCGCGGCGACGCTGCGGGGACGCATCCGACTGTTCGTCGTCCTCGTCCTCATCGTCGTTGTACAGATCCGCGTACTGTGCGTACGGGTCATCGTCCAGCTCATCGTCATCCTCGAACGGCTCGCCATTCGGCGGCTGGTTCGATGTCGGCGATGCGCCCAGCTCCTCGGCCAGGCGTGAGAGGTCCGTCCCACCGCTGTTGTACTTCAGCTGGCGGGCGACCTTCGTCTGCTTGGCCTTGGCCCGGCCGCGCCCCATGGCTCGACCCCCTCAACGACGGGGCTCGACGGCCCCAGAGTCTTGACACGCGTTCACGTTCATGTTTCGGAGCGGACTCCCCAGAGAGAGACCGGTCCGTAGGGCTTCAACGGTACCTGCTTCTGTGGCCATACGGTACGTCGCCCACACGACGTGCCACGAGGCAGAACCCGCGAGGAGCCCCTTCCTCGCTGGTCAGCTGCAATTTTAACGTGTCTTGTGCGCCGACCCGCCGACAGGCCGTGAGGGATCTCTCGCCGATGGCTCCCCCACGGCCCCTCACGGCCCCGGACGGGGCCCGTACGGCCCCGCCCGGCAAGGGCCCGTACGGATCGGCCGGACGGGGCTCAGCGGCCCTCAGGCGCCCTCAGGCGCTGTCGTGGCCCTCCGCCATCCGGTGCTCGGCCAGCCGGTCGGCGGCCGCGGCGGGCGGGATGCCGTCGGTTGTGGCCCGATCGAATATGGCCAAAGTCGTATCGAAGATCTTTGCCGCCTTGGCCTTGGCCCGGTCGAAGTCGAAACCGTGCAGCTCATCAGCGACCTGGATCACACCACCCGCGTTCACGACGTAGTCCGGCGCGTAGAGGATCCCGCGGTCGGCGAGGTCCTTCTCGATGCCCGGGTGAGCCAGCTGGTTGTTGGCCGCGCCGCACACCACCTTCGCGGTCAGGACGGAGACCGTGTCGTCGTCGAGCGCGCCGCCGAGCGCACACGGGGCGTAGACGTCCAGGTCGGCGCGGATCAGCGCGTCGGTGTCCGGGACGGCCTGGATCCGCGGATGGCGGGCCAGCACGCGGTCGACCGACTCGGTCCGGACGTCCGTGATCACGACCTCGGCGCCGTCCTCCAGCAGATGCTCCACGAGGTGGTGGCCCACCTTGCCGACGCCCGCGATGCCGACCCGGCGGCCGCGCAGCGTGGGCGCGCCCCAGGACGCCTGGGCGCTCGCCCGCATGCCCTGGAAGACGCCGAAGGCGGTCAGCACGGAGGAGTCGCCGGCGCCGCCGTGCTCGGGGGAGCGGCCGGTGGTCCAGGGGCACTCGCGGGCGACGACGTCCATGTCGGACACATAGGTGCCGACGTCGCAGGCGGTGACGTAGCGGCCACCGAGGGAGGCCACGAAGCGGCCGTAGGCCAGCAGCAGCTGCTCGGTCTTGATCTCCTCGGGGTCGCCGAGGATCACGGCCTTGCCGCCGCCGTGGTCGAGCCCGGCCAGCGCGTTCTTGTACGCCATGCCGCGGGCGAGGTTGAGAGCGTCGAGGACCGCCGCGTCTTCGGGGTGTTCCTCGGAGCTGTAGGCGTGGAAGCGGGTGCCGCCGAGGGCCGGGCCCAGGGCGGTCGAGTGGATGGCGATGACGGCCTTCAGACCGCTCTCCCGGTCCTGGCACAGCAGGACCTGCTCATGTCCGCCCAGGTCGGACCGGAACAGCGTCGAGAGAGGTGAGAGAGGGTTCGGCACGCGACTTACCGTCGGACCGTCGGCGCTGACGGTGTGACGTACGTCGGTCACGGTGGTGACTCCCATAGGTCGGGGTAGCGCCCTCCTTGCTGGTGGGGAGGGCCGTTGGGCAAGAGGGTAAGCCCTGGGGCCCCGGCGGATGGGGCATGTCCCCGCCGAGTCCGTATGGCGGGCGTGGGACGATGCGGTCATCCGGGGGTAGGCAACTCCTGGCGGTGGTCTCAGCCTTGAGGGAGCGCGTGTGACCTTGGCGTCTTCGGTGATTGTCCCGTACGCGTCGTATCTCCGGGTCTATGAGCCACTGGCCGCATTCCCGGAGCCGGAGCGATCGCACTGGGCGCGTTATGCCAAGCGCGACGACATCCCGAGCGCGCAGGACGAGCTCCGCCGCTCGCTCGCCGACCTCCTGCCGGTGCCTCCCGTGCCGGTGCCGGTGCACGAGAGCGCCGACGCCTTCGTGGCGGTCGTGGACGGCGTCACCTGCGTCTGTCCGTGGCGGACACGGCTGCGGGGCTGGCTGGCCCTGGAAGAGCTGTCCGAGCGGCTTCCCGGGCCCCTCCTGGACGCCGTGCTGCCCCCGGTGGTGCGCCGGCAGGCGGCGTCGGACTACGAGCAGTGGCTGGAGCGCAACCCGGACGCCCGGCCGTGGATCCGCTCGGCGACCTGGCATGTGCCGGTGCGCTGGTTCGTGCTCTTCGCGGACGACGAGCGCGAGTGCACCAAGGGTGAGGACGGGCTCATTCTCCGTTACCGCACTCCCATGGTCCAGGCCAGGCGGCGGGTGGCGCGTGGCCTTAAGGTGCTCAAGGAAGCCCTCGGTGAGGGGCCGCTGATCGACGGGCTGATGGACGTCGGCCGGTGGCTGGAGGAGTTCCACCCCCGGTCGCTGGTCGAGCTGGACTACGGCGGCCTGGTGCACGCGGTGCCCGCGGGGAGGCTGGAGGACGATCACTCGGCCGCGGATGTGGCGGAGGGTCTCGCCGCGCTGCGTGACGGGGACGGGGAACGGGCGGGGATCGCTTACGAGCGGCTGACCGTCCGGTGGAGCGAGGTACGCGGACGGCAGAACGCGAGCTGAGCGCGCGAAGAGCGCGGGCTGAGCGCGGGCTGAGCGCGGGCTGAGCCGGCACCGCGCGACCGGGTGGCGGAGCAGGGGACGTAGGTCCCGATCCGGGCCATTGCCTCAATCGTGACCTAAAGCACTGACTTCGGGCCTTGCGGCAATCCCCCACCCTCGTGTCAAAATAGGACAAGGAGCCCGGGAAGGACTCCTTCCGCCTAAGTATGGGCGGATTCATCGGTATTGCACTCCTTGGTGGATCTGGTGACCCCTGATCCTGTTGTGACTGATCGTCACGGCTGCGTGACTGTCCGTTATGGCATGGTCCATCGGCTTCCGTCGAGGTTGAACACCTGAGAGGGCAATTCCATCGGTTTGGCCGACGGGGCTGGACGGATGGTGTAGTTGTAGTGCCGAGGACAAGCCGTTCGTCCTATAACCGACTCGGCCCGCGTCCGCCATTTCGGGCAACGTGGGTCAAGGTGCAGAATTTAGAGGAAAGAACCGTGATGGTTCGGTTCTCCCGAGGAGGCCGCTCATGACCGCTCGCACCCCTGATGCCGAGCCGCTGCTGACCCCGGCTGAGGTTGCCACGATGTTCCGCGTGGACCCGAAGACGGTCACGCGCTGGGCCAAGGCAGGCAAGCTCACGTCCATCCGCACGCTCGGAGGGCATCGGCGCTACCGCGAAGCGGAGGTCCGTGCGCTTCTCGCGGGCATCCCGCAGCAGCGCAGCGAGGCCTGAACAACCGCATAACCGGGCATTTCCGGGCCCCCAGCCCGGTTTTCGCCTGTATGGCTCCACACGACGGGCGCCTGCCCCAACAGGCCCTCCACCGCTCCACAGGGTGTGTCGTTGATCGCGCTGGACTCCGCCGGGTCCAGCGCGATCTTTTTTTATGCCCCTCCAGGCCCCGGCCGTGACCCCGTGACAGCTTCCCGGAGGGCGCCGGCGACCGCCGCCAAGTGCCCTTGGAGGGCACACATTCGGGCCAGCCGGGGGTGGTCCGGAAACGGCTCCGGGGTGGCTTGGACGGGGGGTGCAATTGCACATATTAAATTGACCGGTTGTGAGCGGGGCGTAAGTTCCCTCACTCCGGAAACCCATTCGGTGACTCCTGTCACACCACTCAATGCTTGTCTCCCGCCGGGAAGCTGCGGTAAGGCGCAATTGCGGTAAGGGCTTACCGAGTTGGCCGCGACGTGGAGGGCGTCTGCTCCTCGACCGTCTCCTCGACCGTCTCCTCGATCGCCTCCTGGCCGTCCTCGGCCCCCGACGGCTCCATCGCCAGCCGCAGCAGCCGGTGGCAGATCGGGCAGTGCCGGGTGAAGTGGCGATAGCCCGTGGCGGCCGCCAGATGGGCGCGCAGCAGCGCCCTGGTCTCATGCTTCGCGGACGCCGTCATACGCCGCACCTCCCGCGCACCCCCACGCACACCTTTACTCGACTGCGTACCGCTGGGGGAGGGTCGCGGTCAAGACGCCGAAGGCCCGGATCCACGAGGGGATCCGGGCCTTCGGGTTTGCGGTCCTGACGGGATTTGAACCCGCGGCCTCCACCTTGACAGGGTGGCGAGCACTCCAAACTGCTCCACAGGACCAACAGTGACGCCCTACAGCTTCGCTGTGTGCGCCGCGCTGTTGTGCGCTTGCGTCCCAGACTCTACAGCAGGTCAGGCGCTCCGGTCGAACTCGCGCCCGGCCGGGCTCCGGCGGCCCCTCACAGACCGGGCCGCGACCGAGGCGCGACCGGGCGGCGACCGGGCCGCGACCGGGCGGCGGCCTAGGGGGCCGCCGCGTCGATGGCCTTCACGATGCGCTTGTCCGAGACCGGATAGGCCGTGCCGAGCGCGTGCGCGAAGTAGCTGACCCGCAGCTCCTCGATCATCCAGCGGATCTCCAACGCCTCCTGGGGCACCGGCCGGCCCGGCGGGAACTGCTCCAGCAGCCAGGCGTACTCGTCCCGCATCTCGCGCACCTTCGCCATCCGGGTGCGGTCCCGCTCGGCGTTGGCCGGCAGCTGCTGCAGCCGCCGGTCCGCGGCCACCAGATAGCGCATGAGGTCCGGGAGGCGGCGTACCCCGTGCGCGGTCACGAAGCCCGGCTTGATGAGCTCCGCGAGCTGCTCCTTGACGTCCGTGAGCGACGGCAGCAGTACGGCGCTCGTCGACAGCGGCGGGCTCTTCAGCCGGCGCTCGCACGACTGCCACGCCGCCAGCACCTCCTGGACCTTCCGCACGGTGTCCACCGTCGCGTCCGTGATGTCGGCGCGCACGGCGTCGAAGAGCTTACGGAACGACTCCTCGTCCCACGCCGGGCCGCCGCGGGCCGCGATCAGCCGGTCGGCCGCCGCCGCCACACAGTCCTCGAAGAGGGCCTGGACGCTGCCGTGCGGGCTGCTGGACAGCGCCAGCTTGGCCTGGTTGGAGAGCTTGCCCTGGGCGAACTTGGCCGGGTTGTTCGGAAGCTGGAGCAGGATCAGCCGGCGGGTGCCCTGCCACATCGCCTGCCGCTGCTCGGTCTCGGTGTCGAAGAGCCGCACCGCCACCGACGCGCCCTCGTCGACCAGCGCCGGATACGCCTTGACCGGCTGGCCGCCGCGGCGTGTCTCGAAGGTGCGCGGCAGCGTCCCGATCGTCCACCGGGTCAGCCCGCCGCGCTGCTCGATGCCCTCGGACTCCTTCGAGCTCTCGAAGGCCTTGGAGATCGCCGCCCGCGTCTTGGACTTCAGCCGCTGCCCCAGCGCCTCCAGATCCTTGTCCTCGTCGAGTTTGCGGCGCCGCTCGTCGACCACCCGGAAGGTGATCTTGAGGTGGTCGGGGACCTTCGACAGATCCCAGTCCTCCGGCTCGATCCGCACGCCCACCATCCGATGGAGCTCGCGGCCGAGCGCCGCCGTCAGCGGCTCCTGGAGGGGGACAGCGCTTTCCAGGAAGCGCTTCGCGTAGTTCGGCGCCGGGACGTAATTGCGCCGGACCGGCTTGGGCAGCGAGCGGATCAGCTCGGTGACCAGATCCTCGCGCAACCCCGGGATCTGCCAGTCGAAGCCCTCCGGGGTGACCTGATTGAGCACCTGGAGCGGGATGTGGACGGTCACCCCGTCCGCGTCCGCGCCCGGCTCGAATTGATAGGTCACCTTGAACGTGAGCTTCCCCTGGCGCCAGGAGTCCGGATAGGCGTCCTTGGTGACACCCTGGGCCTGCTCATTGATGAGCATCGACTTCTCGAAGTTGAGAAGCTCCGGCTCCTCGCGCCGCTTGTGCTTCCACCACGAGTCGAAATGCGCCCCGGACACGACGTGCTCGGGCAGCCGCTGATCGTAGAAGTCGAAGAGCGTCTCGTCGTCCACGAGGATGTCGCGGCGCCGCGCGCGGTGCTCCAGCTCCTCGACCTCGCCGAGCAGCTTGCGGTTGTCGTGGAAGAACTGGTGGTGGGTGCGCCAGTCGCCCTCGACCAGGGCATTGCGGATGAACAGATCGCGGCTGGTCTCCGGGTCGATCCGGCCGTAATGCACCTTCCGCTGGGCGACGATGGGCACGCCGTAGAGCGTGACGCGCTCGTACGCCATCACCGCCGCCTGCTTCTGCTCCCAGTGCGGCTCGCTGTAGGTGCGCTTGACCAGATGCTGGGCAAGCGGCTCGATCCACTCCGGCTCGATCTTCGCGTTGACCCGCGCCCACAGCCGGGAGGTCTCGACGAGCTCCGCCGACATCACCCAGCGCGGCGGCTTCTTGAAGAGCGCCGAGCCGGGGAAGACCGCGAACTTGGCGCTGCGCGCGCCCACGTACTCGTTCTTCGCGGTCTCCTTCCCGCCCTCCGCCACGGTGTTCTTCAGGCCGACATGGGACAGCAGCCCGGCCAGCAGTGACATATGGACGTGGTCCGGCGCCGCGTCCTGCTCGGACATGTGGATGTCCATGGTCTTGGCCACCGTGCGCAGCTGGCTGTAGATGTCCTGCCATTCGCGTATGCGCAGGTAGTTGAGGAACTCATTGCGGCACATACGGCGGAAGGCGGACGACGACAGCTCCTTCTGCCGCTCCCTGATGTACTTCCACAGGTTGAGGAAGGCCAGGAAGTCGCTCGACTCGTCCTTGAAGCGCGCGTGCTGCTGATCCGCCTGCTGCTGCTTGTCCGAGGGGCGCTCACGCGGGTCCTGGATGGACAGCGCCGCCGCGATCACCATGACCTCGCGCACGCAGCCGTTGCGGTCCGCCTCCAGCACCATACGGGCCAGCCGCGGGTCCACGGGCAGCTGGGCCAGCTTCCGCCCGACCTGGGTGAGCCGCTTCCGCGGATCCTTCTCCTTGCTGTCCAGCGCGTTCAGCTCCTCCAGGAGCTGCACGCCGTCCTTGATGTTGCGGCGGTCCGGCGGGTCGATGAACGGGAACTTCTCGATGTCACCGAGCCCGGCGGCGGTCATCTGGAGGATGACGGAGGCGAGGTTCGTACGGAGGATCTCCGCGTCCGTGAACTCCGGGCGGGTGAGGAAGTCGTCCTCGGAGTACAGCCGGATGCAGATGCCGTCGCTGGTCCGGCCGCAGCGGCCCTTGCGCTGATTGGCGCTGGCCTGCGAGATCGGCTCGATCGGCAGCCGCTGGACCTTGGTGCGGTGGCTGTAGCGCGAGATCCGGGCGGTGCCCGGGTCGATCACGTACCGGATGCCGGGGACGGTGAGCGAGGTCTCCGCGACGTTCGTCGCCAGCACGATCCGGCGGCCGGGGTGGCGCTGGAAGACCCGGTGCTGTTCGGCGTGCGACAGCCGTGCGTACAGCGGCAGCACCTCGGTCGATCTGAGGTTCTTCTTGTTCAGCGCGTCGGCCGTGTCGCGGATCTCCCGCTCACCGGAGAGAAAGACGAGGATGTCGCCGGGGCCCTCGGCCTGCAGCTCGTCGACCGCGTCGCAGATGGCGGTGATCTGGTCGCGGTCGCTGTCCTCGCCGCCCTCCTCCAGCAGCGGCCGGTACCGGACCTCGACCGGGTACGTACGGCCGCTCACCTCGACGATCGGCGCCTCGCCGAAATGCCGGGAGAAGCGCTCCGGGTCGATGGTCGCGGAGGTGATCACGACCTTCAGATCGGGGCGGCGGGGCAGCAGCCGCGCCAGATAGCCGAGCAGGAAGTCGATGTTGAGGCTGCGCTCATGGGCCTCGTCGATGATGATCGTGTCGTACTGGCGCAGCTCGCGGTCGGTCTGGATCTCGGCGAGCAGAATGCCGTCCGTCATCAGCTTGACGTGGGTGTCCTGGCCCACCTGGTCGGTGAAGCGGACCTTCCAGCCGACCGACTCGCCCAGCGGCGTACCTAGCTCCTCGGCGATGCGCTCGGCGACCGTACGGGCCGCGATGCGACGCGGCTGCGTATGGCCGATGAGCCCCTTGACGCCGCGGCCCAGCTCCAGACAGATCTTGGGGATCTGAGTCGTCTTCCCGGAGCCGGTCTCGCCCGCGACGATCACCACCTGGTGATCACGGACGGCCGCGAGGATGTCGTCCCTCTTCTGGCTGACCGGCAGCTCTTCCGGATAGGTGACGGTCGGCACGGCGGCGCGGCGATCCGCGACCCGCAGCTCGGCCCGCTCGATCTCCTGGGCGATCTCGTCGAGGGCGGCCGCACGGGCCTCGGGCTTACGGATGCGGCGCGCGCCGTCGAGTCGGCGCCCCAGCCGCTGCTGGTCACGCAGCATCAGCTCGGGCAGCCGCTCCAGCAGGGCGGGCAGGGTGGGGGCAGGCGTCGTGGACATACGGATCCCAGGATCTCACCTCCGCAAAACAGCTGGCGAACCATTTCCGTCCGGGCCGCGTCGCGAGGTATGTCCGGGGTGTGCGTTTTAGCGTGATCTCATGGCTGATGACGAGGGTGCCGAAGCGGCTGAGCATCGATCCCGATGGTCGGCCTTCAAACACTCCCCCTTCTTCCCGGCGACCGTCATCGTGCTGATCATCTCCGCGGGCGCGGGGCTCTTCGCCGGCTCGTACACCTACGCCTTCGCCAACCCCACCCCGCACCGGATCCCCATCGCCGTGGTGACCACCGGCCGTGGCCGCGCCCCCGAGAAGGCGTTCGTCGCCGGGATGGAGAAGGCCCTGGACGCCTCGCTCCGGCTGCACGCCTACCCCTCGTACGGGAAGGCCCAGTGGGCCATCGAGGAGCAGAAGGTCTTCGCGGTGCTGCGCACCCGCGACCACGGCGTCGAGCTGGACGTCTCCGCGGCGTCGGGCGCGACGGTCGCCGAGGTGCTGACCTCCTCCGCCACCAAGGTGGGGCGCGCGGTCCGGGTGCCGGTCAAGGTGAGGGACGTGAACCCCCTGCAGAAGGGTGACCCGCGTGGGCTCGCGATCTTCTACATCTCCCTCGCCGCGGTGATCATCGGCTTCATCGGCGCCATCCAGCTGAGCGTGAACGCACGGGGCCTCAACCCGGCCGAGCGGATCGCCTTCACCCTCGCGTACGCAATGCTCGGCGGCTTCACGATCGCGGCGATCGTGGACTGGGGGCTGGGCGCGCTCGATCTGCCGTTCGCCGAATCGTGGGCGATCCTCGCGCTGACCATGTTCACCTCGGGGATGGTCTTCTCCATGTTCAACGTCCTGTTCGGACGCTGGGCGCTCATCCCCACCTGGGGCCTGATGGTGCTCCTCGGCAACCCCTCCTCGGGCGGCGCGGTCTCCTGGCCCCTGCTGCCCTCCCTCCTCGGGGAGATCGGCCGCTGGCTCCCCCCGGGCGCCTCCGTCAACGCCCAGCACACGGCGGTCTACTTCGGCCACCACCAGCACGCCTTCCCCTTCCTCGTGCTGGCCGGCTGGGCCCTCGTCTCCACCGCCGTCTTCTGGATCTGGCGCCACCGCCACCCGGGCGGCCGCCCGCCGAGCGCCACTCCGACGCCGTCGGAGTGATCGGGGCGAGACAAAAAAATCCCCCTCCCGGAGACGGGAGGAGGATTTTCACTGGAGCGCCGAGCAGGCCTTGCACCTACATCCCTCGTTTGGAGACGAGTATCTTTCCTTAGACGACCGACGCATCAACTTCCGCCCGTTCGGGCGGCGTTGCTTGATCAACTATACCCCATCCGTGGGGTCAGAGGCGCCAGAGCGGTGCGGCGTACCGCTCCGGGTGGGCCCCGAGCAACAGCTCGCGCAGCGCGGTGCGGTGGCCCCCGTCAAGGCCGAGGACTTCGGTGAGATGGCGGAAGGTGGTGTGCGTAACCCCGCGTGCGCGAGCCTCCGCCGCGAAGCGGGCCAGCTGCCGGAGTGCGGCGTCGGGATCGAACGGAGCCGCGTCCTGGAGGCCGGCGGCCTTCTCGCGCTCGTAGTCGATCTCCGAGTAGCCGCAGATGGCGCGGCTGTGCCGCTCAGCCTCGGCGAGGCTGGTCGTGGCGCCGATGGCCTGGGCGAGCCGGTTCCGGCGGAAGGCGGCCTCCAGGTCGGCCTCATGGACGACGGGCCCGGCATCGGTGAGCGGGATCGCCAGCCCCGCGTCCCGCACCTCGCACAGCCCCCGCACCCCCCGGGCCGTGGCCATGAGCATGCCGGTGGCCTCCGACGGGTGCCACTCCATGACCGCGCCGATCGGTGCGACATCCTCGGCGCTGAGGGTACGCACCACCGCCCCCAGACGCTCCCGCAGCACCTCCACAGGAAGCTCCCCGTCCAGGCCGGGCCCGGCGACCAGCAGCCGGACCGGGGCGCTGACCTGCGCACACACGGCAAGAGACAGCGCATCGCCCAGTGGACTGCGCAGGGTCGGCTCGTCCCCTCGCGCCAGGATGTCGCCCCCCACGTCCAGAAGATCGACCGACGTCGGGGCCAGGTGCTCGATCAGCTCCTCGAGCTGCCGGACCATGCCCTCGACCCCGTGGTGGGGGTCGATCAGCGCGAACGTGTGCGCAAGCTCCCCGGCGAGGCGAGGAAGCGTGGACCCGCCCGGCGCCACGGGCGCGGCCTCGGCGGGCACGGCGTACACGCTCTCCGTCAGCGCCCGCAGTCCGGTGAAGCCGTCCGCCCCACGGGGCCCCGGGAGGGGGTCGACGAGCAGCCGGTCCCAGGCGTAGGTAAGGACCACGGCCGGGTCATCCGCCCCGTACAGAGCTCTATCGATCACCGCGGCGGCAACAGCGTCCCCTCCACCCCCACCCGCCACGATCAGCCGCGCCATCTGCCCAGCGTACGGCCCCCCGGCCCACCACCGGCAGCACCTCAGCACCTCACGCGCGCCGCCCCGGGCACCCACGGGCAATACGCCCTGCTCCGCCTGACGGTGCCGGCGCCTCAGCTCTGAGCGCGGGCGCGTTTCGCGTACCGGCCCCGTAGGGCCGGGCCCGAGCGCCAGGATCGTCCTGTGACGCATCCTGGCACCGACCAGCTCCCCGTAGACCCGTGACGAAGGCGGAAAGGCGTAGATCGTCGCGCCGCCGACGCTGCCGCTGTGCCCACAACGCACCCGGTCCCCGAGCGCATCCGCCGCCAGACTGTCGAGGTGGACCCGGGCATAGCAGCGATCTTGGGGGCGATGCCCCACGCACGCGTCCGGCTTCGCCAGCGGTGCCCACCCCGCCTAGCCGACCGAGAGTGCCCCACGCGGGATCTGATGCGCCGCAGGTGCCGGGTAGGGGGCTGGCGGGAGGGCGCACCAGCCGCCGACAGAGGGGTACGCAAAGCGCCGACGCGACTCCGCCGAGGTACCGACATCAGTAGTCCACGCGCGGGAACCAGTCGCCTCGGCCGGTCGGCGTCAGGTCGAGGAGGTGCCAGACGGAGCTGAGGAGGTCGATGCCGCGCTGGTCGATGTCCTCGGCCATGCGCGGGTGGGTGGAGTAGGAGTGGCGGATCGTGCCGTCGTCGTCCTGGATGAAGACGGAGATGCTGGAGTCCTGCTCGCCGTCCTTGCCCTCGCTGCCGAGGTCGTACTTGAAGGTGCTGTCACCGCAGCTCAGCAGGCGCAGCCGGGACCAGCCGCGGTCGCGGGCGTGCTGCCGCAGGACGGGCGGCTCGGCGGCCGCAGCGACGGCGAAGTCGGCGTTCTGGGCGATGTGGTGGGCGACGCCGTTGAAGCCGTCGATCCACATGGTGCACATCGGGCAGGGGTCGGTCTGCTGCTTGCCGTACATGAAGTGGTACACGATCAGCGGCCGGTCCGGGGCGGTGAACAGCTCGCTCAGGGGGACCTCGCGGACGGGGGTGTCGCCCGCGTCGAGGTCGTCCGGACCTTCGATGAAGACGTAGTCGTCGACGGGCGGACCCTGGGGGAGCGCTCGGCGCTGGGCCGCGACCTGCTCGCGACGGCGCATGAGATCGATCTCGGCGAGGCGGACCTCTTCGCGCGCGGCGAGGTAGTCCGCGGACTCGCCGGGCAGTCGGGTGTGCCGCATCATCGCGTCCTCCTGGGGTGGAGCCCCGAGGTCGTTTTGAGTCTATGGCGGGGCAGGGTTCGCCGACAGTTGAGCGGAAGTCGGCCGGGGCCGCTGATCCACCGGCGGACCGAAGGGGTCGGGGGTGACACGAAAACACCCCCGCCGAAGATCCCTGGCGGGGGTGTCTGCCCTGGTGAGGGCCGCGGTGGCTGGGGCCAGGGTTGAACCGGCGACCAGACGGCTGCCTGGACGGCCCCTGAGCACCGCCTTATAAGCGGTCCCGGGTTGCGCAGCCTGCTCCACGCTCGTAGCACTGAAAGTTCCCGGCGCTCCTGTGGTCGCTTGCGGGGGTACCGTCTGGCGCCGCTTCCTCAACCACGGTGTGGCCTGCCCGGACTGCCTCGCCGACCGAGAGTGCCCCACGCGGGAAGCGCTGTACCGCGGGTACCGCGTCAGCCGCCGGCATGCGCCATGCCCGCCAGCAAGGGAGGGCGTGGTCGGTGCCTAAGGTAGCCCCGTTCCCCCTGCTGGTCGGCATAGCCGAAGCGCAGCCGCCGGCGAGCAGGGGTGACAGGGCTCCGGCAGTGACCGGCAGGGCGTCACGCTCGTAACCATCCTCACAGAGAGTGTCCGACGGGACGGCCGGTGGCGGCGCAGCGATGCGGGGCTGAGACCGATCCGGATAGGCAGGGCGCCGGAAACCGCTTGATAAAACGCTTGCGTCACATCAAGCATTTTTGAGAGGAGTATCGCGACCCGCTGTCCGGCATCGGCCCAAGCCTCGGACTGCGAGAGCCGCGACCGGGCTCTTGCCCGCCACTGGCCAGGCGGATGGCGACGAGGCCCGGCCCGCCCCCACCGGACCCATGCTCCAAGGCGCCGAAGGCGCGAGACGGCGCCGCGCCCGGCAACGACGCGCAACCCGCACACGCCGCACGAACGCCTACGTCATCCGTTGCAGTCGGCCATGCTGTCATGAGCCGTAGGCCTCACAGGCAACGGAGAAGCCCCCGACGAATGATCTCGTCGGGGGCTTTGCCCTGGTCGGGCTGCGGTGGCTGGGGCCGGGGTCGAACCGGCGACCTTCCGCTTTTCAGGCGGACGCTCGTACCAACTGAGCTACCCAGCCGCAGCGGTCCTGACGGGATTTGAACCCGCGGCCTCCACCTTGACAGGGTGGCGAGCACTCCAAACTGCTCCACAGGACCTTGCTTGTACGAGCACGAGTCTCGCACATGGCGACGTATGCCCCCAACGGGATTTCTCTCGGTGGATTCATACTCCCCGCGACCTTCGAACCGGGGGCTTTGCGTTGATCCGCCGCGTCGATGTCGCTGGATCAGCGTATCAGACCTCGGGACGTGTTCTGACCGCTCAGGGAGCCGCGCGGGCGGCGGTCGAGGGGGAACGCAAAAGCCGCAGGCCATCCCCGGAACAGGGCTGGTCTGCGGCTGCATAAAGATGCTGTGCCCCCAACGGGATTCGAACCCGTGCTACCGCCTTGAAAGGGCGGCGTCCTGGGCCACTAGACGATGAGGGCCGAATGGCTCACCTGGGCGCCTGGTGGCGCTTTCGGGGACGCGAGAAGCATATGGGATGCCGGGGAAGTTCGCCAAAACGGTTTCGGAGCGGCGGGTGCGGGGGTGCTCCGGGGGCCCCGGCGGGTCGTGCCGGGGCCCCAACGGCGCGTCCGCCGGGTCACGGATGGGCCGGGAGATGGCGGCTGACCTCGGCCTTCGCCAGGCCGAGCCCGCCCAGGTCGATCTCGTCCCAGGCCTGGAGCCGGTGGGTGTCCCGGTCCAGATAGAGGACGGACGCCTGGACCTTGTCGGGGTCGCCGTCGTCGACCGCGCGCAGCCCGCTGCCGCCCGTGGAGCCCTCCGTCATCAGCCGGGTGCCGCCGGGGAGGACCTCCGTACGGCGGTGGTGGACATGGCCGGTGAGGGCGAGCGGAACGGTGCCGTCCGTCTTGCGGGCCGCGACCGGGTTGTGGGCGAGGGCGATGTCCACGGGGTCGCCCGCGGCCTTACGGGCCCGGAGGGCGTCGGCCAGTTGCCGCCCGGCGCGGTGCTCGGCCGGGTCGCCGGAGGCGGCGACGGAGCGGTCGGGGGTGAACTGGGGGTCGCCGATGCCCGCGATCCGCAGCCCCTCGACGCTGATCACCTTGGCGTCGTCGACCACATGGACGCCCTTGCGCCGCGCGATGTACCGCTGGGTCGCCGCCGAGTCATGGTTGCCGCGTACCCATACATAGGGGGCGCCGAGGTCGGAGACGGGGTCGAGGAAGCCGTTCTCGGCGGGGGTGCCGTGGTCCATCGTGTCGCCGGTGTCGATGATCACGTCGATCTTGTACTGCTGGACCAGCGACTCGACGATGTGCCACGCGGCCGGATTGAGATGGACGTCCGAGATGTGCAGCACCCGCATGGTCGTGGGGTCGGGCTGGTACGCGGGAAGGGTCGAGGTCGCCTCGTAGAGCTGGGTGACGTTGGTCACCAGCCGGGCCAACTCCCGCTGGTAGACGTCGAACTCGGTGACGATGCTGCGCGCGTTGCCGACCACCGACGGGGCGCTGGAGAGCAGCCCGGAGTAGCGCGGCTCCAGCACCGACTGCGGGTTCCAGGTCGCGTACACGGCCGTCCCGGAGGCGCCGAGCAGCGTGAGCGCGAGGCCACCGGCGGCCAGCGCCCGGCGCGGCCGGCGGTAGACGGCCAGGCCCAGCGCGGTGGCGCCGAAGACGACGGCGACGCAGGAGCGCAGCGCGAGGTCGAGGGTGCCGTGGGCGACATCGCCGGCGACCTCGTCCTGGAGGCCGGACAGCCGCTCGGGGTGGTCGACAAGGGCCTCGGCCCGTACGGGGTCGAGCCGGTCCACATCGACGTCGAGGCGGAGCGGGGCGTGGTGGCTGTCGAGTTCGAGGGCGCCGAGCGGGGCCACGTTGATCTTGGTGCCGCCGGTGAGGGACGGCCGCAGCGCCATCCGGGTGTCCATGGGGCCTACGGGGATATGGACGCTACCGACGACGAGCAGCCCGATCCAGGCGCCGAGCATGGTCACGGCGGCCAGCCCGGCGGCGCGGACGAGGGGACGGGGGCGCGCGGCGGGATCGAGCGCGCCCAGTGCGTCCCGTGCGTCCCATGCGTCTCGTGCGTCCTGCGGGTGGGCGGGGGTGGCGTGCGGTCGGAGGGGATGGCGGAAGCGGCGAAGAGGGGAGACGGCCGAGGCCCGTGCGCGTCGAGCGGTGGCACGGAGCAGCCGGAGCGGTTCGCGGGCCATTGGTCCCGTATGCCCGGCGGTTCCGGCCCCTATGCCTGGACGACGGGGGCGCGCACCGCGCGGGGGCACTCCCATCCGGGCCCGGCTGCCCGACAATGGCCACGTGCTGGAGATGACGCGCGAGGAGTTCGAGGAACTGGTCGCCGAGGCGCTGGACCGGATCCCGCAGGAGCTGACGCGGCTGATGGACAACGTCGCGGTGTTCGTGGAGGACGAGCCGCCGACGGACGAGCCCGAGCTGCTCGGACTCTACGAGGGGACGCCGCTCACGGATCGGGGCGAGTGGTACGCGGGCGTACTGCCGGACCGGATCACGGTCTACCGGGGGCCGACGCTGCGGATGAGCGAGACACGGGAGGACGCGGTTCAGGAGACGGAGGTGACGGTGGTCCACGAGATCGCGCATCACTTCGGGATCGACGACGAGCGGCTGCACACGCTCGGCTACGGGTGACGCCGGGCGCATGACCCGGGCCGGGCGGCGTGCCCTCGCCGGGGGCGCGTCACCCGGATGGGGGCGCGTCACTCGGATGGGGGCGCGTCACCCGGATCGGGTGGCGTCACCCGGATCCGGCGGTGTTGTCCCGCGCGAACGCGTGTCCTGGGCGGGGCAGGGCCAGTTGGGTAGTGCGTCACAGCCCTGCGGCCTGGAGGTGTCCCGCGCATGCCCGGATCCCCCGCTCCTCGCACCGACCGTTCCCCTGGGACGGACCCTTCCCCGCGCGCCGGGCGTACGACCCGGCCCCGCGTCACGGCACGCGGCGCGGCGGTCGTGACGATCCTGGCCGCGGCGATGGCACTGGGCGGCTGCATGAGCATCTCCGACGACCCCGAGCGCCCGGACAAGCACCGCGGCACCCATCAGCGGGACGGTGCGGCGGAGCCGGACGGCACCGTGGTGCGTTCGGACGGCAGGGGACATCCGTATACGGACCCGAGACGCGACAAGAAGGGCGAGAAGCGGAAGGAGGGCGCGAGGCGGTCGCCGTCGGCCGTCGCGTCCGACCCCGAGTCGTCTCCCTCGCCGTCGCCCGGGAACCACGGTGGCCAGCAGAACCGCCCGGCCCCCTCCGCGCCGCCGCAGCCGGGCGGCCCCGCCCCGACCCCCGCCGCCCCGGAGCCCAAGCCGCATCCGACGAGCCCGCCGCCGAGCCCTGCGGAGCCGAAGCCGACCGTGTCCGAGCCCGCGTCCCCGCCCGCCTCCCCGCCGGCGGAACCGGCGGGATAGGGGGAGGGGCGCAGCGGCGGCGGGAGCGGGGGCCGACTGGGCCGGCCGGAGCGGGAACCGAGGGCAGGCGGAGCTGATTTGCTCTTGGGGGGTCGGGGTGCGTATGGTGGCAGATCGTTTGATCCCATTTGCCCGGCGCCTCTCTGAAGGGCGCCGCGAGGCGCGTTCCTTGCCATCCCGTGGCTGACCGCATAGAGGCGGTCGTGTGCGACACCACACGGAGTTTGGGCGCGTGCCGAGACTCCGGAAGGTTTCGCATTTCGCATGTCCGTTTCCACTGATCACTCCGTCATGCCCGGCAACGACGAGCAGACCGAGCAGCCTGAGCAGGCCGAGCAGGCCGAGCAGACCGACCAGGCCACGCCGGTCGAGCGGGACGAGCAGTCCCCGCAGGACGAGCGCGCAGAGCAGAGCGCCCCCGAGACCCCTAAGGCCCCCGAAATCACCTTCGCCGACCTCGGCCTCCCCGAGCAGATCGTCCGCAAGCTGGCGCAGAACGGCGTGACCACGCCCTTCCCGATCCAGGCTGCGACCATCCCCGACGCCCTCGCCGGAAGCGACATTCTCGGCCGAGGCCGTACCGGCTCCGGCAAGACCCTCTCCTTCGGTCTTCCGCTGCTGACCACGCTGGCCGGCGGCCACACGGAGAAGAAGCGCCCCCGCGGCCTGATCCTCACCCCGACCCGCGAGCTCGCGATGCAGGTGAGCGACGCGCTGCAGCCGTACGGCGATGTCCTCGGCCTCAAGCTCAAGGTCGTCTGCGGCGGCACCTCGATGGGAAATCAGATCTACGCGCTGGAGCGCGGCGTCGACATCCTCGTCGCCACCCCGGGCCGGCTGCGCGACATCATCGAGCGCGGCGCCGCGTCCCTCGACAAGGTCCAGATCACGGTCCTCGACGAGGCCGACCAGATGGCCGACATGGGCTTCCTGCCCGAGGTCACCGAGATCCTCGACCTGGTGCCGGCCGGCGGCCAGCGGCTGCTGTTCTCCGCGACGCTCGAGAACGAGATCGACACCCTCGTCAAGCGCTACCTGGTCGACCCGAAGACCCATGAGGTCGACGCGGCGCAGGGCGCGGTGACCACCATGACCCACCACGTCCTCGTGGTGAAGCCGAAGGACAAGGCGCCGGTCACCGCCGCCATCGCGGCGCGCAAGGGCCGCACCATCATCTTCGTACGGACCCAGCTGGGCGCCGACCGCGTCGCCGAGCAGCTGTGCGACGCGGGCGTACGCGCCGACGCGCTGCACGGCGGCATGACGCAGGGCGCCCGCACCCGGACCCTGGCCGACTTCAAGGACGGGTACGTGAACGTGCTCGTCGCGACGGACGTCGCCGCGCGCGGCATCCACGTCGACGGCATCGACCTCGTGCTCAACGTGGACCCGGCCGGCGACCACAAGGACTATCTGCACCGCTCCGGCCGTACGGCCCGCGCGGGCAAGAGCGGCACGGTCGTCTCGCTGGCCCTCCCGCACCAGCGCCGCCAGATCTTCCGGCTGATGGAGGACGCGGGCGTCGACGCCTCCCGGCACATCGTCGGCGGGGCCGGTGCCTTCGACGAGGACGTGGCCCTTATCACGGGCGCGCGTTCGCTCACCGAGGTGCAGGCGGAGGCGGCCGCGAACGCCGCCAAGCAGGCCGAGCGCGATGCGCAGGACCTCACCCGGCAGCTGGAGAAGGTGCAGCGGCGGGCCGTCGAGCTCCGCGAGGAGGCCGACCGGCTGGCCGCGCGTGCGGCGCGCGAGCGCGGCGAGACCGTCGCCCCGGCGGAGTCCGGGACCGTGACCGCCGCGACCGGGACGGAGGCCGGATCCGAGGCCGCCGCCGAGGCCGCTCCGACAGTGCCCGCGCAGCGTTCGGCCGAGCCCGTGAACGCGCCCGCCGCCGACGCCGCGGGGACCGACGAGGCGCCGCGCCGCTCCTCGTACGAGCGCCGTGACGACCGGGGCAACTTCGAGCGCCGCGACCGCCGTGACAACGACCGTGGGGGCTTCAACCGGGACCGGCGCGACGACCGTCGCGACGACCGCGGCGGCTTCAACCGCGACCGCCGCGACGACCGCCGGGACAACGACCGCGGTGGCCGTTCCTTCGAGCGTCGTGACGACCGCGGCGGCTTCAACCGCGACCGGCGCGACGACCGCCGTGACGACCGGCGTGACGACCGTGGTGGCCGTTCCTTCGAGCGCCGTGACGACCGCGGCGGCTTCAACCGCGACCGGCGCGACGACCGCCCGGTCAACCGCGACCGTCGGGATGACCGTGGCGGCTTCAACCAGCGTGACGACCGTGGTGGCCGTTCCTTCGAGCGTCGTGACGACCGCGGCGGCTTCAACCGCGACCGCCGCGACGACCGCCGGGAGGACCGTCCGGCCCGTCCGTTCGAGCGCCGCGACCACAACCACCGTGGCGGGGACCGCCCGTTCAACCGCGACCGCCGCGACGACCGCCCGGCCCGTCGTGACGACCGTCCGGCCCGCCGCGACGACCACCGTGGCGGCAGCGCCGGCAGCGCCGGCAGCGCCGGCAGCCGTTCGCACGACCGTTCGCACGACCGGTCCTTCGACCGCCGCGCCGACAAGCCGCGCTGGAAGCGCAACGGCTGATCGGCGGCACTGAGGCCGTGCAACACCGCGCTGTTGCACGGCCTTTCGCCCCCGGAGGGTATTGGCTCGGGTGTTGGCCCCCGGCCGAGCTATGCTGCGGGGGTGCGGGTCATTAGCTCAATTGGCAGAGCAGTGGACTTTTAATCCATTGGTTCAGGGTTCGAGCCCCTGATGACCCACCTCAGAAACCGCAGGCACCCATCGGTGACCTGCGGTTTCGTCGTTTCCGGGGGCCTGTCGCCCCGTCTGCCGAGGCCCGGAGGGCGAGGTGTCCGCGCTCCGGCCGCACAGAAGATCGAGTGTCACTCGACCAGCGCTTGAGCGGATGCCGATCGGTACTCAGCCGCACAGTCTGAACCTGCTGCTCCCCAGGAACGCGTAAGGAGACCCTCGTGCGACTCGCGACAACCATTCGCGGTTTCATCCCCGTCATGGCGCTGGCGGTATCGGCTTGGGCGGTTTCCGCCCCGGCCTCGGCCGAGGAGAAGGGGGGAGAGGATGGCGGCGGAGGCGTGAGCCAGGCCCCGGTGCCCTGCGGGGACTCGGCGGCGCTGGTCGCCGCGGTGGCCGCGGCCAACGACGAGCCCTCGGGCGGGACCGTCGTCCTCGCCACGGGGTGTGTGTACACGCTCGGCTCCGCGGCGGCGACCGGCGCCAATGGCCCCGACGGACTGCCGATCATCAGCGGGGACGTGACCATCACCGGTACCCAAGCGACCATCAGGCGCAGCGCCTCGGCGACGGACTTCCGGATCGCGGAGGTCGCCGCCGGCGGAAAGCTCACGGTCAAGGGGGTCACCCTGTCCGACGGACGGGCGACCTCGGGGGCGGGCATCGACGGCGGCGGCATCCTCGACCTGGGCACGCTGAGGCTGATCCAGTCCACGGTCACCGGCAACACCGCGAGCAACGTCGGCGGCGGCATCGAGGTCGCCTCGGGAGCCACGGCGCTTCTCTCGGCCACCGATGTGACGCATAATTCCGCGCTGGACGGCGGCGGCATCCACATCAACACCTCGGCCACGCTCAACGTCACGGGCGGCACGATCTCCGACAACCTCGCGGGCAGTTCGGGCGGCGGCATCGCGAACTATGGCACGACGCTGCTGACCAGCGTCACGGTGCAGAACAACCGGACGACCAATTTCGAGGGCGGCGGTATCGCCACCGGAATCGGGGATCTCACCATTACCGGCAGCCGGGTCCTCGGAAATACTGCCGGGAGCTTCGGCGGCGGTATCGCCAATTTCGGAAGCACGCTGCGCGTACAGTCCACCGTGGTGTCCGGCAATATCGCCACACTGAACGGCGGCGGTTTGTTCAATCATGCGGGCGCCGCACAATTGATCGGCGACAATGTCATCGGTAATACGGCCAATGGCGGCCAGGGCGGTGGAATCTTCGTCGACGGCGGCACGGTGGCGCTCACCGCGACCACGGTCTCCGGAAACAACCCGAACAACTGCGTGCCGGCTCTTTCGGGGTGCAGTGTGTAAGACGCGCACCTGACCTGCTGAATGCCGCAGCGCCCCCGGAAGCGTTTGCTCCGGGGGCGCCGCGCGCTCGACCGTGGGATCGACGCGTCAGTGCTTCGCGCTGTGGTGCTTCTTCGGCTTGGCCTTGGCCTTGTGGTGCTTCTTGGCCTTGTGGTGCTTGGCCTTGTGCTTGTCCTTGGCCTTGTGGTGCTTCGGCGCTTCCTGGTGCACGACCACCATGGGCGGCTCTTCGACGGCGATGTTGGTGCAGTTGGAGCCGGCGTTGATGTCGCCGGTCGGGGCGGCCATGCCGAGCTGGGTGATGGCGCCGGTGGCCGTGTCGCAGTCGTTGCTCTGGAATACCGCTCCACTGTTGGTGAAGTTGATGCAGTCGGAGCCGGTGGTGATCTCGCCCGTGGGGGAGGCTCCGCCGACATTGGTGACGGCGCCTTGGTTCAAGTCGCAGGCGTTCCGCTGAGTGGCCCCGCTGTGCTGCGGGAAGAGGCCGTAGGCGCTCGCGCTACCCGCGCTGCCGACGACCATCGTGCCCGCGGCCGCCGCGGCCATGAGAGCTACCTTCTTGCCGATCTGCATTTCTCTGGTGCCTCCATATCAGGTTCTCCGCGAATGATCCGCAGACACCTCATCAACGAGATATCCGCGGACCAGGATCCGGGATTACCGGGAGCATCACCCATCCGCCACAGTAAAGGTATATTCAGCCGGTGCTGAAGTCGGTGGAGTTCTTCGTGCCGAAAGTGATGAATCATAAATACATGAACGCGGCCCCGGGGGAATTATCCCTGGGGTCGCGTTCATGACGAGCGGAGTGCTTCCGGGGCCCGGCGGCGAGCGCCTGAAGCTCTCGGCGGTTCAGGGCTGCTGGCGGCTTCCCTGATCGCCGCTCGTTCCGCTCTTCGCGCCGTCCGCGCTCTTCCCCTGCTTTCCGTTCGCGGGGTCGGAGCCGGACACGTTGACGCAGTTGGTCTCGTTGTTGACCTCGGCGCCGGGACCGATGGTGATCGGGCCGAGCACGGAGGTCGTGCGGCAGTTGTTGCTCTGCTTCGTCACACCACCCGACTTGCTGATGTTGACGCAGTTGGTGCGGTTGGTGATTTCGGATCCTGGCGCGAGCGCGACGGTGACCGGACCGACGACGGAGTGGGTACGGCAGCGGTTCTTCTGCTCCGTCACACCCGACTCGCTGCTGTTGACGCAGTTGGTCTCATTGGTGATGTCACCCGGCGCGGCCGTCACCGTAATGGTCCCGACGACGGAACTGGTGGTGCAGCGATTGCTCTGGGTCCCGCCGTTGGCGCCGGCCATGCCGCCGGGGCTGGGGTCGGCAGCGTCGGCTCCGCCCGCGCCGCCGATGAGCAGCGCGCCCACGGCCGCTACGAGAAGCGCCGTCCTCTTGCGCATGTGCATAAAGAGCCTCCAAGTGGGCTTTCCGTACGGCGCGGTATCACCGCCACTGAAAGCCTTTTCCGTGGCAACGGCCCTGGAAGGGAGGCTTCCAGGGCCGCGATTCCCAACGGGGGGATGCCTCACGGTGTTCCCGCTACCGGCGGGAACACCGTGAGATGGTCAGCGACTCAGCGACGGTGGTTGCCGTTGTTGTCGTCGTCGTCGACGGCGATGTTGGTGCACTTGGCGCCGGCGTTGATGTCGCCGGTCGGGGCGGCCATGCCGAGCTGGGTGACGGCGCCGGTGGCCGTGTCGCAGTCGTTGGACTGGAACACGCTGCCGCTGCTGTTGGTGAAGTTGATGCAGTCGGCGCCGACGTTGATGTCGCCCGTGGGAGCGGTTCCGCCGAGCTGGGTGATGGGGCCGGTGGCCGTGTCGCAGTGGTTGAGCTGCGCGATGAAGCCGTTGTCGCCGTTGTGGGCGAGGGCGCCGCCCGCGCCGCCGATGACCAGAGCGCCGGCAGCTGCGGTCAGGAGAATTGCCTTCTTGCCGATGTTCACTTAATTCCTCCGTCTGGGTTGTTCCGCGAATTCACGGACGCATGACACAACGAAGCTCATCAGTTAAGGCTTCGGGCTACCAGTCAGCTTCACCCGTCCGGCATAGTGCGGTTCTTGGCGAGTGTGTTGCCCGGGAATCCCGCGAACGAGACCCAAGGGAAGAGGCATTTGGAGTAACGGACGCCTGTTGCCCTCTTATGTGAATGGGCGGAGACGGCTGCCGGGCGGGACTGCCGGAGGGGGCACAGGGGTCGGCGATGGCCGCGCGGGTGGCCCTGCGGTGGCCTGGCGGTGGAGGGGAGGCGGTCGCGCGACGGCACGGCGGTGGCGGGGAGGCGGCCGCACGGTGGCCGGTGGGGGCGCCTTGCCCCGCCCCCCGGTTTGTTCGACCGGCCGGACGAGTGATACATCCAGCCTCTCCGGCGCAGGAGTGAGTGAGGCACAGTCACACCGACAGCTTCGCCGAATGGCGGCGCGGCCCGTGTTCACGCCGCTACGCTATGTGTGCGAAGCAGTCGCCCGGGGGGCGCGGCGAATCCAGGCCGGGAGGCGGGAGGAGAGACATGGGGCACTCACGAGCGGGCGGGACCCCGGCCGAGCTGATGGGCGGGCTTCTCGCCCGTGCGCAGAACGGCTTCGAGATCGGCGAGGCGGTACTGACCCAGGCGCGGAGCGCGCTGATGCACCAGTCCGAGCTGCGGTCCTGCCGTCAGTGCAATGAGCGGTGCGGCCGGCTCGGCTACAGCACCTACCGGCATGTCTTCCTGCTCCCCGACGGCAGCAGCCTGCTGCTGTGGGAGCTGGAGCACAACACCGGCGAGGACGGCAGCCCGCTGTACGAGCTCTACGCGGACGAGGACGCCCTGGCGCTGGCCGAGCGCCGCGTCCACGACCGCCTCGGCGGCGCCCGCTGGGAGGAGCTCGACGGATTACCGCTGTGGCTGCCCGAGCAGCTGCTGCACGCCGCCGAGCCCCTGGAGTCCCCGCGCGCGTACGTGGCCGACAACTCGGCCGACCACGCCCGCCGCGTATTGCGCCGCGCGGAGAACCCCGACCGGCCGGGCGAGGACACCGAGCGGCTGCTGGCGACCGCGTTCGCCCATGACATCGCCCTCGCGCCCAAGCCGCGCCGCCGCTCCGGCGGCCCCGACGCGACCTGGTGCCGCTTCTACGAGCACGCCTTCCTGCTCGCCGGCGGTGACGAGATCGTGCTGTGGGAGCTGGAGCACAATCTGACCCGCGACGGGCGGCTGGTGTGCGAGGTCTACCTCGACGAGGTCTCGGCGGAGCTGGCGGCCGACCGCCACGCCCGCGCGCTCGGCGTCGACCTCTGATCCCGTCCGCGTGCCGGACGCGCCCACGCGGACGCGCCCGTCCGCTGGACGCACCGACCCGCTGACGTACTCGCGCCCACGTACTCGCGCCCACGTACTCGCGCTGACGTACTCGCGCTGACGTACTCGCGCTGACGTACTCGCGCTGACGTACTCGCGCTGACGTACTCGCGCTGACGCCCCCGCGCCGACGCCCCCGCGCCGACGCCCCCGCGCCGACGCACCCACATGGCCGACACCGATTCGCCTGGCGGCCCGTCAGCCGGAAGCCTGGGGACGGCGGTGGACGCGACGGCCGGGCGCTCGGTGCGCGGACCAGGGATCAGGGAAAGCGAGACAAGCCGGTGCGGGTGCGAGGGATCAGGGCTCGTACGGGCGCCCGTGCGGAGCGGCGTACGGCCTGGGCCCGGCTGGCCGACACCCGTAGCCGGCCCCGCGCCCGGCTCCATATGCTCGTCGACACCAGCGCGCCCAGCGGAGGGACCGCCGGGCCCGGCGCGGCGGAGGAGGCGCCCAAGGGCCCGTCAGGCCATCGGCTGGCCCAGCTGATTCCCGGCCTGCTCCTCCTGGGCGGGATCCTCTTCGACCTGGCCGCCCCGCCCGGCTACACAGCTTCCCCCTTCTTCGCCGCCGCCCCGCTGGTCGCCGCCGCGCTCTCCCCGCTGCGGCCGACCGCCGTCACGGGGGTCCTCGCCGTCGCCGCCGCGTGTCTGCTGGCCGAGCTGCACGGCGTACCCGACCCGACCCAGGCGGCGACCGAGATCATCACGGTGGCGACCGTCACCCTGCTGGCGTTCGTCATCAACCGCGTCGTACGCCGCAGCGACCGGCGGCTCGCCTCGGCGCGCGGGGTCGCGGAGGCGGCCCAGCGCGCCGTACTGCCCGTGCCGCCCGCCCGCCTCGCCGGTCTGGATATCGCGGCGCGCTATGTGGCGGCGGAGAAGTTCGCCGCGATCGGCGGTGACCTGTACGCGGTCCAGGACACCCCGCACGGCATCCGGCTGGTCGTCGGGGACGTACGCGGCAAGGGGCTGCAGGCCGTGGAGATCGTCGCGATCCTCATCGGCGCCTTCCGGGAGGCGGCGGAGCAGGAGGCGACGTTGGAGGGGCTGGCGGGCCGGCTGGAGCGGGCGTTGCAGCGCGAGGGCGCACGCCGGGCCGATCTGGAGGTCTCCGAGGGGTTCACGACGGCCGTACTGGCGGAGATCCCGCGCGGCGAGTCGACCCTGCGCGTGATCACCCGCGGCCATCCGGCGCCACTGCTGCTGCGGGGGGACGGCAAGGTGCGCGCTCTGGAGCCGGAGGCGTCCGCGCTGCCGCTGGGGATGGGGGAACTGGGCGGCTGGCCCGACCGGGTGACGGAGCTGCGGTTCGCGGAGGGCGAGACGCTGCTGCTGTTCACGGACGGGGTGACGGAGGCCCGCGACCGGCAGGGCAAGTTCTACGACCCGAAGGAGCGGCTGCGCGGCCATACCTTCTCGGGGCCGGGGGAGCTGCTGGACGTGCTGGTGGCCGATGTCGAGCGGCATACGGGCGGCGGGACCTCGGACGACATGGCGCTGCTGGCGGTCCGCCGCGCGCCGGGGCGGACGAAGCGGACGAACGGGAACGGGAACGGGAACGGGAACGGGCGGGCGCACGAGGGCGACCACCGTCCGTAGTCGACTGGGATCGCTCCGCATAACAATTGATGCACGATCAGCGGATCAAGGTTTTTGCCAACCCTTTCCCGGGGTGTCGACTCGCCCCTATATGCCCCCTCTTGGTTCCTAAGTTCACGCCAAAGCTGCGCGGATTCTTCATAAGAGCTTGGAATCACATGGCGCCAGCTATTAACGTTCGATAACGCAGCGCGGTCGTCACAACCGTCGCCAGGGCGGCACCGTGCGCCGTCGCCGAATCCCATACGCACTGCGGCAGCACCAGCAGCACCAGCAGCACCAGCAGCACCAGCAGCACCAGCAGCACCAGCACCAGCAGCGGCACAGCACCACAGCAGCACCAAGGGAACCGGGGAACCACCACCTTGGGGTGAATCGGGTCGAACCTGACCCGTAGGAGACCTTCCTGCTCCGAACCCGTCAGCTAACCCGGTAGGCGAGTGGGAAGGAAAGGAGTGCGCCCCAGTGGCGTCCAACAGGTCTGCCCTAAACGAGGCTCCGTACCGCTCCTCCGGAGGCGGTCTCGGGACCGCCACCGCCTACGGCCCCGGCTTTGACGCCGGCGCCGGGATGGGCGCTGGGGACGGCCGCTTCGTCGCCGAGGGGATCGCCGGCCGGAACGCCGATGGGGGCGCGTCCGACGGCTCGGATCCCGGGTTCGACACCGAGCCCTGGGAGGAGTGGAACCCCACCGAGGACTCCATCGCTCCCCTGCGCGGCCGACACCGCGTCGGCAAGCAGCGGGGCGGGACCATGGCGCGCAGCAGCGCCGTCCTCGGAGTCGGCGTCATCGCGGCGGTCGGCGCCGGCGGTATGGCGAGCGCCAAGGACCGTCCGGCGGCACCCATCTCCATGCCGGATCTCGCGCACGTCGCCGACCAGGTCCAGGACCGGCTCCCGGCCGCCAAGGATCTGCCCGGCATCGGCTCATGGGTCTCGGACGACGACGGCTCCTCGACGCCCGGCACAGCCCCCCTCTCCCAGGTCGGACTGACCGCCGAGGACGAGAAGAGCGGCACCACCGACGCCGGCGAGGCGCTGCGCGCCCGCATCCTGCAGCAGGCCGAGAACCAGCAGAACGCCGCCGACGAGGACCAGCGCGTCGCCGCGGCCAAGGCCGCCGCCAACAAGGCCGCCGACGCCGCGGCGCAGCGCAAGGCCGAGGCCGCCGCGGCGAAGAAGGCCGCCGAGCAGAAGGCGAAGGAGGTCGCCGCGAAGAAGGCCGAGGCCGAGCGCCGTGCCAAAGTCGCCGCCGCCTACACCCTCCCCGTCGCCTCGTACACCCTGACCGCCGGCTTCGGCCAGGCCGGCGACCTGTGGTCCGCCGACCACACCGGCCAGGACTTCGCCGCCCCGACCGGCACCCCGGTCAAGGCGGTGCACGGTGGCACCATCACGCAGGCGGGCTGGGCCGGTTCGTACGGCTACCGCATCGTGCTCACCCTCGACGACGGCACCGAGCTCTGGTTCTGCCACCTGTCGTCCATGGTCGTCACCTCGGGCAAGGTGACGACGGGCGAGGTCATCGGCCGCGTCGGCGCCACCGGCAATGTGACCGGCCCGCACCTCCACCTCGAGGTCCGGCCCGGCGGCGGCTCGCCGATCGACCCGATGCCCTGGCTGCGCGACCACGGGCAGAACCCCTGATACTCCGGCGGCCCTGGCGCTCTCTCCCCCCTTGACGCCAGGGCCGCCGGTTCCGTATCGGCGCCGGTTCCGGAACAACATCGTTGGCGCGGACGTTGACACCATGCATGGCTGACAACAAGCAGAAGATCGGTGATCTGCCCGTCTTCCCGCTCTCCCTCGGCGGCAATGTCTTCGGCTGGACGGCCGACGAAGCCGAGTCCTTCAAGGTGCTCGACGCCTACGCGGCGGCGGGCGGCAACTTCATCGACACCGCCGACGTCTACTCGGCGTGGGCCCCCGGCAATCAGGGCGGCGAGTCCGAGACCATCCTGGGCAACTGGTTCGCCTCCCGCGGCAACCGCGCCGATATCGTCCTCGCCACCAAGGTGGGCGGCGGCTCCCCGGAGCGCCGCGGTCTGATCTCCTCCGCCATCAGGTCGGGCGTCGAGGAATCCCTGCAGCGGCTCCGCACCGACTACATCGACCTCTACTACACCCACTACGACGATCCGTCGGTGCCGGTGGAGGAGATCGCCACCACCCTGGACGAGCTGGTCCGGGAGGGCAAGGTGCGCGAGATCGCCGCCTCCAACATCAGCGCCGAGCGCCTCGAATCCCTCCTGGACTTCTCCACCAAGGAAAACCTCGCCCGCTACGTCGCCCTCCAGCCCCACTACAACCTGGTCTCGCGCGACACCTTCGAGGGCGAGACGGCCGACGTCGTCACCCGTCACGGCCTGGCGACGCTCCCGTACTACTCCCTCGCGTCCGGCTTCCTCACCGGCAAATACCGCCCGGGCACCACGGTCGACAGCCCCCGCTCGACGGGCGCCGCCCAGCACCTCGAATCCGAGCGCGGCCAAAAGGTCCTCGCCGCCCTCGACGACGTCGCCGCCAACCACGGCGCCGAACCCGCCACGGTCGCCCTCGCCTGGCTCCTGGCCCAGCCCACGGTGGCCGCCCCCATCGCCAGCGCCCGCTCGGTCTCCCAACTCCCCGCCCTCCTGGCGGCCCCCGACCTCAAGCTCACCCAGCCGGAACTGGACCTCCTGACCTCAGCCTCGGACTGACGCTCCCGCCGCCGGCGGGCGCTCCGCCGGCCCCGGCCCCGGCGGGGCCGGGGCCAAGCCCACCCGCGGCGGCGCTACGTACCGCCGCTCGCCGATCGGCGGGCCATCACCCGCGCCCGCCCTTGATCAGCCCCTCGCCGATGGCCTCGCGGTGGGCTTCAGACGGCGACGCACCTGGCGTCGGCGCGTCACCGCCTCAGACCCACCGGCTCCGCAGGCCACACCCGTACGGCACCGGGACAGCCCTAGCTTTCCCGCCGATCGGCGAGAGCCCACGATGCGAGGGCGACCCCGCCGGCGACGGCGAAGACGGACGGCCAGGCCCCGATCTTCCTCGCGAGCGGATGCGACCCGGCGAAGGCGGCCACATACAGCGCACTCAACCCGGCCGCGGTCCCATTCCCCGCCTTCTCCCGCCACCCCCGCGCGGCCACTGCCCCAGCCGCCGCCAAGGCGACCCCACCCAAGGGCCGCTTCTTGGTCCACCGAGCCACCCCATACCCACCAACCAACCCACCCGCGGCCACCACGCCCGCCGGAACTCCAGCCATGTCCGTACCTCCACTCCAAGGGTCTCCTCCACCCGACCCTACGCACGAGGCACCCCCAACGGCCCCGACTCCCCAACAGCGCGCCGCGAGCGGGGTCAGCCCATCTGTTCCCGCCGCACGGCCACGACGAAGTCCCGCCACGCACCCTGCGAGAACCCGAGCACGGGCCCGCCCGGATCCTTCGAATCCCGCACGGCGGTGGTTAGAGAGGAGAGAAAGGCGATTTCGACGCACTCGAGTCCCTGACCACCGCTGTAGGTGGACGTGAACCACGAGGCGGATGCGAGCTCGGCTATGGATGGGTTGCCGTTCGTGGCCATCACAGTTCCTTGCGTACGTTGTCGATCAGCTTGATTGACGCGCCTGGAGCGAGAGCCTGACTGCTGAGGTAGGTGAACGCCTTTCGATACTCCTCCACCTCGTCGGCTTTCTCCAGATAGAGGGAGACCGTCAGGTTCTCCAAGTAGACGACGTCGAGGGAGGGATCCGTACCGACGAGGATGAGGAAGTTACCCATCGCAGACGCGAGGGGGCCGCTGTCAATCGGGAGGATGCGCAGATCGATGGTGGGCAGATCGGCGCAGTCCATGAGGTGCTCCAACTGTTCCCGGCGAATCTCCGGGCTGCCGATCTTCCGGCGGATGGCTGACTCGTCGAGTACCACCGAGAGGTGCAGCGGGTTGGGGCGGGTGAGGATGTCTTGCCGCTTCATCCGTACCTCGATGCTGCGCTTAAGCTTGTCCTCTGGCTGTGGCTGCGGGTCACTGCGGTGGAGAGTCTCGGCGTATCGACGCGTCTGGAGCAGGCCGGGGATGAAGGCCAGTGCGTAGTGGTCTTCGCGAACTGACTCATTCTCCAGGGTGAGCAGAAGATTCATTCGACTGGGGATCGCCTCGGTGTAGGACTGCCACCAGCCTTGCACCTTGGCGTTCTTCGCGAGATCGACAAGGGCGGCGCGCTCTTCGTCGTCTACCCCATACTCCCTGCACAAGGCATCGACGAGGGGCCACTTGACCGAGCCGTCCTTGGTTTCGTAGCGGCTGACCGTGGCCTTGGAGAGACCAACCAGAGCACCGGCCTCTTCTAGAGACAAGCCCTTCTGCTCGCGCAGCCTCCGCAGGCTGGCGCCCAGCTGCCGTCGTCGTGTTGTCGGTCCAGCGGACATAGCTGCCAGCTCTCCGTTTCACCTGGGTATTGGCGGTTCCCTGCCGCAGAACGGGGCAAGTCGATCGAGCTCAAAGGTAGTTGACCGGAGAGCTGGGTGAGGTTGGTTCTGGAGAGAGAGTTACAGATTGAGAGTTTCAATGCCATA
The DNA here is from genome assembly GCF_040606675.1 of Streptomyces sp. NPDC005393. NCBI lineage: Bacteria > Bacillati > Actinomycetota > Actinomycetes > Kitasatosporales > Streptomycetaceae > Streptomyces > Streptomyces sp. NPDC005393. Next base: position 9,606 of record NZ_JBEXFG010000005.1, on the reverse strand, counting down.
CTCGCAACAGGAAGACTACGCAGCGCAGTCGTATGGACACGACTGGGCGCAGCGCTGGCGTAGCGCCCAAAGGGAGTGTGGCCATGCACCGCTACTCAGTCGCCGAACCCCAACCCCGCCGCTTCGTGGTGCCCTTCGCTGCCGAGCCATTCCAACTGGTCGGCCTCCGCCGAGCTGTTAGAGCAGAGCTCGACGCATGGGGGATGTCAGCCCTTGTGGACGAGGCGCAGCTGATCACCACGGAGCTGGCGTCGAACGTGATCAAACACGTCGGCCAGGGCACCGCGGCCACCCTCGTCCTCGACGCTGGCCCGGATCAGCTTCGAGTCGAACTGCACGACAAGAGTCACGAGGAGCCCCAGGAACTCCAGCCAACCTGCAACGAAGAGCACGGCCGTGGCCTTCAGCTCCTCGCCGGCCTCTCGGCTGCCTGGGGCACGATCCGCACGGCGGCCGGCAAAGCGGTCTGGTGCGAGCTGCCCCTGATCCCTGACGAGACCCGCCGCCGCATCCAGCGCGCGACGATGGTGATGGAGTCGTACGGCCTTGCGGCGGGCAGCCCGGCCGTGCGGCTGACCCACCGCTCCGCCCTGGAGGAGTCGGCGACCAGCCTCATCTCGGACCTCCTGCACTGGCTCGCGGCGCAAGGCGTGGACCCCGACGACATTCTCGACCGAGCCCAGACGCATTTCGAGTCAGAGCTTGGTGCAGTCGGTTGAGCTAGCCGGCTGCGATGGCCGAGTAGGTCCAGACATCGGCGGGCAGCTCGTGTCGGAGCCGCCAGACGATGCCCATGGGCTTGCTGCCTTGATGAGATTCGTATTCGGCGGGGCCGAGCAACATCCATGGCTGCGGCCCCCCGATATCTGTCTTCTTGTAGCGGCGCACGAAGAGCAGCACATGGGTTCCTCGCCCTTTGTGCTGCTGGTAGCGCTGGCCGGTGGGAGAGGCGTTCGATGTCTGATTCTGCGACTCCCAGTGAAAGTGGTCTGGGCTCATCGCATAATCCTTGTAGCGGGTCTGCGGCGAGAAGTCCTTGTCGTCCTTCTCGAGCGTGATCAAAAGTGCGTCGGTCCGGAACCTCTCGCACCACTTGACGCCTTCACGAAAATTGCCCGGCAAGAAGCCAGCTATGTCTGCCTGGCCGAGGGCGGGCAGGATCTCTTCGCGACTGTACGAGGCATGGACGGTCAGCGGGATCTCACTCTGGTGGAGCGGAATCGGATAGTGGTCGGTGCGTTCCAGATTGTACGCAAGAACTTGACGCAGTTCGCTTCGGAAAGCGACCTGCTGGCGTAGCGTCTCAAACCCCTGTGCGTAGCTGGAGAATCCGCCACCGAGCGGCCACAGGGAGAAGAAGAGCATCCGCGAATACGCCTGCCCCGATGCATCGAGCGCGTCGTAGCCGGGGGCGTCATCGGCCAGTATGCGCCGGTACGCGTCTACGCGTTGGGGGTCGTCGACGTGGAGGAAGGCTGAGACGCGCTTGAGGAGTTGTTCCTCGCCGGCGGGGGCGTCCCCGGCGAGAAGGGTGGCGCGCCTAAGGAGGCGGGTCCAAGAGTTATTGGCGCGGTAGAGCTCCTTCAGCTCACGACGGCTCTCCCGGAGGTATTCGCTAAGTCGTGGTTCACCATAGGCTGCGACCTCTTGCGTCAATTGCTTCACATTGACATTGACCTGGCTCTTGATGTTGTCCAGGATGCGTTCTTTCGATTTGCGATCCAGGATGATCTGGCAGCCAGAGGGAAGCTGCGGAAAGTCACGTTCGATATGCTCGGTCAACCGGTTTCGGGTGAAGTTCGTCAGTGCACGGAACTGCTCTTCAAAGCGGAACTCCTTGCGATGCTGGCCGATGAAGTCGAGGACCGTGAGGACTGCCTTGTTCGGTGTGCGTCGCAGGCCACGGCCAAGCTGTTGCAGGAACACCGTGGCGCTGGACGTGGGGCGGAGCAGGAGGAGGGTATCCACGTCTGGGACGTCTAGCCCCTCGTTGAACAGATCGACAGAGAAGAGGATCTGTACCTTGCCGTCGCGGAGGTCTCTCAGCGCCTGGGCGCGCTCGGCGGCAGGGGTAGATCCATCGAGTGCGTTTGCGTTGACCCCGGCCTGGCGGAAGAAGTCGGCCATGAAGTGGGCGTGTGTGACGGTGACACAGAAGCCCAGCGCTCGCATCGCACCAGGGTCGGTCACCTTCTCTTGTACGGCCTTGACGATGAGACGCGCTCGGGCATGGTTTCCGGTGTAGAGCTCGTTGAGCTCGCTTGTGACATAGGAGCCCTGCTTCCAGGTGAGCCCTTCTAGATCCGTGTTGTCGGCGATGCCGAAGTAGTGGAAGGGGCTGAGGAGATCGTTCTCCAGCGCCTCCCACAGTCGCATTTCGGCGGCGATGTGACCGTCGAAGAACTCATCTTGGACGTTCCGACCATCCATCCTCTCTGGTGTGGCCGTCAGGCCAAGAAGCTCGATCGGCTCAAAGTGGTCGATGATGCGGCGATAGGTCGGGGCGACGCCGTGGTGAAACTCGTCGATGACGACAACGTCGAAGTGGTCAGCAGCGAGCCTCTCTAGGGATCGAGAGTTGAGCGATTGGACGCTAGCGAACACATGAGTCCAGTCGTTCGGGACATCACCACCGACCAGCAGTTCGCCGAAGTTCGCATCGACGAGGACGTCCTGGTAGGTGCGCAAGGATTGCTTAAGGATCTCTTGGCGGTGGGCCACGAAGAGGAGGCTGAGAGGGCGTCCACGGTGGGTGCTCTTCAGCGCCTTGTAGTCGAGGGCCGCCATGACCGTCTTGCCAGTGCCGGTCGCTGCGACGAGCAAGTTCCGGCGTCGTCCGTGGATTTCACGCTCAATGCGCAGTCTCTCGAGCATGTCCTGCTGATGAGCGTACGGCCGTACCTCGAGGCCCGACAGGCTGATGGCGTGGGTATCGGCCCGTTGCTTACCGCTGGCGAGGGTCAGAGCCTCGTCTAGTCGGCCGGCGTCGTTGTACGGGTCGTAGGTCTCAAAGCCCGGCTCACTCCAATAGGAGTCGAATGTGGCCTCAAACTTCCGCAACACCGGCGGCGTGGCCACGGAGGACAGGCGGACATTCCACTCCAAGCCATCGAGAAGCGCCATCTTGGAGAGGTTGGAGCTCCCCACGTAGGCGGTGTCGTAGCCGCTGTTGCGCCGGAACAACCATGCCTTCGCATGGAGTCGAGTCGACCGTACCTCGTAGTTGACCTTGACCTCGGCGTTGAACTCCTTGACGAGCCGGTCCAGTGCCCGCCGCTCGGTGGCGCCGATGTAGGTGGTCGTGATGACGCGGATCGGCACCCCACGCTCGCGAGCTGCCTTGAGAGACTCCTCAAGAACGCGTAGACCGTGCCACTTCACAAACGCGCAGAGCAGGTCGACACGGTCTGCAGTGGCCAACTCGGCCCGTAGCTCGAAGCCAAGATTGGGATCTGCGGGTGCGTTGGTGATGAGCGCTGTCTCGGAGAGGGGGGTGGCGGGTCGGATGCCGTAGACGCCCGGCGCCTCCTGTTCGGCGAGGGCAATCAACTGGCGAGGACCGTGTGCGACGAGGTCAACCCACTGCTTCGCCCCGTCCAGGGTGCTTATCGACTCGAGGATGTGGTTCGCCGCGATCACTTGCTCTGCGGGCGCCAAGGCGACGAAGACCTGCCGAACGGTCTCGGCGATGTGGCGCGCGAGGACATACGGGGAGGAGTGCTCACCGACCCTCTGCTCGATGGCCTTCCATCCGCTGGCGTCCAGAGCCTTGAGCTGATCCTCGATGCGGGCGGTGATCAGCCGTTCGTACAGCCCCGGTACAGGGCTTACAGGATCTAGGAAGGCATTGGCCATGGCAGCGGCTCCTCGTGTCACCCGTCCACGTGATGTTCTATCAGTGGCTTCGGACAGTCCTTGGGCGGTCCTCGATGTCGCTCTGACCTATGACGAGAAGCAGGGGACGTCGTCGGGGGTCCATGCCCAGGATCGCCTCCGTGCAGCACGGGAGGAGTGGGCACGCCTCCTGCCAGGAGGTTTTGAGGCCAAGGGCAACGGGGGCAGCGGCGATGCGAGCCGGACCCCGTGGATCGGCGTCTACGATCCCGACATCACCCGCGACCCCAAGCAGGGCCTTTACCTGGCTTACATCTTCGCGGCTGACCTCAGCACGGTGACGCTGACGCTTCAGCAGGGGGTGGCGTCGCTCAAGAAGAAGTTGGGCGAGGGGAAGAAGCGCCGTACTTACCTGCGCGCTAGGGCCCAGGCTCTGCTGGGAGGGCTCCCCAAGGACCTGGTGGAAGGCTGGGAGGACCGCCCTGACTTCAAGTGCGATGTATTGCGGGCATTGTCCTACGAAGCGGGCAGCGTAGCGGCGCGGACGTACAGCACGACCGCCATGCCGACGGAGAACAGCTTGCGCGAAGACCTGTGGCACATGGCCGAGGTTCTTCAACGGGCGGCTGAGGTGGAGAGAACGCTCAAGGATGAGGCGACCTCCAAGGGCGTTCCGACAACCAAGCGGGTGAAGGAAAGCCGTCTCGAGCACACCGGCTTGGATGGCTTCCGGCCGAAGGACGGCAGCGACTACGTGGCGCACATCCTCCAGCGCACGATCACAAAGTCCCGTGCCCATGAAGTGCTTGTCCGCAGGTTCGGTGAGTACATGGAAAAGCGCGGCTTCGTCCCGATCACCGAGAAGATGCATCCCAAGGACCTCGTGCTGCGACAAGCTGGCGTGGAGTGGCTGGTGGAAGCAAAGACCGTCAAGCGTGGCAACCCCACTACGGCAGTGCGCGAAGTCCTGGGGCAGCTCTCCGAGTACAGCTACTGTATGAGCGGCAGAGGCAGGCCAAACCGCACCTTCTGGGACTCTTCACCGAGGACATCAAGGCATATGCCCCCTACCTCGAAGAGCGAGGCATAGCTTCCCTCTGGAAGACAGTGGACGGATGGGCGGGCTCTCCCATGGCCGTGGCCTGCGGGATGGTCGACGAGCAGTAATGATCCTTCGTCTGACGCACACGCGGGCACACACCCCTACCGGGGCGGGTGCCCGCAGTGCAGGAAGGCTCAGCGCAGGGCGCTGAGCTTCTGCCAGGCCCCGTACGAGAGGTTCCAGTCGCCGAAGCCGTTGCCTTGGGAGACCGTGGCGCGGGTGGAGCCGGTGACCTCTACGACGTCGCCTCGGGTGGCGCGGCTGTAGAACCATTTGCCGTCTGCCAGGGCCATGCCGACGCAGCCGTGGCTCATGTTGACGTGGCCGAAGTAGCCGCGGCCCTCGTTCCAGGGGGCGGCGTGGGCGTAGGTGCCGGAGGTGGTGAGGTGGACGGCCCAGGGGACGTCCTTGCTGTAGGGGTCGGCTATGCCGACGGATTCGCTGGTCATATGGACCGTGGGGGCCTTGTCGAGGACGACCATGGTGCCGTTCCAGGTGGGGTAGGAGGGCTGGCCGGCGGAGATGGGGATGGTGTTCTTCTTCTGGCCGTCCTCGTAGACCGTCATCGTGTGCTGGTTGAGGTCGACCTTGGAGACGCGGGCCGTGCCGATGGTGAAGGCGGTGGAGACATCGCGGCGCAGGTAGCGGGAGTCGCCGGTGTTCACCCCGCTGAGGCGGGCGCGGAGGGTGACCTTGGTGCCCTTGTGCCAGTAGGTCTTGGGGCGCCAGTCGACGCGCTCGGTGCCGGTGAGGGGGTCCTTGACCCAGCCCCAGGAGCCTTCGGTCCTGGGGGCGGTGGAGAGGGAGAGTTGGCGCTCTACCGCTGCTTTGTCGGTGACCGGGTGGTCGAAGGCCAGGGAGACCGGCTGGCCGACGCCGACGACCGCCTTGTTGGAGGGGGTGACGGTGACGCCGTTGAACTGCTGGCCGGCGCGGGTGCGGAAGGTGGAGTGCTGGGTGGCGGTGCGGCCCGCGGCGTTGGTGGCCGTGGCCTCGACGGTGTAGGTCGTGCCCGGGGTCATCGGGCGGTTGGAGCGCCAGCTGCTCTTGGTCTTGGAGAGCGAGCCGGTCACGGTGACGGCGTGGCTGCCGGCGCCGTCGGGGGTGATGCGGACCGTGGTGAGGGCGCCATGGGCGGCGGCCACCTTGACCGTGGCGTCGGGGGCTATCGCGGCCGCGTCGCTGTCTGGGGTGATGGTGATCCGGGCGGGTTTGCCGTCCACCGAGGCGGTGTCCGATGCCGACTGGCAGCCGGCGAGCAGGGCCACGGCCAGGGAGGGCGCCGCGAGGATGCGGAGGGAACGTACGGAGCGCACAGAGGACCTCTTGCGGGAGTTGTAGGAGTCGTGGGAGCCGTCGGGGGAGGAGCGGGTCAGCAACGCCGCTTCGCCTCCTCGGGGTTCTGCTCGTACGGGGCCGGTGAAGCGGCGGCGGAGGGATCGAGGCGCCAGAGGGAGACCGACATGCGGGACGCCGACGGGGCGGTGCGGGACCACGGCCGTACGCTGCGCCGGTTTCAGCCCGCGCGGGGCATGGGCCGGCGCCACTCGGTCAGGGGCGAGATCGGGGAGGTCGGCGGGCGGTCCGTGCCGGAAGTGGGCCCGCACGCGGTTACGGGCACGGCGCCAGGAGCTGACGGCGAGGCGCGGGGCGACGGTGCGGACCCACGGGGTCGGATCGCCGTCGGCGGTCAGGCGGTCCCAGCGCTGCCACGCCTGGGCATACGCCTCCCGCACCGCGTCCTCGGCTTCGGCTTCGGCGAGATCGTCGGTCGCGGCATGGACCGCGGCTACGAGCCGCTTCGCCGTGGCCGTGCAGTACTGGTCGAAATCGGATGGTGCCGATGATGTTGATGGTGCTGACATGTATCCCCCGCGCCCCCGTGCTCCCCGCTTCTACTAAGGAACACGTCTAAAAGGCGCGGAAGGTTACAGATGACTTTGGGGCGGCCCCGCGGGCCCGTACGGCACGGGCGAGGTCTGATGCTCAGTGGGGGCGTATGACGGGTGGGGGCCCGGAGGTGCGTACGAGGGCGGTGCCCCGTATACCGGAGGAGCTCCGTATGGCGGAGGTCCCCCGTATGGCGGAGGTCCCGCGTATGGCGGAGGTCCCGCGTATGGCGGAGGTCCCGCGTATGGCGGAGGTCCCGCGTATGGCGGAGGTCCCGCGTACGGCGGCGGTGCACCGTGCTGCGGCTGCGCCCCGTACCCGTACCCGTACCCGCCGTACGTCGTCGGCCCCGTCTGCCAGAACGGCGGGGGCACCGTGCCCGGGACTGGCCTGGGGACGGGGCGGGGCCGCGGGATCGGGACGGAGAGGGCCGCGTGGGCGAGCGCCGGTTGTGCCACTTCCCTCCGCTCCCACATGCGGTCCAGCAGCTCCTTCTCGCGGGTGGCGAAGCCCGGCCCCGCCGTGCCGCGGTGCGCGCGCCGCCGCAGGAAGGCGAGCGAGGTCGCGAAGGCCGTGTACTCGCCGACCGTACGGGCCGCCGCGGCGCCCTGGGTGCGGCGCGCGAGATCGCGGGCGATACCGCGGGCGCGCATGGACGACAGGGCGATGGGCTCGGGCGGGGTGAGCCAGCCGGTGGCCTGGTAGACGGAGAGCTGGCTCCGTACGGTGCGCAGCTCGTTCTTGCGGGACCAGATCGTCAGCCAGGTCAGCAGCCCGAAGAGCGGGACCATGAACAGGGCGTAGACGGCGAGGAAGCCGTACCCGCCGAGGGTCGCCGAGCCGTTCCAGACGCCGTGCAGGACCATCGCGGTCAGCAGCGCCGCGATGGGTATGAGGACGCGGCGGACGCGCTGGTGGCGTGCGGCCGCGGCCGCTATGCCGAAGCCGACGCCGGTCATGGAGGTGAAGAGGGGGTGCGCGAAGGGGGACATCACCGCGCGGATGAAGAAGGTCGCGGCGGTGGTGGACCGGATGCCGGAGTAGCCGAAGGTCTGGTCGCTGACGAAGGCCGAGCCGAGATAGAGGATGTTCTCGGTGAAGGCGAAACCGGTGGCGGTGATTCCGGCGATGACGACACCGTCGACGATCCCGTTGAAGTCGCGCCGCCGGAAGAGAAACAGCAGGAGTACGGCGGCCGCCTTGGCGCTCTCCTCCACGAACGGTGCGACGAAGGTGGCCCCCCAGGCGTCGGCGTCCGCCTGGCCGGAGGGGGACGAGGAGTCGACGGTGGTCATGAGCCACTCGGTCGCGAAGCCGTTGGCGATCAGCGCGACCAGCGTCGCGGCACAGGCGCCCCAGGCGAAGGCGAAGAGGAGGTTCCGCCACGGTTTCGGCTCGACGCGGTCCACCCAGCGGAACGCCGCGATGATCAGCGGTACGGGCAGCACGGCGAGGCCGAGCCCGACCAGGAAGCCCTTGGTGCCGGTCTGCTCGCGCACCAGGGCCAGGATGATCAGGCCGGAGAGCGAGAGCAGGCTGATGAGCGCGGTGGCGCGCAGCGCCTTGTTGCCCCAGAGGCGGCTGAGGAGGCCGTGCCGGCGCCACAGGTCCTGGGACGGCGGAGTCGGCCAGCCCGCCGGCGCGGACGCGGCGTCGAACCACGGCTGCCGGCCGTACGGCGCCTCGTACGAAGCGTCGTACGGCGTGCCGGACGGCGGCGTGGCCGGTGGCTCGGGCGGCTGCTGAGGGGGCGGGGACTGATGCACTCAACCGACCCTAACGAAAGGGGGAGTGGGGCACTGAGGGTTATGCCCATCACCCAGGGGTCGTTATGTGTCGTTGCGACGGAAGATCAGGTCATGAACGACATGCCCCTTGTCCAGGCCCTGGCTCTCGAACTTGGTGAGCGGGCGGAAGTCCGGCCGCGGGGTGTAGCCGCCGTCGGGTTGGGTGTTCTCGAAGGCCGGGCTGGCGGTCAGGACCTCGAGCATCTGCTCCGCGTACGGCTCCCAGTCGGTCGCGCAGTGCACCGGCGCGCCGGGCCTCAGCCGGGTGGCGGCGAGCTCGACGAACTCGGGCTGGAGGAGCCGGCGCTTGTGGTGCCGCTTCTTGGGCCATGGGTCGGGGAAGAAGACGCGCAGCCCGGAGAGGGCGGCGGGCGCCAGCATCTCGCGCAGCAGGATGATCGCGTCACCGTTCGCGACCCGGATGTTGGTCAGGCCGTTCCGCTCCGCGAGCGCGAGCAGATTGCCCTGGCCGGGGGTGTGGACATCGGCCGCGAGGATGCCGGTGCCGGGGTCGGCGGCGGCCATCTGCGCGGTGGCCTCCCCCATGCCGAAGCCGATCTCCAGCACCACGGGGAGGTCCGGGCGCGGTCCCGCCGCGGTGCCGAACAGCTCGCCGAGGTCGATGCGGCGCAGCCCGTCGATGTCCAGGCCCCACTGCGGCCACAGCCGGCGCAGCGCCTCGCCCTGGCCGACGGTGACCCGGCCGCGGCGGGGGCGGAAGGAGCGGATCCGGCGCTCGTGGTGCGAGCCCGCCGGGTCGGCGACGGGGCCGCCGGGGAACATCGGCTCGCTGCGGTCACGGGGTGCGGGCAGGGTGCGCTCCGCGCCGGGCAGGGTGCGCTCCGCGCGGGAATCGGGGGCGGTGGGGTTCTCGGACACAGTGCTTCGATTCTACGGGCGGGCCGGCCCGGGCCGGCCCGGGCCGGCCCTGCTCATACGTCCTGTCGTCCGCGACCGTCGTCACCGGCGTCTCCGTTTCCTCGGCGTGCGGGG
>NZ_JBEXFG010000004.1:207420-274206 GCF_040606675.1 Streptomyces sp. NPDC005393 | reverse complement strand
GCGGCGAACCGGCTTTCCTTGCCCTGCTCCGCAGGAGCTTCGTTTCCTCCCCGGCCTGAAGGCCGGGGTATCCACGAAGGAAGGCCCCGATGAGCTGGACGCGGAGAGGCCCGGCGCGCCCCGCGCGCCGGGCCCTATGGCCGGCCGGCCCCCATCTGCCGGCCGGTGGCTCAGGAGCGGGTGGCCGGGACCGCCTCCGTGACGGCCGTTGCCGACGCGCCCGTGGACGGCTGAACGACGCGCTTCCCGTCCTTGATCACAATGACCTCGCACACCTTCCCGGGCTTGCTGGGCTTGCTCGGCTTTCCGGGAAGCCCCGGCGTGGCGGGCCGGCTCGGATTCCCCGGCTTGGCGGGCTTCGACGGCAGGGCGGAGAGGGCCTTCTTACCCTTCTCGGCCTTCTCACCCTTCTCGACCACGATGACCGTGCAGTCCTTGCCGGGCCACCCCGGCGTTCCGCACACGATGACCTTCCCCTTGGACGGCTTCCCGGGCTTGGTAACCAGGACCGGCTTGGCGAGCTTGACCGTCTTGGCAGCCTGGGCCGGCTTGGCAAGCTCGGCCGGCTTGGCCGGAATACCCGGCCTGGTCGCCTCACCCGGTCCGGTGTGGACGCGGCAGACGATCACGCGGCCGTGAGGCTCCCCCGGGGCGATGGACTTCGCCGTCGAGGTGGCGGCCGAGGCGGGGGCCATGGCCCCCAGCGCCAGGGCACCGGCCGCCGCGGCGATGAGGACACCACGGCGCTTGGCGGCGGTGGAGCGGGTCTTGACCACAGTTCTCTCCTTGTTCACGGGAGTTGGGCGCCGAGGACCTCTCGATCCGTCGGCGCACCCACCGTCGCGCACCGATGCTGAGTCCTCGCTGAACCGCCTGAACCTCCGCTGAAGGCCTTTCCGTTTCAGCGGGGACTCAGCGTCCCCATGCCATCCTGACCCCGTGCGCATTCTGGTGGTGGAAGACGATGCCCGGCTCCGCGAGCTGCTCACGGAAGGTCTGGAGCAGGAGGGGTTCACCATCGAGGAGGCGGAGGACGGGCCGAGCGGCCTGGCGCTGGGGCTGGCCCGGTCGGCCGAGTACGCGGCGGTCGTGCTGGATGTGATGCTCCCCGGGCTCTCCGGCTATCAGGTCTGCTCACGGCTGCGCGAGGCCGGCGTCTGGACGCCGATCCTGATGCTGACCGCCAAGGACGGCGAGTACGACGAGGCCGACGGGCTCGACGTGGGCGCGGACGACTATCTGACCAAGCCGTTCTCCTTCGTCGTGCTGATCGCACGGCTGCGGGCCCTGGTCCGGCGGGGCGGTCTGGACCGGCCCGAGGTGCTCGCGCTGGGGGATCTGCGGCTGGAGCCGGCGGCGCTGGCCTGCTCGCGGGGGAGCGAGAACGTCACGCTCACGGCCAAGGAGTTCGCCGTACTGGAGTGCCTGGCCCGCCGCGCCGGGCAGGTGGTCTCCAAGTCGGAGATCGTGCAGCTGGTCTGGGACACCGCCTATGACGGCGGGGCCAATCTCGTCGAGGTCTACATCAGAACACTGCGCCGGAAGATTGATGTGCCGTACGGCCGTTGCGCGATCCGCACGATACGAGGCGCGGGGTATCTGCTGGCCCGCGACGGAGGGTAGGAGAGGGTGTGGCGTGGCATGAGCCTCCTCAGGGGGATGAGCCTCGTCGGCGGGATGAGCGTCCGCGCCAAGGCCGTTCTCGCGGCGGCCGGGACCGTGGCCTTCGCGATCGCGCTGTGCATGCTGGCCCTGGTGCTGGCCCTCCAGCACAACCTCCGCGACAGTGCGAGCACCGACGCCAGGAAGACGGCCGTCGCCATCAAGGGCCAGTTGACGAAGACCAAGCCGGAGTCGGGCCGGATGCTCCTCGTCATGCCCGGCCAGGTCACGGTCCGGGACGCCGAGGGCCGTACGGTCGCCCCCGGATCCCCCATCACCCCGGCGGAACCAGCGGAATTGCCAGAATCAGCGGAAGCGGCGGCATCGACGGGTATAGCGGGTACAGCGGGTACAGCGGAATCGGCGGATCCGCCCAAAGTCGCGGGTGCGCGGCCCCCCGACGGGGCCGCCCCCGCCGCCACGCCCGCTGACGACGGTTACAGCGTGAAGGTGGACCCGTCGACCACCGCGCTCGACAACGCCACCGGTCTGCTGCTCCGCGAGGTCGCGCCCGCGGCCGCCGGTCTCGTGCTGTTCGTGGCCGCCCTCAGCTGGCTGCTCGTCGGCCGTGCCCTGCGCCCGGTCGCCGCCATCCAGCGGGAGGTCACCGAGATCACCGAACGCGATCTGCACCGCCGGGTGCCGGTGCCGACGGCGCGGGACGAGATCTCGCGGCTGGCGCGGACCATGAACGCCACGCTGGACCGGCTGCAGCGGGCCATGACCCGGCAGCGCCAGTTCGTCGCGGACGCCTCCCATGAGCTGCGCAGCCCCATCGCGGCGGTACGCGCCCAGCTCGAACTCGCCCTGGCGCACCCCTCGCTGACCGACTGGCCGACGGCCGTGCACAAGGCCCTGCGGGACACCGAACGGCTTCAGTCGGTGGCCTCCGATCTGCTGCTGCTCGCCCGGCTCGACGCGCAGGAGGCGCCGCCTCGCTCTCCGGTGGACCTTGCGGCGCTGATGGCAGAGGAGATACGGCGCCACCCCGGTACGGTCACGGCGGGCCCGGCCGGCGCGGGCGGCGCGGGCGGCGACGGCCGGGACGCCGTCGTCACCGGCAGCCGCGTACAGCTCTCCCGTCTCCTCACCAACCTCACCGACAACGCCCGCAGACACGCCCGTGCCACCGTCTCGGTCACCGTGGGCGTCCGCGACGACGCGGTCGAGCTGACCGTGGACGACGACGGTCCCGGGATCCCCGAATGCGACCGCGAGCGCGTCTTCGAACGCTTCACCCGGCTGGATCACGCCCGTGCCCGCCAGGACGGCGGCACCGGTCTCGGCCTCGCCATCGCCAATGACATCGCTCACGCCCACGGCGGGACCCTGACGGTCCACACCAGCCCCTGGGGCGGGGCTCGCCTGCGGTTGTGCCTGCCCAGGGCCCGTATGTCCTAGCCTCGGCCCGCCGCGCCCGCCCGGTCCATCCCCGGTGAGAGTTTGGCAACTACAGGCACAGACTGATCAGTTGGTCAGTAGTATCTGCCCGTTCTTGGCCATGTCCCGGATGGAGGTGTCGTAGGTGCTGTCGGGGACGGTGGCCGTCGTCATGACCGTGGCCACGCCGTTGGTGCTGGTGCTGCTGCTGTGCCTCAGATGGGTGGTCAGACTGCGCAGAGCGGTCGGCGAGGCACAGGCCGCGGCCGAGCGGGAACGAACCCTTTCCGAGCGGGAACGCGCCACCGCGGCGAAGGAGCGGGCCCTGGCGGCCGAGCGCGGCGCGGAGGTGGCGCGGCTGGCCGCCGTAGAGGCCGACGTGGACGAGGCGGCGCGCCGGGAGCGGATCCTGCGCGACTCCGTACAGGCGTCGTTGGAATCCGTGGCCAGGAACATGCACGCCATGTCGATGGTGCAGCAGCAGGTCCTCGACGGCCTGGAGCAGCGTGTCGACGACGCGCGGCTGATGGCCGAGGTGATGAAGGCCGACCACGCCGCGGCCCAGATGACCCGTAAGGCGCAGACGCTGCTGGTGATGTGCGGGATCTGGCCCGCGCGGCGGGAGACCCGGCCGGTCACGCTCTTCGACTGTGTGCGCGGCGCGCAGTCGCGCATCGTGGAGTCCGGCCGGGTGGAGGTGCACGGCGGGCAGACGCTCTACGCGGTGGCGCCCGCCGTCGAGGGTCTGATGCACGCGGTGGCCGAACTGCTGGAGAACGCCACGGTCTTCTCCCCCTCGCGTACCCAGGTCGCCGTCTCCGTCCGGGAGGTCGCGGCGGGTGCGGTCATCGAGATCGACGACGCGGGACTCGGCATGCCGGCCGATGTGCTGGAGCAGGCCACCGCCCAGCTCCGGGACGGTCTCGACGTGGCGCGGCTGGGCGCGGTGCCGCGGCTGGGGCTCGCGTGTGTGGGGCGCTGGTCGCGGGAGCTGGGCTTCGCGGTGGAGCTGTCGACGGCGTCGGCGTACGGCGGGACCCGGGTGGTGGTCTTCGTACCGCACCGGCTGCTGACGGAGGAGGCGGGCAGCGTGCCGGCGGCGGACGCCGAGCCGGTGGTCGTCGAGCCGGTACCCGTGGCCGTGACCGCCGAAGGGCCCGTCGCCGTGACCGCCGAAGGGCCCGTCGCCGTGACCGCCGAAGGGCCCGTCGCCGAAGCGGCGGTGGGCGGCGGCGCCGCGCCCGTGGGCGGCACGCTTCCGCAGCGCCGCAACCGCCGCCGTACCGCCCCGCGCGCCGCCGCACCGGTGGGGGCGCCACCCGCCGCACCGGCCGGTGCCCCCTGGACGCCCGAGGCCGCCCGCGCCTCGATCACCAGCGTGGTCTCCGGCACCCGCCGAGGGCGGGCGGAGGCGGCGGGGGACCAAGAGGACCGAGAAGATCGAGACGGAGGAGGCCGGTAGTGGCCGGAACCATATCCAGACTGCCCGACGTTGGATGGATGCTGCGTCCGTTGACCCGGATTCCCGGGGTGCGGCACACCGTCGTCGTCTCGGAGGACGGTCTGCGCATGGGACACGGCTCCGCCGAGGGGCTGACGGGCGAGGTGTCCACACTCGGCGTCGACGAAGCCGAGTCGCTGGCCGCCGCCTGCGCGGCGCTGACGGCGACCAGCCAGTCCACGGTGTCGCTGCTGTTCGGCGACGAGGCGGGGGTGCGACAGCTGATGATCGAGTCCGACAGCGGGTTTGTGCTGTTCACCTCGGCCGGCCAGGGCGCCTCGCTGGGGGTGGCCACCGACACCGAGGCGGATGTCGGCCTGGTGGCCCAGCAGATGCAGCTGCTGGTGGCGAGGATCGGCGCCCATCTGAGCAGCCGGCCGCGGGAGCCGGTCCGCCCGGCGTCATGACCGAGCCCCGGGAGGAACGGACCACGGCCGCGGTGCGCCCCTATGTGATCACCCGGGGGCGCGCGGGTTCCTCACGGGCTGCTCTGCCGCTGGAAACGCTCGTCATGGCCTCCATGAGCGCACTGCCCCCGGCCCGGCAGCCCGAGTACCGGCGGATCGTCCATTTCTGCCAGGGGCTGCTGTCGGTGGCGGAGGTCGCCGCGTATCTCGGTCAGCCACCGGTAGTGGTGCAGGTGCTGCTCGCCGACCTCATCGACGGGGGGCACATCGTGGCACGCCCGCCCATCAAGGTGGCCGAGCGCACCGATACGGACTTGCTGAGGAAGGTGCTCGATGGGCTTGAGAGCAAGCTCTGAGATCTCGATGGCCGGCACGGACGGCGCAACGGACACCGACGAGACGGACGACACGGACGACACGGGCGAGACGGACGACATGGCTGACATGGACGACACACCCGTCATGTATGTGCAGTCCAGCGTGTCCGGCGCGGCCAAGATCCTGGTGGTCGGGCCCATGGGCGTCGGCAAGACCACGCTGATCGGCACGGTGTCGGAGATCAAGCCGCTGTCCACCGAGGCGACCATGAGCCAGGCGGGGGCCCGGATCGACACCGCCGTACGGCCGTCGAAGACCACGACCACCGTGGCGCTGGACTTCGGGCGGATCACGCTGGGCGGCGAGCTGGTGCTGTATCTCTTCGGCACACCCGGCCAACAGCGCTTTCTCCCCGCGTGGAAGGGCCTGGCGCGCGGCGCCTTGGGCGCGCTCGCGCTCGTCGACACCCGCGATCTGGAGGCGTCCTTCGACGCGATCGGCCATCTGGAGGACCTGGATGTGCCGTTCTCCGTCGCGGTCAACGCCTTTCCGGACAGCGTGCTGCACAGCGAGGACGATCTGCGGTCCGCTCTCGATCTGCTCCCGCACACGCCGTTGGTCATCTGCGACGCCCGCGAGCACAAGTCCTCGGTCAAGGCGCTGATCTCGCTGGTGTCCCATCTCATCGAGACCGTCACGGAGGCGCCGTGACCGCCCCGGCCGCCGCCCGCGTACCGCTGTACGGGACGGCGCCGGACGGCCCGCTGACCGAGCTGTACGAGCGGATGCGCCGCGAACACGGCGCGGTGGTCCCCGTCGACATCTCGCCCGGCGTCGGGGCGTGGCTGGTCATCGGCCACCGTGAGCTGCTCCATCTCGTCCGCGACGAGCAGTACTTCTCACTGACCCGCGCCGCTGGACCCCGCTGCGCGACGGCCGGGTGCCGGCCGCCAACCGCGAGATGCTCGCCGTCCTGGGCCAGGTGGCCGCGGCCCGGCCGGCCTCCCCCGGTGACGATCTGACCAGCGCGCTGATCGAGGCGCGGGAGGAGAACGGCGACCGGCTGAGCGAGGGCGAGCTGATCGGCACCCTGCTGCTGCTGATCATCGCCGGGCACGAGACCACGCTCAACCTGATCACCAACGCCGTACGGGCGCTGTGCGCGCACCGCGATCAGCTGGAGCTCGTACGGTCGGACTCCTCCGGCGCCGCCTGGGGCGCCGTGGTCGAGGAGACGCTGCGGTACGACAGCCCCGTCAGCTTCTTCCCGTTCCGCTACCCCACCACCGACCTCGCGGTCGGCGACACGGTCATTCCGCGGGGCGCGCCCGTGCTCGTCTCGTACACCTCCGCCGGACGCGATCCCCACGCGCACGGCGCGGACGCCGACCGCTTCGACATCACCCGGGAGGCCGCCACCCGCCATCTGTCCTTCGGGCACGGCGCGCACTACTGCCTGGGCGCCCCGCTGGCCCGGATGGAGGCCACCATCGCCCTGGAGGCGCTGTTCACTCGCTTCCCCGCGCTCGATCTGGCGGTTCCGGACGAGGAGCTCGTCCCGCACGCGAGCTTCGTCGGCAACAGTCCGCGGGAGCTGCCGGTCCGGCTGAAGGGAGCGGCTCACAGCCGCTGACGGGGCGCGCTGAGGGCAGCGTTCCCTCCGGGAAACGGTGCGGATGCGGACGGGTAACAGGCACCCCGCACGCTTCCTGGCATGACGACAAGCGCACCGGACACCGAGACTCCGCCCGCGGCCCCGGCGATCCCCACGATCGTGCTCGTCGGGCACGGCATGGTCGGCCAGCGCTTCCTGGAGGCCCTCGCCGACCGGGGGGTGACCGACCGCGCCCGCGTCGTGGTGTTCTGCGAGGAGCCCCGGCCGGCCTATGACCGCGTCCAGCTGACCTCGTACTTCTCCGGGCGCACCCCCGCCGAACTCTCCCTCGTCGAGGACGGCTTCCTTGCCCGGCACGGTATCGAGCTGCACCTCGGCGACCCGGCCGAGGCGATCGACCGCGCCGCGCGCACGGTCACCGCCCGCTCCGGGCTCACCGTCGGGTACGACGCGCTCGTGCTGGCCACCGGCTCGTATCCGTTTGTGCCGCCCGTCCCCGGCAGGGACAGCGAGGGCTGCTTCGTCTACCGCACGGTCGAGGACCTCCTCGCGATCGAGGAGTACGCCAAGGACCGCACCACCGGCACCGTGGTCGGCGGCGGGCTGCTCGGTCTGGAGGCGGCGGGGGCGCTGAAGGGGCTCGGACTGACCACGCACATCGTGGAGTTCAACCCCCGGCTGATGGCGATCCAGGTGGACGAGGGCGGCGGTGCCGCGCTGCGCCGCACCGTCGAGGACATGGGCCTGATCGTGCACACCGGCGTCGGCGGCCAGGAGATCACGGTGGACGGGGACGGCGCGGTCACCGGGATGACGCTGTCGGACGGCTCGTCCATCGCCACCGACCTCGTCATCTTCTCGGCGGGCGTCCGCCCCCGCGACCAGCTCGCCCGCGACTGCGGTCTGACGGTCGGCGAGCGCGGCGGGATCGCGGTGGACGAGCGGTGCCGTACCGGCGATCCGGCGGTGTACGCGATCGGCGAGTGCGCGCTGGCCGCCGACGGCCGGGTGTACGGGCTGGTCGCGCCCGGCTACGAGATGGCCGAGGTGGCCGCAAGCGAGATCGCGGACCAGGACGGCGGCGGCTTCACCGGCGCCGACACCTCCACCAAACTCAAGCTGCTGGGCGTGGACGTGGCGAGCTTCGGCGACGCACACGGCACCGCCGACGGCTGCCTCGACATCGTCTGGTCCGACTCCCGCGCGGGCGTCTACAAGAAGCTGGTGGTCGGAGCCGACGGCGCGCTGCTGGGCGGTGTGCTGGTCGGCGACGCCGACGCGTACGGCACGCTGCGGCCGCTGACCGGCTCGGTGCCGCCGGTCGCGCCCGAGCGGCTGGTGCTCCCGGCGGGGCTCGGCGCGCCCGCCGCCCTCGGCCCGTCCGCGCTCCCCGACGAGGCGGTGATCTGCAGCTGCCACAACGTCGCCAAGGGCGCGATCCGTTCGGCGGTCACCGACCACGGGTGCGCGACGGTCCCGGCGGTGAAGAAGTGCACCAAGGCGGGCACCGGCTGCGGCAGCTGCGTCAAGACGCTCACCACCCTCGTGGCCGACGAGCTGGAGGCGAGCGGCGTCAGCGTCGACAAGGGGCTGTGCGGCTGCTTCGCGTACACCCGCGCCGAGCTGTACGAGATCGTACGGACGCTGCGCATCACCTCCTACGCGCGGCTGCTGGACAGCCACGGCCGCGAGGAGGCCAGGCGGAGCGACGGCTGCGAGGTGTGCAAGCCGGCCGTCGGGTCGATCATCGCCTCGCTCGCCCCGACGCTGGGCGCGAGCGGCTATGTCCTGGACGGTGAGCAGGCCGCACTCCAGGACACCAACGACCACTTCCTGGCGAATCTGCAGCGCAACGGGTCGTATTCGATCGTGCCGCGGATCCCCGGCGGTGAGATCACCCCCGAGAAGCTGATCGTGATCGGCGAGGTGGCCCGGGACTTCGGTCTCTATACGAAGATCACCGGCGGCCAGCGGATCGACCTGTTCGGCGCCCGGGTGGACCAACTGCCGTTGATCTGGGCGCGGCTGGTGGACGCCGGATTCGAATCGGGGCACGCGTACGGCAAGGCGCTGCGCACCGTGAAGTCGTGTGTGGGGCAGACCTGGTGCCGCTACGGGGTGCAGGACTCGGTCCGGATGGCGATCGATCTGGAGCTGCGCTACCGGGGGCTTCGCTCCCCGCACAAGCTGAAGTCGGCCGTCTCGGGCTGTGCGCGCGAATGCGCGGAGGCGCGCGGCAAGGACTTCGGCGTCATCGCGACCGCGGCCGGCTGGAATCTGTACGTCGGCGGCAACGGCGGGGCCGATCCGCGCCATGCCGATCTGCTCGCCCAGGATCTGGACGACGAGGAGCTGATCCGGCTCATCGACCGGTTCCTGATGTTCTACATCCGCACCGCGGACCGGCTGGAGCGCACCTCGGCTTGGCTGGAGCGGATCGAGGGCGGTCTGGACCATGTACGGGATGTGGTGGTCCATGACTCGCTCGGGCTGTGCGCCGAGCTGGAGGCGCTGATGACCGACCATGTCGCGGGCTACCGCGACGAGTGGGCCGACACGATCAACGACCCGGAGCGGCTGCGGCGCTTCGTCTCCTTCGTCAACGCACCGGACGCGCCGGACCCGACGGTGCGGTTCGTCCCGGAGCGCGACCAGGTCAAGCCGGACTTGACGCTCCTGTCCGGCCCGGCCATCCCCGTCCGTACCGCACGCACTCTCGAAGGGACCTCCAGCCGATGACCGTGGCGCCCGAGCGGACCGCCGTCCGTGTGGAACTCCTCCTCGACCAGCGGTGGTTCACGGTCTGTGAGCTCACCGACCTCACCCCGGGGCGCGGAGTGGCCGCCCTGCTGCCGGACGGAACCCAGGTCGCGGTCTTCCTGGACCGCGCCGGCCGCGCGTACGCGATCGGCAACCGCGACCCGTTCACCGGCGCGTATGTCCTCTCGCGCGGGCTGCTGGGCACCGCGCACGGGCGCCCGTTCGTGGCCTCGCCCCTGCTGAAGCAACGCTTCGACCTGGAGACCGGGCGGTGCCTGGACGACGATACGGTCGCCGTCCAGGCCTATGCGACCCGTACCGGGACTTCCGGGGGCGCCGGGGCGACCGGGGCTCTTTAGGACCCGGCCGGCACGGTGATGACGACCTCCACGCCGAGTTCGGCGAAGCGCTGGAGGCCGGCCTTCATCGTGGAGGGCACCTGGTTCATGATCAGGTGGCTCTGGAAGCCGATGCCGTCGATGGGCACGCCCTGGCTCTTGAGCGACTTGACCAGGTTGTACAGGCCGCACCCCGAGCTGCCCATGGGCGTCGATGTGCCGACGCTGTTCGCGGCGCCGCGGGCCGAGCTGCCCGGTGCGCGGATCACCCACGCCGAGGGATGCGCCCCGCACGGTCCCGCCGCCCCGGCGGCCCGTGGCGCCGCCGCGCTGACCGCCGAGAGCCGGCTCGCGCGGGCGGCCAGGGCGGCGGCGGACGCGGCGGACCGGTCGGGGCTCTTCGGGCGGGGCACCAGCGGCGAGGGGTGGGCGTTGACCGGTGGCCTGGGAAGCAGCCCAGCCCGGCGCTGAGCCTCGGTCTCAGCTTCCTTCAGGCCGACGCGCTGCCGCGAGAGCGTCCGCGTCCCTGGAGAACGGGGGACGCGGGACGCCCTCCCTTGACCGCGTCCCATGACCCCGCGGCTGCGGCCGCCTCGTGCACCCCGGGGAGCGCGAACAAACGCCGTCACTTCCGGCTCACAACCGCATGGAGATGTTGTTGGCCTCTCCCGTCAGCGCGCATACGCTGTCGCCCGACGCGATGGCTACCGGTGCGTAGGGCGAACCCGCAGAGGAGCGAGCCGTATGAAGGGCTGGACCACGAGCGACATCCCCGATCAGAACGGCCGTACCGCCGTGGTGACCGGGGCCAACAGCGGCCTCGGCTTCGTCACCGCCCGCGAGCTCGCACGGCGCGGCGCACAGGTGGTGCTGGCGTGCCGGGACGCGGGGCGGGGGAAGGCCGCCGAGGAGCGGATCCGGGCGCAGGCACCGGGGGCGGTGGTGCGGTACGCGCCGCTGGACCTGGCGGACCTGGCGTCGGTGCGGGCCTTCGCGGCGGACCTCCGGGGCGACCGGCTCGATCTGCTGATCAACAACGCGGGTGTGATGGCCCTGCCGTACCGCACGACCGCCGATGGCTTCGAGACCCAGTTCGGCGTCAACCATCTGGGCCACTTCGCGCTCACCGGGCTGCTGCTGCCGGGACTGCTGGAGGCCGGGCCGGGGGCGCGGGTGGTCACCGTGTCCAGCTTTATGCATCTGCTGGGCACGGTCGATCCGGGCGACCTCAATATGGAGCGCCGATACCGGCGTTGGGTCGCGTACGCGCGCTCCAAGAGCGCCAATCTCCTCTTCGTCCATGAGCTGTCCCGCCGACTGCGCGCGACGGACGCGCACCTGGTGGCGGCCGCCGCGCACCCCGGCTACGCCTCGACCAATCTGCAGACCGCCGCCCCGAGGATGGAGGGCCGCCGGGCCGCCGAGCGGTTCATGGAGCTCGGCAACCGCTTCTTCGCCCAGAGCGCCGAGAAGGGCGCCCTGCCCACCCTCTACGCCGCGACCGCGCCGGAGGTACGGCAGGACGACTTCTTCGGCCCCCCGTTCCAGATGTGGCGCGGCTCCCCCACCCGCTCGGCACGCGCCAAGTGGACGCTCAGCGACAAAGCGGGGCGGCAGTTGTGGGCCGCGTCCGAGCAACTGACGGGGGTGCGGTTCGCGGCGCTGGAGACATGATCGGTTTGTGCGGTCCTCACCGCTGGGGGCACGGGCTCTCGGGCCGTATGCGATGTGGGGACCTGAGCCGTCGGGGGCGTCGGTGGAATCGGGTAGTGTTGCCGTCACCCGTACGGATCGAGGAGGCGAGACTCATTAACGCCAGGTCAGGCTGGGTGCTCTCATCTCATGGCTGTGCGGTCGAACCGGCATAGGTGACCGCGGGAGCGCCCCAGGCATCCCGGAAGGCTCCATGTCGACTTCACCGTCATCATCTTCTCCTCTCTCTTTTTCCGCCGTCGTCGGCAGGCTGCGCGCCGCAGGGTGCGTTTTCGCCGAGGACGAGGCGGAGTTGCTCATCACCACCGCAGGAAGCCCGGCCGAGCTCGACCGGATGGTGGATCGGCGTGTCGCCGGTGTGCCGTTGGAACATGTGCTCGGCTGGGCGGAGTTCTGCGGGCGGCGGATAGCCGTGGATCCGGGGGTTTTCGTACCCAGGCGGCGCACCGAGTTCCTGGTCCGGCAGGCCGCGGGGCTCGCGCCCGCGGGGGCGGGGGCGGTAGTCGTGGATCTGTGCTGCGGATCGGGGGCGCTCGGGGCCGCGCTGGGCGCCGCGCTGGACCGGGTCGAGCTGTACGCGGCCGATATCGACCCGGCCGCGGTGCGGTGCGCGCGCCGCAATGTGGGCGCGGCCGGCGGCCGGGTGTACGAGGGCGATCTCTATGAGCCACTGCCGGCCCCGCTGCGCGGACGCGTCGACTTACTGCTCGCCAATGTGCCGTACGTACCCACCGAGGAGGTGGGGCTGCTGCCGCCGGAGGCCCGGGTCCATGAGGCGCGGGTGGCGCTGGACGGCGGGGCGGACGGGCTCGATGTGCTGCGCAGGGTGACCGCCGCGGCGGCCGGGTGGCTGGCGCCGGGCGGCTGTCTGCTGTTCGAGACCAGTGAGCGGCAGGCGCCGTCGGCCGTCGATATCGTCGCCCGCGACGGGCTGGTCCCACGGGTGGCGGAGTGCGATGAGCTGGACGCCACGGTCGTCATCGGGCGCGGGGCACGGCTCTTGTCGACGTAGTGCCGTCCGCCCGCGGGGCGGGCCCCACGCAGGGCGGAGGGTCGCACGCGTGGCGGAGGGTCGTCCTCGTGGTGGGCCGTACGAGCGAGCCACCGAGGCAACTCAGCCCGGACAACCCCACCGTGAGGGCAAGCCCCCGAGCAGGGCGGCGTTACGGTGGGGGGTCACCTCCCCTTCCTTATCTCCTGTCCCGCCCGGCGGGCCCCTACGCGCGCAGCTCTTCGGCCGCGTCCGCCACCCGTCCGAGCAGCCGCAGCAGCGTCTCGCGCTCGCCTTCGTCGAGCGGCGCCAGGAAGACCCTGTTCATCCGCGCCGTCCGCGTGACCAGCTTCCGGTGCACCCGTACGCCCTCGTCCGTCAGCTTGAGGACATTGCGCCGGCCGTCCCGCGGATCCCGCACCCGCTCCAGCAGGCCGCGCCGGCCCAGCCGGGCGACCAGGTCGGCGATGGTCGACCGGTCGAGGTGGACGTGCTCGCCCAGCGTCCGCTGGTCGATGTCCGGCTTCTCCACCAGCGCGTTGACCACCGCGAACTGCGGCGACGTGGTCTCCTCCGAGACCATCGCGCCCCACAGCACGGAGTGCGCCTGCTGGAACCGGCGGGCCAGATGCCCCGGGTGGGTGCTCAGATCGACCGCGCCGCCCATGCCGTTGACCTCCCTGTCACCGACGACCCATTGATTCGTGTACTGAGCGATTCTGCCCTGTGGAAGCACCGGTGTCGAGCGGCAAACATTCGTCCTACACTCGCTTGACGAGCGCACCCTGCGATGGCAGCGTTCGGGAACGGCAGAAAATAATCAGTACACTGAGCATCTTCGAAAACGAAGATCACCGCGGAGTGACGATGGCCGACATCCGTAGCCTGCACGACGCCGTGGCGGACCTCATCCACGACGGGGACACCGTCGCGATGGAGGGTTTCACCCACCTGATCCCGTACGCGGCCGCGCACGAGATCATCCGCCGGGGCGTCACCGACCTCACCCTCGTCCGGATGACCCCGGATGTCATCTACGACCAGCTCATCGGCGCCGGGCTGGTGCGGAAGCTGGTCTTCTCCTGGGGCGGCAACCCCGGCGTCGGCTCGCTGCACCGCTTCCGTGACGCCGTCGAGAACGGCTGGCCGCGCCCGCTGGAGCTGGATGAGCACAGCCACGCGGGTATGGCCAACCGCTATGTGGCGGGGGCGTCCAAGCTGCCGTTCGCCGTGTTGCGCGGCTATCGCGGAAGCGACATCCCGACCCGTACGGACACCGTCTCCACCGTCGTCTGCCCCTTCACCGGGGAGGAGCTGGCCGCGGTCGCCGCGCTCAACCCCGATGTCACCGTCATCCATGCCCAGCAGGCCGACCGCGCCGGCAATGTCCAGCTGTGGGGTCTGACCGGCGTCCAGAAGGAGGCGGCGCTCGCGGCGGACCGGGTGCTGGTGACCGTGGAGGAGGTCGTCGAGGAGCTGGAGCCGCGGCCGGGCGGGATCGTTCTGCCGACGTGGGTCATCGACGCGGTGTCCGTCGTCCCCGGCGGTGCGCACCCCTCCTACGCCACCGGGTACTCGGTCCGCGCCAACGGATTCTACCAGGCATGGGACCCGATCGCCCGCGACCGCGAGGCGTTCACGCGATGGATCGAGGAGAACGTGCGGACCGTGCGCGACGGAAAGGCCGCGGTGTGATGACCGCCCACGCCGCGACCCCAGGCTTCACCCGCGACGAGCTGATGGAGGTCAACGCGGCCCGTGCCCTCGCCGGCGCCAAGACCTGCTTCGTCGGCATCGGACTGCCCAGCACCGCCGCCAACCTCGCCCGCAATACGGTCAACCCGGGTCTCGTCCTGATCTACGAGTCGGGCACCATCGGCTCCAAGCCCATCCGGCTCCCCCTCTCCATCGGTGACGGCGAGCTCGCCGAGACCGCCGACGCGGTCGTCCCGGTGCCCGAGATGTTCAACTACTGGCTGCAGGGCGGCCGGATCGACGTCGGCTTTCTCGGCGCCGCCCAGGTCGACCGCTACGCCAACATCAACACCACCGTCGTGGGCCGCGGCCCGGACAAGCCCGAGGCCCGCCTCCCCGGCGCCGGCGGGGCCCCCGAGATCGCTTCGAACTGCGGCAAGGTACTGATGGTGCTCCGCCACTCCACCCGCAACTTCGTGGAGCGGCTCGACTTCGTGACCACCCTGGGCCACGGCAGCGGCCCCGGCGACCGTAAGAAGCTCGGGATGCCCGGCGCCGGCCCGGTCGCCGTCATCACCGACCTCGGCGTCCTCCGCCCCGACCCGGCCACCGCCGAGCTGGTGCTGACGGAGCTGCACCCGGGTGTCAGCGTCGAGCAGGTCCGGGCCGCCACCGGCTGGGAATTGACGGTGAGCGACGAACTCGGCGCCACCGAGCCGCCGACGCCCGAGGAACTGGCCGCCCTGCGCGCCCTCAAGGCCGCCGGAAAGAAGGATGACTGAATGAGCCACAACAGCCTGCGTGACGTCTATATTGTCGACGCCGTCCGCACCCCCGTCGGCAAGTACGGCGGCGCGCTCGCGGGCGTCCGCCCCGACGACCTCGCCGCCCATGTCGTCCGCGGCCTCCTCGCCCGTACGCCCGGCCTCGACCCGTCCCGTATCGACGACGTGTACTTCGGCAACGCCAACGGCGCCGGCGAGGACAATCGCGACGTCGCCCGGATGGCCGTACTGCTCGCCGGGCTTCCCGTCACCGTGCCCGGCGCCACCGTCAACCGGCTCTGCGCCTCGGGCCTGGAGGCCGTCCTCCAGGCCGCCCGCGCCATCGCCACCGGCGACGCGCATATCGCCCTCGCGGGCGGCGTCGAGTCGATGAGCCGCGCCCCCTGGGTGCTCCAGAAGCCCGAGCGCTCCTTCCCCGCCGGGCATCAGCAGCTGTACTCCACGACCCTCGGCTGGCGGATGACCAACCCCGACATGCCGCCCGAGTGGACCGTCGCCCTCGGCGAGGGCGCCGAGCTGATCGCCGACAAGCACGGCATCACCCGCGAGGCGCAGGACGCGTTCGCGCTCGCCAGCCATGAGAAGGCGGCGCGGGCGTGGAAGGACGGGGCATACGACGCCGAGGTCCTGCCGTACGAGGGAGTCGACCTCGTCCGCGACGAGACCATCCGCGACACGACGTCGATGGAGTCCCTCGCCAAGCTGAAGCCCGCCTTCCGGAAGGACGGCGGTACGGTCACCGCCGGCAACTCCTCGCCCCTCAACGACGGCGCGGCGGCGCTGCTGCTCGTCGACGAGGAGGGCCTCAAGGCCACCGGGCGCGAGCCGCTGGCCCGGATCGGCGCCTCCGCCGTCACCGGCATCGAGCCGCAGTACTTCGGGCTCGGCCCGGTCGAGGCCGTGCGCCGCGCCCTCGCCAAGGCGGGCCGTACCTTCGCCGGTCTGGCCACCCTGGAGCTGAACGAGGCGTTCGCCGCCCAGACCCTGGGCTGCCTCGCCGAATGGCCGGACCTCGACCCCGCCATCGTCAACCCGCGCGGCGGCGCCATCGCCATCGGCCACCCGCTCGGCTGCTCCGGCGCCCGCCTCACCGGAGCCGTCGCCCACCAGCTGGCCGCCCGCGGCTCGGGGACCGGCCTCGCCACCCTGTGCATCGGCGTCGGACAGGGCCTCGCCCTCGTCCTCGAAAGGTAAGGCTGACGACAGACATGGCGCTCACCCAGGCCGACATCGACCGCGAACTCGCCGTGATCCGCGAAACCTACGACACGGCGCGTTCCGCCGGCGCCCCCGCCGCCGATCACCCCCCGCGCGACTTCCCGCCCTACCGCAGCAGTGTCCTGCGCCATCCGCGGCAGCCGCTGGTCGCGGTCCACGGCGACCCGGAGACCGTCGAGCTGCACACCCCCGTCTTCGGCCGCACCGATATCACCGACACCGACAACGACCTCACGGTGCAGCACCAGGGCGAGCCGCTCGGCGAGCGCATCACCGTCTCCGGGCGGCTCCTGGACAGCCGGGGGCGGGCGATCCGGGGGCAGCTCATCGAGCTGTGGCAGGCCAACGCGGCCGGCCGCTACGCCCATCTGCGCGATCAGCACCCCGCGCCGCTCGACCCCAACTTCACCGGGGTGGGGCGCGTGTTGACCGGCGACGACGGCTCGTACAGCTTCACCACCATCAAGCCGGGCGCCTATCCCTGGCGCAACCACGAGAACGCCTGGCGGCCCGCGCACATCCACTTCTCCCTCTTCGGCACGGCCTTCACCCAGCGCCTCGTCACCCAGATGTACTTCCCCGGCGACCCGCTCTTCGCCCACGACCCGATCCTGCAGTCGGTGACGGACGAGTCGGCTCGGCAGCGGCTGATCGCCCGTTACGACCCCACGCTGTCGAAGCCAGAGTGGTCGCTGGGCTACCGGTGGGACATCGTGCTGGACGGACCGTCGGCGACGTGGACAGAGGAAGGCCGCTGATGACCGAGCTGTCCCCCACCCCCTCCCACACCGTGGGCCCCTTCTACGGCTATGCGCTGCCCTTCCCCGGCGGCGGCGAGATGGCCCCGGCGGGGCACGCAGACGCCATCACCCTGCACGGGTATGTGTACGACGGCGCGGGCGCGCCGGTGCCGGACGCCCTCGTCGAGCTGTGGCAGGCGGCCCCGGACGGATCGCTGGCCGGCGCCCCCGGCTCGATGCGGCGCTCCCCGGTGACCGGCGGCTTCCTCGGCCGCAACGGGGTGGACTTCACCGGCTTCGGCCGCGTCGCCACGGACGCGGACGGCCACTGGTCGGCGCGCACGCTGCCGCCGGGCGCCCCCGCCGCTCCGTATGTGAGCGTGTGTCTGCACGCCCGCGGGTTGCTGCACCACCTGTTCACGCGCGTCTACTTCCCCGAGAACGCCGAGGCCAACGCCACCGACCCGCTCCTCGCCTCGCTGGACCCATCCCGACGGGAGACCCTGGTGGCGAGGCCGGGGTCCCAGCCGGGGACGTACCGCTTCGACATCCGCCTGCAGGGCGAGGGAGAGACGGTCTTCCTTGAGTTCCGGTAGCCCCCACGATGACCCGGCCTGCCACACGCGGCCGGCGGGCGGCGCGGAGTCGGCCCGTGCGGCGAGCACGGGCGACTCGGCGGGCGCGAGTGGCGCCGCCGATGTGGGTGGCGCCGCCGGCACGGGTGCCGTCGCAGGGGTAGGCGGCCCCGCAGGCGCCGGTGCCGCAGGCGCGAGTGGCACCGGTGGCGCGCGCGGCGCCGACGTCGGGCTGCTGGCGCCCGTTCGGGCCGGGACGGCGGTCGAGGACGCCACCGGGGATGTCGCCTTCCTTCAGGGCATGCTCGACGCCGAGGCCGCGCTGACCCGGACGTTGGTCGCGGTCGGGCAGGCCCCCGCGGGCGCGGCCGAGGCCGTGGGGGCGGCGGCTCGCGCCAAGCTGTACGACGTACGCGATCTCGCCCTGCGCGCCCGTTCCGGCGGCAACCCGGTCATCCCGCTGGTCACCGACCTCACCGCGGCGGTGGCCCGTACGGACGGCGACGCCGCGCCGTACGTCCACCGGGGCGCGACCAGCCAGGACATCCTCGATACGGCCGCGATGCTGGTTACCGCCCGCACCCTGCCGCTGATCGTGGCCGACCTCGACCGTACGGCGGCGGCCCTGACGCGGCTCGCCGCCGCGCACCGCGGCACCCCGATGCCCGGCCGTACCCTCACCCAGCACGCCGTCCCCACCACCTTCGGGCTGAAGGCGGCGGGGTGGCGGGCGCTCACGCTCGACGCCCACGACCGGCTCGCGGCGCTGCGGCCTCCCGCCCAACTGGGCGGTGCGGCAGGCACGTTGGCCGCGTTCGACGAGGGGATCGCGCTCCTGTCCCGCTTCGCCGACGAGACCGGGCTCGCCGAACCCGCCCTCCCCTGGCACACCCTGCGCACCCCCGTCGCCGACCTCGGCACCGCGCTCGCCTTCGCCGTGGGCGCGCTCGGGAAGGTGGCGGCGGATGTGCTGGTGCTCTCGCGTACGGAGATCGGCGAGGTCGCGGAGGGCAGCGGGGGCGGCTCGTCCGCCATGCCGCACAAGAGCAACCCCGTGCGTGCCACGCTCATCGCGGCCGCGGCCCGCCAGGCACCGCTGCTCGCCGCCACCTTGCTCGGGTCGCTGGTCGCGGAGGACGAGCGCCCGGCCGGGGCCTGGCACGCCGAGTGGCAGACGCTACGGGAGCTGCTGCGGCTGGCCGGCGGGGCGGCGCGGGACGCGGCCGAGCTGACGGAGGGCCTGAGGGTCTTCCCGGACCGGATGGCCGAACACCTCCAGCTCACGGATGGCCTGATCGTCAGCGAGCGCATCGCCGCCGCCCTCGCCCCCCTCGTGGGCCGCGCCCGCGCGAAGGAGCTGCTGACGGAGGCGTCGCGGCGGGCGGCGGAGAAGGGCGTCGGGCTGGCCGATGCCCTGGCCGCGGAGGAGCAGGTGGCCGAGGCGCTGCCGAGTGAGCGGCTGCGCGAGCTGACGGACCCCACCCAGTACGTGGGCTCGGCCCCCGCCTTGGTGGACCGCGCCCTGACCCGCCGGGGCTCCGCCCCGCACCCCGCTCCTCGATCGCCGGAGGCGCTGGGTTTCCCACCCACCGGAGAGCCCACCCGTGACTGACGAGCAACTCCACCACGACCTCACCGGCCCCACCACCGCCCCGCCCCTCATCCTCGGCCCCTCCCTCGGCACGTCGCTCGCCGTCTGGGAGCCGCAACTGCCCGCCCTCGCCCGTGCCCACCGCGTGCTGCGCTGGGATCTGCCGGGGCACGGCGGGTCCCCCGCCGCGCTGCTCCCCTCCGACGGCAGCGCCACCGTCGCCGATCTCGCCACCCTCGTGCTGCGCCTCGCCGACGCCCATCAGTGGGACCGGTTCGCGTACGCGGGTATCTCGATCGGCGGGGCGGTCGGGCTGTATCTGGCCGCGCACCAGCCCGACCGCGTCACATCCCTCGCCGTCGTCTGCTCCTCGGCCCACTTCGCGGAGCCCGCCGTCTGGCGTGAGCGAGCGAAGCTCGTACGGGAGGAGGGGACGGAGGCGATGGCGGCGAGCCGCCCCGGGCTGTGGTTCTCACACGACTTCGCCGCCACACCGCGCGGTCGCGCGCTCCTCCAGGACCTCCGCGACACCGACCGCGCGGGCTATGCCGCCTGCTGCGACGTCCTCGCCGACTACGACCTACGGGACGAGCTGGCCTCCATCGCCGCCCCCACCCTGGTCGTGGCGGGCCGCGACGACCCCGCCACCCCGCCCCCGCACGCCCGCGAGATCGCGGACGCCGTCCTGGGCGCCAGTCTGCTGGAGCTCGCGGGGGCGGCGCATCTCGCGGGGGTGGAGCGGCCGGAGGCCGTGACCCCCGCGCTGCTCGCGCACTTCACCCGGACGTCAGCGGACTCCCCCGACGACGCCTCCCGCCACGCCGCCGGAATGACGGTGCGCCGCGCCGTCCTCGGGGACACCCATGTGGACCGCGCGGCGGCCCGTACGACGCCGTTCACCGCCCGCTTCCAGGACTTCATCACCCGCTACGCCTGGGGCGAGATCTGGACCGGGGACGGCCTGGACCGGCGGATGCGCAGCGCCATCACCCTCACCGCGCTCATCGCCCACGGCCACGACGCCGAACTGGCCATGCACATCCGGGCCGCCCTCACCAACGGTCTGACCCGCGAGGAGATCGGCGAGGTGCTGCTGCAGAGCGCGATCTACTGCGGCGTCCCGGCGGCCAACGCCGCCTTCGCCACCGCCCAGCGCGTCTTCGACGAGATCGACGAGACGGACGAGACCGACCCGGCGTCACATTCCGATACCGACAGCTGACATACCGCAGCAATACCCCTGTCGCAATCCGCCCCCATCGTTGATCGTTAGGTCTACGGTGACCCAACGACGAGGGAGCGAGGGGGCGCACACCATGTCCATCAGCCGCAGAAGACTGCTGGGTACGGGCGGAGGGCTCGCCCTGACCGGGGCGCTGGCCGCCGCGTGCGGGTCCAATACCGGTCGCGATGACGGGGATTCGGGCGGTGAGCCGGTCATCTCGCAGTGGTACCACCAGTACGGCGAGCCGGGCACCGAGCAGGCCGTGAAGCGGTACGCCGACGCGTACGACAAGGCCGACGTCAACGTCCAGTGGCGGCCGGGGGCCTACGACCAGCAGACCGCCGCCGCGCTGCTCACCGCGTCCGGCCCCGATGTCTTCGAGGTCAACGGCCCGACGCTGGACCAGATCCGGGGCGGTCAGGTCGTCGATCTCTCCGACCTCCTCAGCGAGGCGAAGGACGACATCAACCCGGCCGTGCTCGCCCCGAAGACGTATCAGGGCAAGATCTGGGCCATTCCGCAGGTCGTCGACATGCAGCTGCTCTACTACCGCATCAGCATGCTGAAGGACGCGGGGGTCGAGCCGCCCCGGACGCTCGACGCGCTGGTCGACGCGGCGAAGAAGCTCACCACGAAGAACGTCAAGGGGCTCTTCCTCGGCAATGACGGCGGTCCCGGCGTCCTCGGCGGCACCCCGCTCAATGCCGCCGGCCTCGACCTGGTCACCGAGGACGGCAAGGCCGGCTTCGACGATCCGGTCGCCGCCCGGACGCTCGGCAAGCTGCGTCAGCTCTACGCCGAGAAGTCCCTGCTGCTCGGGGCGCCCTCCGACTGGTCGGATCCGGCCGCGTTCACCCAGGGGCTCACCGCCATGCAGTGGTCGGGGCTGTGGGCGCTGCCGCAGATCACGAAGGCGCTGGGGGACGACTTCGGGGTGCTGCCGTTCCCCAAGGACGGGGCGGACGGCAGGCCCGCGGTGCCGGTCGGCGCGTACGGGGCGGCGGTCAGCGCCCGCAGCAAGCACAAGGACGCGGCGAAGGCGTATGTGAAGTGGCTGTGGGTGGAGAAGACGGAGTATCAGGAGGACTTCGCGCTGACCTACGGCTTCCATATCCCGGCCCGGATCTCGCTCGCGAAGAAGGCCGCCAAGCTGCGGGAGGGCGCGGCCGGTGAGGCGGTGCGCTACGCCACGGACTACGGGCATGCCGAGCCGCTGTTGTGGACCCCCGCGAGCAAGTCCGCCTACCAGGACGCGCTGAGCCGCATCATCAAGAGCGGCGCCAACCCGGAGAGCGAGCTGAAGGCGGTCGTGCGCAAGACCAATGCGGAGCTGCGGCGCGTACAGAAGAAGAGCTGATGCGACGGCCGCTGATGCGCAGTCCGCTGGGCCCGCAGAACCGGACCCTCTGGTTCTGGATCTTTGTCGGCCCCTTTGTCGTCGGCCTCACCCTCTTCACCTACGTGCCGCTGGCCTGGAGCGCCTATCTCAGCTTCTTCGACGCGCACAACACCGTGTCGCCGACGGAGTTCGTCGGGCTGGACAACTACACGGCGATGCTGGGCGACGACGCCTTCACCGACTCCCTGCTGACCTTCCTGGTGTTCACGGCGTTCATCGTCCCGGCGACCTATGTGCTCTCGCTCGCGCTCGCGCTGATGGTCAACCGGCTGCGCTGGGCGCAGGCGTTCTTCCGGTCGGTGTTCTTTCTGCCCGTGGCGTGCTCGTATGTCGTGGCCGCGCTGATCTGGAAGATGTCGATCTTCAACGGGGTGCGCTTCGGGCTGGCCAACACCGTCCTCGGCTGGTTCGGCGCCGATCAGATCGCCTGGCTGTCGACGACCGATCCGCCCTGGTACTGGCTGGTCATCGTGACCGTACGGCTGTGGCTGCAAGCGGGCTTCTACATGGTGCTCTTCCTGGCCGGGCTGCAGCGCATCTCACCACGGCTCTATGAGGCGGCGGCCGTGGACGGGGCGCGGCCGGGGTGGCAGGTCTTCCGGCACATCACCTTTCCGCAGCTGCGGGCGGTCTCGGTCGCCGTCGTCCTGCTGCTGGTGATCAACGCCTTCCAGGCATTCGACGAGTTCTACAACCTGCTGTCCGACTCGCGGGGCTATCCGCCGTACGCCCGCCCGCCGCTGGTCTACCTCTACTACACGGCGCTGGGGCAGGGGCAGAACCTCGGCCTCGGCAGCGCGGGCGCGGTGATCCTGGCGCTGATCATCGCCGTGGTGACGGTGGTGCAGGCGCGCTGGTTCGGCCTCGGCCGGAAGGAGGAGTGAGCCGGATGCGGGACTCCCGGAAGCCGGGTGATGTGCGGGACGCTCTGGTCGCCGTCGGGCGCGCGGTGCGGCTGGTGTTGCTGATCGCGCTCGCGCTGCTCTTTCTCATCCCCTTCTATCTCCTCGTACGCAACGGGCTGTCGAGCGAGGCGGACATCACCTCGCCCGAGTGGACCTTCTTCCCGAGCGAGCTGCACTGGTCGCACATCGGCGAGCTGTTCGACGACCCCAATGTGCCGATGGCGCACGCGCTGCTCAACTCCTCGCTGATCGCCGTCCTCACCACGCTCGGCACGCTGCTGCCGGCCTCGCTCGCCGGCTACGGGCTGGCCCGCATTCCGTACCGCCACGCCAATGTGGTCTTCTACTGGATCCTCGGCACCCTCATGGTCCCGGCGGCGGTCACCTTCGTGCCCAGCTTTGTGCTGGTCAGCTCGCTCGGCTGGATCTCCACACTGCGCGGTCTGGTGGTGCCCACGCTCTTCAGCTCGGTCGCGGCGTTCATCTTCCGCCAGTACTTCCTGGGCTTCCCCCGAGAGCTGGAGGACGCGGCGCGGGTGGACGGGCTCGGCTACTGGCGTACGTACTGGCGGGTCGTGGTGCCGAACTCGCGCCCGGTCTTCGCGGCGGTCGGCACCATCGTCTTCATCGGCGCCTGGAACGCCTTTCTGTGGCCGCTGGTCATCGGCCAGGACCGGGACGCGTGGACGGTCCAGGTCGCGCTGTCGACGTTCACCACCGCCCAGAGCGTCAACATCCATGAGCTGTTCGTGGCGTCGGCGGTGTCGATCGTGCCGCTGCTGGTGGTCTTCCTCTTCCTGCAGCGCTATATCGTCGCGGGCGTCGAGCGCTCGGGCATCGACGACTGACCTTGAGGCACACACGGGAACGAGGGGCCTATGACTGACCAGCCGCTGACCGACCAGCCACACTGGACCTTGGACCCCTCCGTCGTCCATCTCAACCACGGCTCGTTCGGCGCGGTCCCCCGCACCGTCCAGGCCGCCCAGCGGGCGCTGCGCGAGGAGATGGAGGCCAACCCGGACACGTGGTTCCGGGAGCTGCCCGGGCGGGTGGGGCGCGCGCGGGCCGCCGTGGGGCGCTTTCTGCGGGTCCCGGCGGACCGCACCGCCCTGGTGCCCAACGCCAGCGCCGGGGTGAGCACCGTCCTGGCCGGCCTCGCGCTGCCGCGCGGCGGCGAGGTGCTGCTGACCGACCATGCGTACGGCGCCGTGGCCATGGGCGCGGCGCGGGCCGCCGAGCGGGCGGGCGCCCGGGTCCGTACGCTCCACATCCCGCTGGAGGCGACCGCCGGGGAGATCGCGGCCGTCTTCGACGGCGCGCTGTCCGGCGCCACCGCGCTGGTCGTCGTCGACCAGATCACCTCGGCCACCGCCCGGCTCTTCCCGGTCGCGGAGATCACCCGGCTCGCCCACGCCGCCGGGGCGCGGGTCCTGGTGGACGGCGCGCACGCGCCCGGCATGCTGGCCGACCCGGTCGGCCTGGCCGGGGGTGCCGACTTCTGGGTCGGCAATCTGCACAAGTGGTGCTGTGCCCCGCGCGGTACGGCGGCGCTGGTGGCGCGCGGGCCGGAGGCCCAGAGTCTGTGGCCGCTCACCGACTCCTGGGGCTTCCCGCACCCCTTCCCGCGCCGCTTCGACGAGCAGGGCACCGGGGACCACACCGCCTGGCTCGCGGCGCCGCGCTCGCTGGAGTTCATCGACGAGGCCTACGGCTGGGACGCGGCGCGCGACCGGATGACGAAGCTGGCCGAGGTGGCGCAGGGGCTGCTGGCCGACGCCCTGCACGCGGACCTCACCGCGGTCGGGGGCAGTGAGGCCCCGGCGATGCGGCTGGTCCCGCTGCCGGCGGGTCTCGCCACCGACCACCCGACGGCCCAAGCGCTGCAGCGCCGTATCGCGGCCGGGACCGGCTGCGAGACGGCGATCACCTCCTGGAACGGGCGCGGCTTTCTGCGGCTCTCGGCCCATCTCTATAACACCGTCACCGACTACGCGCACCTGGCCGAGCGCCTCCCGGGCGTGCTCACGGCGGCCTCGCCCCCGCGCTGACTCAGCCACGGGCCGACGGCCCCCGCCCGCTCGTGGCGACCACCGGGAATGCCGTCGGCGTGCCGAAGACCCGCTCCCCCGGCGCGGCGCCACCACGCAGCAGGGCGGCGCCCAGCGGGGTCAGGGTGTGCAGTACGGCGCTGCCCTGGCGCAGGGTGTGCACCAGGCCCGCCTCGCGCAGCACGCTGGCGTGCTGGCTGGCCGAGGCGAGCGAGACGCCGACCCGGCGGGCGAGTTCGCTGGTCGTACAGCCGCCGCCGACCTCCAGCAGCACCTCCGAGCGGGTCTGCCCGACGAGCTTGCCGAGCGAGCGGGGGCAGCCGGAGGCGGCGGCGGGCCGCTGCTGGGGGCGCGGCGGGGCGCCGCGCCGGGCGTGTTCGACCGGGTAGACCAGCACCGGGGCAAGTTCCGGGTTCCGGAAGGTCACCGGGGTCCCCCGGCAGAAGAAGGACGGCAGGAGCAGCAGCCCCCGTCCGCGCAGATGCAGATCGCGGTCGACCGGGTAGTCCACCTCCAGCACGGGCGACCGCCAGCGCATCGTCGGCGGCAGCGAGGCCAGCAGCCCGTCGGCTCCCCCGTCCAGCAGGGCGCGGCCCCGGGCGGCCCGGTCGGCCTCGATCCGGGCCTGGATATGCGCCCAGTACGGGGCGACGGCGGCCCGGTGGTAGGCGCGCAGGGTGGTGATGAGCCGGTCCAGGGGCCGCGCCTCGCCCTGTGCCAGCTCGCGTATCCAGCCCGGGAGCGAGCGGGCCGCCGGGAGCCGGGATATCTCGGAGTGCAAGCGCTCTCCCGGGGTGGCGCGCAGCGCGTCCATGGCACTGTCGCAACCGATTACCCCTTCTGCGGGTGTCAGGAAGTCCGGGAAATAGCCGCGCGAGGGAATGAGCGGCGCGAGCAGCCGCGCCTCGCCGTTGAGCCGGTTACGCGCTTCCGAACGCCATTCCCCGTATACGTTCTCCGCTCGGTTCTCGCGTAGGCGATGGAAACTTAAAACGGTTTCCCAGAGCACATCCGGGCGGATAGCCATCCGCAGCCGGGCCAGATCGAGTTCACTGAAATGAACACGTAGCACCAGACCCTCACAAGTGACATGCTGATCGCCCCCCGATCACCGATGAGTATGCACGCTTACACCGTCAGTCACCACGCCCTTTTGGCCAGATGTGAAACGGGGCGCGATGCGGGGGGCAGAAGAGGAAAGCTGTTCAACGTGAAAGCCGGGGGCCGCCGGTAAAGACTTACGGGGGCCGTCCGGAATTCAACAGGCGGTGCTCAGAGCCCGATTGCTCGTTCCCGTGGGGGGTGACGAGTACGTTACGGCGACTGGGCACCTGTGTTGCCGCGCGTAGCCGATGCGAGCGGCAACAGCTCCCGTGGGGGGAGTGAGAGGGGGCGGCACCTCCGCACAAGGTGCCGCCCCCTTTGAGAGCCGGAGCCGCTGCCGGGCTGAGGGTCGGGGTTCCCGGCTGCGCCCCCGGTGGCCTTATCGGCTGGCGATCGTCCTCATCCGCCGTTCACGGCCGCGCGGCCGGCCTCCAGGCGCGCGACGGGGATGCGGAACGGGGAGCAGGAGACGTAGTCCAGCCCCACCTCGTGGAAGAAGTGGACGGACTCCGGGTCGCCGCCGTGTTCGCCGCAGACCCCGAGCTTGAGGTCGGGGCGGGTGGCGCGACCGGCCTGTGCGGCGTCGCGCACGAGGGCGCCGACGCCGTCCCTGTCGATGGTCTCGAACGGGCTGACGCCGAAGATGCCCTTCTCCAGGTACGCGGTGAAGAAGCTTGCCTCCACATCGTCGCGGGAGAAGCCCCAGACCGTCTGGGTGAGGTCGTTGGTGCCGAAGGAGAAGAAGTCGGCGGATTCGGCGATCTGAGCGGCGGTCAGGGCGGCCCTGGGCAGCTCGATCATGGTGCCGAGGGTGAGCTTGAGGTCCACGCCCCGGGCCCGCTCGACCTCCTCGATAATCTGCTCGGCCTCCTCGCGGACGATCTCCAGCTCCTGGACCGTTCCGACCAGCGGAATCATGATCTCGGCACGCGGATCGGCCTTGGCGTTCATGCGCTCGGCGGCGGCCTCGGCGATGGCCCGTACCTGCATGGCGAACAGGCCGGGGATGACGAGCCCGAGGCGCACTCCGCGCAGACCCAGCATCGGGTTCTGCTCATGCAGCCGGTGCACGGCCTGGAGCAGCCGCAGATCGTTCTCGTTGTGGTCCTTGCGGGACTCGGCGAGCGCGACCCGCACCGACAGCTCGGTGATGTCGGGCAGGAACTCGTGCAGCGGCGGGTCGAGCAGCCGTACGGTGACGGGCAGCCCGTCCATCGCCTCGAACAGCTCCACGAAGTCGTTCTTCTGCAGCGGCAGCAGCTGGTCGAGGGCGGCCTCGCGCTCCTCGTCGGTGTGAGCGAGGATCAGGTGCTCGACCATCTCGCGGCGCTCGCCGAGGAACATGTGCTCGGTGCGGCACAGGCCGATGCCCTGCGCCCCGAACCGCCGGGCGCGGGCCGCGTCCTCGGCGTTGTCCGCGTTGGCCCTGACCCGCAGCCGGCGCACGCGGTCCGCGTACGCCATGATCCGGTGCACGGCGCCCACCAGCTCGTCGGCGTCGTCGGCACCCGCGTGCATCCGGCCCTCGAAGTACTCGACGACCGGGGACGGCACGACCGGGACCTCGCCGAGGTAGACCTTGCCGGAGGAGCCGTCGATCGAGACGACGTCGCCCTCCTCGATCACCAGCCCGTCCTTGCCGTCCCGGCCGGGCACCGTCATCCGGCGCCGCTTGGTGTCGACTTCGAGCTCCTCGGCGCCGCATACGCACGTCTTGCCCATGCCGCGGGCGACGACGGCGGCGTGCGAGGTCTTGCCGCCGCGGGAGGTCAGAATGCCCTCGGCCGCGATCATGCCGTCGAGGTCGTCGGGGTTGGTCTCGCGGCGGATGAGAATGACCTTCTCACCGGACCGGGACCACTTGACGGCGGTGTACGAGTCGAAGACGGCCTTGCCGACGGCGGCGCCCGGGGAGGCGGCGATGCCCCGCCCGATCTTCCGCACGGAGTCGCCCGCGGCCGCCTCCTCGTCGAAGCGCGGGAACATCAGCTGCGCGAGCTGCGCCCCGTTGACCCGGCGCAGCGCCTCGGCCTCGTCGATCAGACCCTGGTCGACCAGCTGGGTGGCGATCCGGAAGGCGGCACCGGCGGTGCGCTTGCCGACGCGGGTCTGCAGCATCCACAGCTTGCCGCGCTCGATGGTGAACTCGATGTCGCACAGGTCCTTGTAGTGCGTCTCGAGGGTTTCCATGATCTGCATCAGTTGGTCGTACGACTGCTTGTCGATCCGCTCGAGCTCGGCCAGCGGGACCGTGTTGCGGATGCCCGCGACGACGTCCTCGCCCTGGGCGTTCTGCAGGTAGTCGCCGTAGACGCCCTGGTGGCCGCTGGCGGGGTCGCGGGTGAAGGCCACACCGGTGCCCGAGTCGGGGCCGAGGTTGCCGAAGACCATGGAGCAGATGTTGACCGCGGTGCCGAGGTCGTGGGGGATGCGCTCCTGACGGCGGTAGAGCTTGGCGCGGTCGCCGTTCCAGGAGTCGAACACGGCCCGGATCGCGAGGTCCATCTGCTCGCGCGGCTCCTGCGGGAAGGTCCGGCCGGTCTCCTCGGCGACGATCTCCTTGAACTCGCCGACCAGCCGCTTGAGGTCGTCCGCGTCCAGATCCACATCGACGGTGACGCCCTTGGCGCGCTTGGCCTCCTCGATCGCCTCCTCGAAGAGATCGCCGTCCACGCCCAGCACGGTCTTGCCGAACATCTGGATGAGGCGGCGGTAGGAGTCCCAGGCGAACCGGTCGTCACCCGCCTGCGCGGCGAGCCCCGCCACGGAGTCGTCGGAGAGGCCGATGTTGAGGACGGTGTCCATCATCCCGGGCATCGAGAACTTGGCGCCGGAGCGTACGGATACCAGCAGTGGATCGTCCGGCTGGCCCAGCTTTTTGCCCATCTTCCCTTCGAGGGCTTCGAGGTGCGCGCTCACCTCGTCGCGCAGGGCAGGGGGCTCCACACCGCTGTCGAGGTAGACCTTGCATGCCTCGGTGGTGATCGTGAAGCCCGGTGGCACGGGGAGACCGAGGTTGGTCATCTCGGCGAGATTGGCCCCCTTCCCGCCGAGCAGGTCCTTGAGATCCTTGTTGCCCTCGGTGAAGTCGTAAACGAACTTCCGATGATCTTGTGTTTCCGGCACGGGACTCGATCTCCTCGGCTCGGCTGCCCTGACGGCGGGGAGCGTACCCAGATCAAAGGCGCCTGAGCATGTCCACTCCACCGTCATTCGGCTGTAACCACCCGCCTGCCACGTGTTCGAAAGTGCGGCGCCCGAGTGAGGACATTTCGGCAACCCTTCAAGACTCGAACGCACACCCACCCTCCGCCCTCGGACACCTCGGAATTCTCACCCTGCGTAACCGATGGTTCGAGGTGTCGAACATCAAGGGCGTGGCACTGAGTGTCACGCATTGGAGAGGTGAGTGCAGCTCCAGCGTGGAGGGCCAGGCCTTGGCGTGTGCTCATCTGAGCGAGGGGCTGATCAGAGTGGCGAGAATCACGCCCATATGGAGGACACCATCTCGCCTTTTGGATACAACGAGAGGCCTTCCGCTCAGATGAGCGAAGCGCAGGTGGGCGACCTCGGGGGTACCCGGCTCGCACGGGTGCGGCCGGGACGGTGCCCGCGCCTGCCGTCGGCCTCGGCGCCGGTTCCCGCCCACGCCCGCCGTGGACACCGTGCGGTGCGGGTATGTTGACGTCGCATGCCATCAGGAGGAGGGCTCTTGACCAGCGCACGGCCCGCGTCGGCCACCTGGGCGAGCGACGCGCGGCGGGTCCTCGACGAAAACTGGACCGGCTCCTCCACGGTCCCCTCCCGCGGCCTGTACCCCCACCAGTGGAGCTGGGATTCGGCGTTCATCGCGATCGGATCGCGCCATCTTTCGGTGCGGCGCGCCCAGCGGGAGCTGGAAACCCTGCTCGCGGCCCAGTGGGGCGACGGCCGGATCCCGCATATCGTCTTCAACCCCTCGCTGCCGCAGGGCGCGTACTTCCCGAGCCCCGACTTCTGGCGCTCCTCCACCGCAGGCGCGCCCGCCGGCGCCCCGGCGGGGATCGAGACCTCGGGGATCGTCCAGCCCCCGGTCCACGCGCTCGCCGCTCTGCTGGTGCACCAGGCCGATCCGGCCGCCTCGGCACGCCATGGCTTCCTCACCCGGACGTACCCACGGCTCGCCGCCTGGCACCGCTATCTGACCGATGCCCGTGACCTGGGCGGGCAAGGTCTGGTGTCCGTGGTCCACCCCTGGGAGCCCGGCATGGACAACAGCCCCTGCTGGGACGCCCCGCTGGCGCGCGTCGAGCCGGTGGCGCCGGGGACGTTCCAGCGCGCCGACCTCGACCACGGCGCGGCCTCCGACCGGCCGACCGACCTGGACTACGGGCGGTACGTACGGCTCGCGGCGGACTACCGGGACGGTGGCTACCGGGACCAGTGGGACACGCTGGCCTTTGTGGTGGAGGACCCGGGCGTCAACGCGCTGCTGATCGCCTCCGAGCACGCCCTGGCCGAGATCGCGGCGCTGGTCGGCGCCGACCCGTCGCCCCATCGGGCACGCGCCGCCCGCCTCACGGCCACCCTGGTGGACAGGTTGTGGGACCCCACCGCCGGGCTGTTCCTGTGCCGCGACGTACGCGCCGACACGCTGGTGCCCGAGCTCAGCGCGGCGGGCCTGCTGCCCCTGCTCGTCCCGGACCTGCCTCCCGAGACCGCCGCCGCGCTCATCCGTACGGCCTGCGGTGAGCACTTCGGGCTGGGGTCCGCCGTACGGCTGGTGCCCAGCTACGACCTGCTGGGCCCCGCCTTCGACCCGTCCCGCTACTGGCGCGGTCCCGCCTGGCTCAACGTCAACTGGCTGCTGGAGCGCGGCCTGCGGCTCCACGGCGAGGCGTCCCGGGCCGACGCGCTACGCTCCGCCGCCCTGGAGACGGCGGCCTCCTCGGACTTCGCCGAGTACGTCGACCCGTACACGGGCGAGGCGCGCGGCACCCGCGACTTCAGCTGGACGGCGGCGCTGGCGCTGGACCTGGCGGTGGCGGCGGGTCACTGAGGACGCGGCGCGACCCGATCAGCCGAACCCCGATCAGCCGAAGACTCCGATCAGCCGAAGACCCCGATCAGCCGAACGCCGCGCTCAGCCGCCCGAGGTGTCCAGCTCCGCGTCCGCGCTCACGCCCGCGCAGTCGTTCGGGTCGTCCAGCCAGCCGTCCGGCAGGACCACGCGGTTGCGGCCCGAGGTGCGGCCGCGGGGGCCGTCGGCGCCGGGGGGCCACTCCTGGTCCAGGTCCAGCTCGGCCAGCAGGGCGTCCAACTCGGCCAGGGACGAGGTGATCGCGAGCCGCTTGCGCATCTCGGAGCCGACCGAGAAGCCCTTGGTGTACCAGGCGACATGCTTACGGAAGTCGATCACGCCGCGCTCCTCGTCCTCCAGCCACTGGGCGAGCAGCTCGGCGTGGCGGCGCATGACGGCCGCGACGTCCCGCAGGGTCGGCCGGGCGCAGGCGGCGGGGCCCGGCTCGAACGCGGCCACCAGGTCGCCGAAGAGCCACGGCCGCCCCAGGCAGCCGCGCCCCACGACCACGCCGTCGCAGCCGGTCTCGCGCATCATCCGCACCGCGTCGTCGGCCGACCAGATGTCGCCGTTGCCCAGCACCGGGATCTCGGGGACGGTCTCCTTCAGCCGCGCGATCGCGTCCCAGTCGGCGGTGCCGCCGTAGTGCTGGGCCGCCGTGCGCCCGTGCAGTGCGATCGCGGTCACGCCCTCCTCGGCGGCGATCCGGCCGGCGTCCAGATAGGTGATGTGATCGTCGTCGATGCCCTTGCGCATCTTCATGGTCACCGGCAGCGGCCCCGCGCCCGTCACGGCCTCGCGCAGGATCGAGCGCAGCAGGTTCCGCTTGTACGGGAGGGCCGAGCCGCCGCCCTTACGGGTCACCTTGGGCACCGGGCAGCCGAAATTGAGGTCGATGTGGTCGGCCAGATCCTCGTCCACGATCATCCGGACGGCCTTGCCGACGGTCACCGGATCGACCCCGTAGAGCTGAATGGAGCGCGGCTTCTCGGTGCCGTCGAAATGGATCAGCCGCATGGTCTTGGCGTCGCGCTCGACCAGCGCCCGCGTGGTGATCATCTCGCTGACGAACAGCCCCTTGCCCCCGCTGAACTCCCGGCAGAGGGTGCGGAACGGCGCGTTGGTGATCCCGGCCATCGGTGCCAGGACGACCGGTGGCTGAACCGTATGCGGTCCGATCTGCAGCTGCGTCTGCGTCATGGAGTGAGCTTCCTTGGGGTATGGCGTGGTGCGTGCGTGGGGGCCGACCTCTTATTGTCCCGCACTCGCGAGGGGGAACCGACAGAGCGGTTCTCACAGCCGCGCGGACGATATCGATGTAGCGTTCAACCATGCCTGAGCTCAGCCATCGGCGGCGCATGCTCGTGCTGGCGATCTGCTGCATGAGCCTGCTGCTCGTCAGCCTCGACAACACCGTCCTCAATGTCGCCCTGCCCTCGATGCGGAGCGATCTGCACGCCTCCGTCTCCGGGATGCAGTGGACGATCGACGCGTACACCCTCGTCCTCGCCGCGCTGCTGATGCTCGCGGGCTCGACGGCCGACCGGGTCGGGCGCAAACGCACCTTCCAGACCGGCCTGGTGATCTTCACCCTCGGCTCGGCGCTGTGCAGCCTCGCGCCCAATCTCGAAGCGCTCGTCGGCTTCCGTATGGTGCAGGCGATCGGCGGGTCGATGCTCAACCCCGTCGCCATGTCGATCATCACCAACACCTTCACCGAGCCCAGGGAGCGGGCCCGGGCGATCGGGGTGTGGGGCGGGGTCGTCGGCATCAGCATGGCGGCCGGGCCGATCGTCGGCGGGGTGCTGGTGGAGTCGGTCGGCTGGCGTTCGATCTTCTGGATAAACCTTCCGGTCGGGATCGCGGCGCTGGCGCTGACCGCGCGCTACGTACCGGAGTCGCGGGCTCCGAGGCCGCGCCGGGCCGACCCCGTCGGTCAGCTGCTGGTCATCGCGGTGCTCGGCTCCCTCACGTACGCGATCATCGAGGCGCCGGACCGGGGCTGGGGCTCACCGCTGATCGCGGCCTGCACGGCGGTCGCCGTCGTCGCGCTCGCCGGGCTGATCCGCTACGAGCGCCGGCGCGTCGAACCGCTGATCGATCTGCGCTTCTTCCACAGCGCGCCGTTCAGCGGGGCGACGGTCGTCGCGATGAGCGCCTTCGCGGCGCTCGGCGGCTTCCTCTTCATGAACACGCTGTATCTGCAGGACGTGCGGGGGCTCAGCGCGCTGCACGCCGGGCTGTGGATGCTGCCCATGGCGCTGATGTGCTTCGTGTGCGCGCCGCTGTCGGGGCGGCTGGTCGGCGCCCGGGGGCCACGGCTGCCGCTCCTGCTCGCCGGGGTGATGATGACGGCCAGCGGGGTGCTGTTCGCGGTTTTCGACGCCCAGTCCACCAATGCGCTGCTGCTGATCGGCTATGTGCTGTTCGGCATCGGCTTCGGCCTGGTCAATGCCCCGATCACCAATACGGCCGTCTCGGGGATGCCCCGCTCCCAGGCCGGGGTCGCGTCGGCCGTCGCCTCGACCAGCCGCCAGGTCGGCCAGTCGCTCGGCGTCGCGGTCATCGGCGCGGTGCTGGCGGGAGGCGCCGCGTCGGCGGCG
This sequence comes from Streptomyces sp. NPDC005393, assembly GCF_040606675.1. Classification (NCBI taxonomy): domain Bacteria; kingdom Bacillati; phylum Actinomycetota; class Actinomycetes; order Kitasatosporales; family Streptomycetaceae; genus Streptomyces; species Streptomyces sp. NPDC005393. Next base: position 240,571 of record NZ_JBEXFG010000004.1, on the reverse strand, counting down.
GGGGCGGGGGCGGCCGGGCACGCCGCCTCGGCCGGGGCCGCGGCGGCCTTCATCGACTCCGCCCGCCCCGCGTGGTGGATCATCGCCGGATGCGGTGCCGTCATCCTGCTGCTGGGGCTGGGGACCACCGGCCGCTGGGCGCAGCGCACCACACGCCATGCGGCCGCCCTCTTCGAGGAGGGAGCGCCGAGCGGTCAGACATCCGCGACCGCCAAGGCGTGAGCCGTGTGAGGGAGGGGGCGCCGACCAGTCAGGCCCCGGCTACCGCTGGGAGGTGCCCCCGGCGAGCGCCAAGGCGTGAAGCCTCTCCAGGCGCTCGCGGGTCTCCGCGTCCGCCGGGGTGTAGGTGAGCAGCTTGGGCCCCTGGTTCGGACCCGTCCACAGCCCGGTGGAGGTCAGCCTGACGATGCCCACGTGCGACTGGCGGAAGACCTTGATCTTGTCGCCGGGCCGTACCACCTCATGCCGCGCCCAGATCTCCCGGAACTCCGGTGAGGCGTCCTCAAGCCGCTTCACCAGCGCCTTCCAGGCGGGCTCGGCGACATGCTGGGCCATCGCGGCGCGGAACTTGGCCGCCATCAGCCGGATCGTCTCCTCCCGTTCGACGAGGCTCGCGCGCCAGTCGTCGTCGGTGAAGGCCAGCCACAGGCAGTTGCGGTCCTCCGGCGGCAGCGCGTCCAGATCGCACATCAGCAGCCGGTAGGTGCGGTTGTAGGCGAGGATGTCGAACCGGCTGTTCTGGACGCAGGCCGGGAACGGCTCCAGCTGGTCGAGCATGAGCTGCAGCGCCTGCGGAACGCCGGTGCACTCGCTCCCGGGGCTCGGATCGACGGTCCCGGCGAGCGCGAAGAGATGGGCGCGCTCGCTGCGGTCCAGCAGCAGGGCGCGGGCGATGGCGTCGAGGACCTGCGCCGAGACATGGATGTCGCGGGCCTGCTCCAGCCAGGTGTACCAGGTGACGCCGACGGTCGAGAGATGGGCGACCTCCTCGCGGCGCAGACCGGGCGTACGCCGACGGCGGCCACGGACCAGCCCGACCTGCTCGGGGGTGATCCGCTCGCGTCGGCTGCGCAGAAACGCGGCCAGTTCGCTCCGTCTGATCTCGGCCCCGGTACCGGCCGCGGCATCCCGCACCATCGTGGTCATGGGTCCAGAGTGCCCCAGCGGCTCAGCCAGTTGCCAGGTACTTCTTGTACCAGGATAAAGACACTCTGGTACCCGTCTGAGCCGGCCGCGATCGTCGTTACCGTGACCGAAACCGAGATACGAACCAGAGCCGCCGCCCCGGAGACCGCGGGCCGGCCGACGGCCGCCGAACGGGCGCTGAGCCCGCTCGGGCTGTTCACCGTACTGCTGGGTGCGGCGCTTCCCCTGATCGACTTCTTTATCGTCAACGTCGCCCTGCCCACCATGGATCGCGATCTGAACGCGGGCCCGGCCGTGCTGGAACTCATCGTCGCCGGATACGGCGTGGCGTACGCCGTACTGCTGGTGCTCGGCGGCCGGCTGGGCGACTCCTTCGGACGGCGCCGGCTCTTCCTCGCCGGGATGGCGGCCTTCGGGCTGACGTCGCTGGCCTGCGGGCTCGCGCCGACCGCGTGGAGCCTGGTCGGCGCCCGGGTGGCGCAGGGCGCCGCCGCCGCGCTGATGCTCCCCCAGGTGCTCGCCACCATCCACTCCGCCACCACCGGCGCGCGCCGCGCCCGCGCGCTGAGCATGTACGGCGCGACGGCCGGTCTGTCCATGGTGGCGGGCCAGATCCTGGGCGGTGTGCTGGTGGCCGCCGATATCGCGGGCACCGGATGGCGCGCGGTCTTCCTGGTCAATGTGCCGGTCGCGCTGATCGGGCTGGCCCTCGCGGTGCGTACGGTCCCGGAGACCCGCTCGGAGCGGCCCGCCCCGGTGGATGTGCCGGGCACCGTGCTGCTGGCGCTCTCGCTGATCACCCTGATGGTGCCGCTGACCGAGGGGCGGGCGGCGGGCTGGCCGCTGTGGACCTGGCTGCTGCTGGGCGCGTTCCCGTTCGTGGCCGCCGCGTTCTACGCGGTGGAGCGGCGCGCCGACCGGGCAGGCCGCACCCCGCTGCTGCCGCCGAGTCTGTTCGCGCTGCGCGGGCTGCGGCGCGGGCTGCCGATGGTGGTGCCGTTCTCGATCGGCTTCGGCGGATTCATGTTCGTCATCGCGGTCGCGCTGCAGCAGGGGCTGGGGTACGGGCCGATCGCGGCCGGAACGGCGCTGGTGCCGATGGCCGCCGCGTTCTTCGTGGCGTCGCTGATGGGGCCGCGGCTGGTGGGCCGGTACGGCAGCCGTGTGGTCACCGCCGGCGGGGTGGTGCAGGCGGTGGGCCTCGCGCTGCTGATGCCGGCCGTGTGGCGCGACTGGCCGGACCTGTCCCTGGCGGGGCTGCTGCCCGGGGTTGCGCTGGCCGGTTTCGGGCAGGGACTGCAACTGCCCGTGCTGTTCCGGATCGTGCTGGCCGATGTGCCGACCGACCGGGCCGGAGTGGGGAGCGGTGTGATGGTCACGACCCAGCAGTCCTCGCTGGCGCTGGGCGTGGCGACGCTCGGGACGCTCTTCCTGTCCCTGGCGCCGTCGGTGGGGATGGGTCATGCGCTGGTCATCACGCTCGCGGCGCAGCTGGCCGCGGTGGCGGTGACCCTGCTGCTGAGTCTGCGGCTGCCGCGCGTGGTGGTGTGAGCGGGGGAAGCGAGGGGACGCGGGGGGTGACAGGTATCGCGTAGCGGGTCCCTGGGCGCCCTTCTCGCGTGTTCTCGTGAACGCCGGGGTCCGCGGCGGAGCCCGAGCGCGGGGTCAGCGCACGCCGAGGAAGCGCAACACCGCCAGCACCCTCCGGTGGTCCGCGTCAGCGACCGGCAGGTCCAGCTTCACGAAGAGGGAGTTGATGTGCTTCGCCACCGCGCTCTCGCTGATCACCAGCGCGCCCGCGATCCCCGCGTTCGACCGCCCGCCGGCCATCAGCTCCAGCACATCCCGCTCCCGCGGCGTCAGCCGGTCCAGCGGGTCGCTGTGCCGCCGTACCAGCAGCTGGGCGACGACCTGCGGATCCAGCGCCGTACCGCCGCCCGCCACCCTCCGCAGCGCGTCGATGAACTCCTCCACGTCCGCGACCCGCTGCTTGAGCAGATACCCGATCCCGCTCGTGTGCGCCGTCAGCAGATCCGCCGCGTACCGCTCCTCCACGTACTGCGAGAGCAGCAGCACCGCCGTGTCCGGCCACTGCTGCCGGATGAGCAGCGCGGCCCGTACCCCCTCATCGGTGAAGCCCGGCGGCATCCGGACGTCCACCACCGCGACATCCGGGCGGTGTTCCTCCACCGCCGTCAGCAGACCGTCCGCGTCGGCGGTCTCCGCCACGACCTCGAACCCCGCGGTCTGCACGACTTTGACGAGGCCGATCCGCAGCAGGACCGAATCCTCGGCGATCACAGCACGCACGGCAGCTCCACGGTGATGACGGTCGGGCCCCCGCGGGGGCTGCGGATGTCGAACGTGCCGTCCACCGAGCCCGCCCGCTTCGCGAGCCCGGTCAGGCCGCTCCCCCGGGACGCGTCGGCGCCGCCGACCCCGTCGTCGGAGATGACGACCCGCAGCGAGTCCCCGGTCCGTACGACCGTGACGTCGGCGCGCGTCGCCTGCGCGTGCTTGGCGATGTTGGCGAGGGCTTCGGAGACCACGAAGTAGGCGACCGCCTCGACGGTCGGGGCGGCACGTTCGGGCAGATGGACATGCAGCCGCACCGGCAGCGGCGCGCGCGCCGCGATGCCGGAGAGGGCGGCGTCCAGGCCGAGTTCGTCGAGAACGGCCGGGTGCAGACCGCGCACCAGATTGCTCAGCTCCTCCATGGCTCCCTTGGCCTCGCGGTGCGCCTCGTCGATGACCTGGCGCACCTCGTCCGGCACATCCTTGAGGGTCGCCTTGGCCAGGCCCAGGTTGACCGCCATGGAGACGAGCCGCTGCTGTGCGCCGTCGTGCAGATCGCGCTCGATACGGCGTCGTTCGGCGTCTGCCACGTCGACCGCGCCCGCGCGGCTCTCGGTCAGGTCCTCGACCCGGCGCTCCAGCTCCTTGGCGGGTACGGGCCCGAGCAGCACGGTGGCGGCGTAGGTGTCGAGGCGTACGAGGGCTCCGGTGAGCCAGTAGGCGAGGGCCAGCGCGAGCAGACCGCCGGCGGTGACGTACGCGGCCTTGGTCGAGTAGCCGACGTGATCCAGCCGCCAGGACAGCGGCAGGCCCCAGACCCAGATGTACACGGTCGTGGCCGCGAGACCGGCGAGCGCCAACGTGCCGGCCAGCATCCCGCCCCAGGCCACGGCCGGCCCCGCCAGCAGGTGGTACCACAGCTGCCGCCACGCCCTCGTGGGCCCGGTGATCCCGACGTCCAGCAGCGCGTCGAAACGGCGCCGCTGGACGCGCGTCAGCAGCGGCGTGGCCACGGCCGGGACGGCGAGGGGGACGGTGAGGGCAAGGACGACCTCCACCAGGGACGAGGAGTCTTCGTATATCAGCCACGGCACCGTCATCGGCGATAACCAGGCCACGAACTGCACCGCCATGCCCGCGACGCCGAAAACGAGATCGCGCCGCAGCCGCCTGGACACGGGCCGCAGCCGCTCGAGCGCGGGCCGCAACGCGGTGGGGAGTCTCATGCGATGACCCTAGATCCGCGACGGCGGCCTGCGCGCTGAAGCGCAGACCCGGAAAAGGGGTGCACCTGGTGCCACCCCGAGTCGGCAACTGCCGTGAACGACAAGGGCGGTGGCGCCGACGAGGCTGGTGGACATGCCCGATGAGCGGGCTGCCCGGAAGGAGACCCGACTGATGACCGCCCTGTACGCCCCCGCCCCGGCCGCCGCATCCGCCCGCACCGCACGAAGGGCGTGGCTCACCCGCGTACGGCCGGAGTCGGTGCTGTTGGTCTCGGGGGCGGCGCTGGTGCCCTGGCTGTTCGTGCTGGCGAAAACGCTGCCCTCCACGGCCCGGGTCACCCACTGGAACGCCGCGTGGGTGGGCCTGGACGCCCTCCAGGCGCTCGGGCTGCTCTCCACCGCCGCGCTGCGCAGGCGCCGCGACGACCGCCATCGCCTCACCGCGGCGGCCACCGGCGCGCTGCTGGTGGTGGACGCCTGGTTCGACACCGTGACGGCGGCGCCGGGCGGCGAGCTGGCCATGGCGGCCGCGATGGCGGTCTGCGCGGAGCTGCCGCTGGCCGCGGTGTGCGCGGCGCTGGCCCTCGGAGGAGAACGGCGATCCGGCACCGTCACCCCTGCGACGTCGCCCACCACAGCACGACCGCGGCCACCGCGAAGCACGCCAGCATGATCAGGACGGCCTGGCGCCGCGCCGCCGCGGCGGCGGTCATCCGCGGCGAGCCGAGGGCGCCATGCGCCTGCGCGAGGTGATCGAGGCCCTTGTGCCGGGCGCCGCCGTAGGTGATCCGCTCCGTCCAGTCACAGTGCCGGCAGCCGAGCAGCCGCCGCCCCGGGCCGTAGCCATAGCTCACCTCGAAGACGGTGCCGTCCTCGCGGGTGGCGGTGATGTGGTGCGTCACGCCTCGCACGATTGATGGACCCCCCCGTTCCTGCCGAGCCGACGGGCCCCGGCGCCGCGGCATTGTATCCGCGGGGCCGGAGCCCGTCGTCGTGTGTGTCCGGTGCCCGGTGACCCGGTCCGTAGCCGATCAGCAGCCGATCAGACGGCCGCCGAGGTAGGACTGGATCTGGTCGAGGGAGACCCGCTCCTGCTTCATCGTGTCGCGCTCGCGCACCGTGACGGCGTTGTCATCGAGCGTGTCGAAGTCGACGGTGACGCAGAAGGGCGTGCCGATCTCGTCCTGGCGGCGGTAGCGACGGCCGATCGCGCCCGCGTCGTCGAACTCGATGTTCCAGTGCTTGCGCAGGTCCGCCGCGAGCCCCTTGGCCTTCGGCGAGAGCTGCGGGTTGCGGGACAGCGGCAGCACGGCGACCTTGACCGGCGCGAGGCGCGGGTCGAGCCGCATGACGGTGCGCTTCTCCATCTTGCCCTTGGCGTTGGGCGCCTCGTCCTCCACGTACGCGTCGAGCATGAAGGCCAGCATGGCGCGGCCCACGCCCGCCGCCGGCTCGATGACGTAGGGGGTCCAGCGCTCGCCGGCCTCCTGGTCGAAGTACGACAGGTCCTGGCCGGACGCCGCGGAGTGCGCCTTCAGGTCGTAGTCGGTGCGGTTGGCCAGACCCTCCAGCTCGCCCCACTCGGAGCCGCCGAAGTTGAAGCGGTACTCGATGTCAGCGGTGCGCTTCGAGTAGTGGGAGAGCTTCTCCTTCGGGTGGTCGTACCACCGGATGTTCGCGTCCTGGATACCGAGGTCGCGGTACCAGTTCCAGCGCTGCTCCATCCAGTACTCGTGCCACTTCTCGTCCTCGCCCGGCTTGACGAAGAACTCCATCTCCATCTGCTCGAATTCGCGCGTACGGAAGATGAAGTTGCCCGGCGTGATCTCGTTACGGAAGGACTTGCCGACCTGCGCGATACCGAACGGCGGCTTCTTGCGCGAGGTCTGCTGCACGGCCAGGAAGTTGGTGAAGATGCCCTGGGCGGTCTCGGGGCGCAGATACGCGACCGAGCCGGAGTCCTGGGTCGGGCCGAGTTGGGTGGAGAGGAGCCCGGAGAACTGCTTGGGCTCGGTGAAGCTGCCCTTGTTGCCGCAGTGCGGGCAGTTGAGGTCGGCCAGACCGTTCTCGGGGAGCCGGCCGTGCTTGGCCTCGTACGCCTCCTCCAGGTGGTCCGCGCGGAACCGCTTGTGGCAGGAGGTGCACTCGGTGAGCGGGTCCGTGAAGGTGGCGACGTGGCCGGACGCCTCCCACACCTCACGGGCCAGGATCACGGACGAGTCGAGTCCGACGACGTCGTCGCGGGAGGTGACCATGGCACGCCACCACTGCCGCTTGATGTTCTCCTTCAGCTCCACACCAAGCGGTCCGTAGTCCCAGGCGGCGCGCTGGCCGCCGTAGATCTCGCTGGACGGGTAGACGAAGCCACGGCGCTTGCTCAGGCTGACGATGGTGTCGATCTTGTCGGCGGCCACGGTGCTCTCTTCATTGATGACGACATGAGGACGACGAAGCGAATGCTTCAGGTTACCGGCGGCGGCACCCCCTGGATCAAATCGATACCGGAAGTGATCGCCGAGGGGCTACTTGTTGACAATCGTTTCCACCTTTGTTGAAAATGAGAGTCATGAACATACGCCGCTTGAGCTCCGCTACAGCCCTGGCCGGGGCTGCCGCGATGAGCTTGACCACGCTCACAGCCTGCTCCTCCGACGCCGGAGACGGAAGGACGGACGGCAAGCTCGATGTGGTGGCGTCGTTCTATCCCATGCAGTTCCTCGCCCAGCGGATCGGCGGGGACAAGGTCCATGTCTCCAGTCTGACCAAACCCGGCGTCGAACCCCACGACCTGGAGATCAGCCCCCGGCAGACGGCAGACCTCAGCAAGGCCGGTCTGGTGGTCTACCTCAAGGGGCTGCAGCCCTCCGTCGACCGGGCCATCGGCCAGGCCGAGCCCCGGCACGTCGCCGACGCCGCCTCGTACACCACCCTGGAGGACCACGGCACGGAGGTGGAAGGCGAAGAGGGGCACGCGGGGCACGAGGACCACGCGGCGCACTCCGGCGACGCCGCCGCCGACCCCCATATCTGGCTGGATCCGGTGCGCTACGCCCAGGTCGCCCGGGGCGTCGGCAAGGCCCTCGAGAAGGCCGACCCCGACCATGCCGCCGTCTACAAGAAGAACACCGCGGCCCTGGTCAAGCAGCTGGAGACCCTCGATCAGGACTTCCGGAACGGTTTGAAGGACCGCACTTCGGACACCTTCATGACCACCCACGCCGCCTTCGGCTATCTCTCCGAGCGCTACGGCCTGAGGCAGGAGGCCATATCCGGCCTCGACCCCGAGTCCGAGCCCAGCCCGGCCCGGGTCAGGGCGCTGCACTCGGTCGCGAAGAAGGACAAGGTCAACACCGTCTTCTTCGAGACGCTGGTCAGCGACAAGACAGCGAAGACCCTGGCAGGCGATCTTCATCTGAAGACCGATGTGCTCGACCCCATCGAGGGCATCGGCGATACGTCCAAGGGCCATGACTACCTCGAGGTCATGCGGTCGAACCTCAAGGCCCTGCAGCAGGCACTGGGCACCAAGTGACGGAGGACCCCATGGAAGCCGCAGCCGCAGCCGCAGAGCCCGCACCCCCCGCCGACGAGGCCGAAGCGGCCATATCCCTGCGCGGCGCCACCGCCTCCCTCGGCGGCCGCCCCGTGCTGCGCGGTATCGATCTGGCCGTACGCCGCGGCGAGGTCGTCGCCCTGCTCGGCGCCAACGGCTCGGGCAAGTCCACCGCCGTCCGCGCCGTCGTCGGACAGGTCCCGCTGACCGGCGGCGAGCTGACCCTCTTCGGCACCCCCGGCCGCCGCTTCCGCGACTGGGCCCGGATCGGCTACGTACCGCAGCGCACGACCGCCGCCAGTGGCGTCCCCGCCACCGTCCGCGAGGTCGTCGCCGCGGGCCGGCTGGCCCGCCGCAGGCTCGGCCCGCCGCGCAAGGCCGACCGTGCGGCCGTCCACCGGGCGCTGGACCTCGTCGACATGGCCGACCGTGCCCGGGACTCGGTGAGCGCCCTGTCCGGCGGTCAGCACCAGCGCGTGCTGATCGCCCGCGCCCTCGCGGGCGAACCCGAGCTGCTGATCATGGACGAGCCGATGGCCGGGGTCGATCTCGCCAGCCAGGAGATCCTCGCCGGGACACTGCGCGAGCAGGTGGCCGAGGGCACCACGGTCCTCCTCGTCCTCCATGAACTCGGCCCGCTGGAGCCCCTGATCGACCGCGCGGTGGTGCTCCGCGACGGCTGTGTGGTCCACGACGGACCACCGCCCCAGGCCGTCGGCCAGCATGCGCTGCCCGGCCATGACCACGTCCACCCCCATGCGGCGCCCGACGCCGAACCGATCCGGACAGGGTTGCTGACCTGAGATGCTCGAGATCCTCGACTACGCCTTTATGCAGCGGGCCCTGCTCGCAGCCGTCCTGGTCGGCATCACCGCCCCCGCCGTCGGCATCTACCTCGTCCAGCGCCGACAGGCGATCATGGGCGACGGCATCGGCCATGTCGCGCTCACCGGCGTCGCCCTCGGCTTCCTGACCGGCACCAACCCCGTATGGACCGCCGTCGCCGTCTCCGCCCTCGGCGCCGTCCTGATGGAGCTCATCCGCTGGTACGGCAAGACCCGCGGCGATCTCGCGCTCGCGATGCTCTTCTACGGCGGTATGGCGGGCGGCGTGCTGCTGATCAACCTCTCGCCGACCGGCTCCAACGCCAACCTCACCACCTACCTCTTCGGCTCCATCACCACGGTCTCCCGCGAGGACGTCGTGGCGATCTCGCTCCTGGCGGCCTTCGTCGTGCTGATCACCCTCGGCCTGCGCCGCCAGCTGTTCGCCGTATGCCAGGACGAGGAGTTCGCCCGGGTGACCGGCCTGCCCGTACGGACGCTCAATCTGCTGCTGGCCGTCACCGCCGCCGTCACCGTCACCGTCGCCATGCGCGTCGTCGGGCTGCTCCTGGTCAGCGCCCTGATGGTGGTCCCGGTCGCCGCCGCCCAGCAGGCCACCCGGGGCTTCGCGATGACCCTCGCGCTGGCGATCTCCATCGGCGTCGTGGTGACCCTGTCCGGAACGGTCTTCTCCTTCTACCGAAACGTCCCGCCCGGTGCGAGCATCGTCGTCCTCGCCATCGGCGTCTTCGCCGTGATCACGGCCCTGGCCGCGCCGTTGGCGAAAAAACGCGCCGCGCGGACCGCCGCCGCCGAGGAACGGTGCACCCTGAAGGACGATGTGCTGGTCCAGTCGTAGCCAGCCCGTAGCCAAGGCGTTAACTGGCACAATGGCCGGGCAAGGAGCGACGAGCATGCGAGGTTGAGGAGGCAGCTGTGGTGACCGCGGGTCCCCCGGTACGCGGCCGGTCCACCAGACAGCGCGCCGCGGTAGCGGCGGCGCTGGACGAGGTGGACGAGTTCCGCAGCGCGCAGGAGCTGCACGACATGCTCAAGCACCGAGGCGACTCGGTCGGCCTGACCACTGTCTATCGCACGCTCCAGTCCCTCGCCGACGCCGGCGAGGTCGACGTCCTCCGCACCACGGAGGGCGAAGCGGTCTACCGCCGCTGTAGCAGCGAGGAACACCACCACCATCTGGTCTGCCGCGCGTGCGGCAAGGCGGTCGAGGTGGAGGGCCCCGCCGTGGAGAAGTGGGCCGACGCGATCGCCGCCGAACACGGCTTTGTGGACGTGGCCCACACGATCGAAATCTTCGGCACCTGCGGCGACTGCGCGGCGTCGAGCAACCAGCCCTGACGGGGCCTGGCGGACTCCCCTCGGGACGCCAGGCCCCGTTCGGTTACGCGGGCTGAGACCCGTCCTTCTTCAGCTGCTCCTCGTTGGGGATCGCCCCGCCGAAGCGGCGGTCCCGGGAGGCGTACTCCAGACAGGCCCGCCACAGGTCGCGGCGGTCGAAGTCCGGCCAGAGCACGTCCTGGTAGACCATCTCGGCGTACGCGCTCTGCCAGATCAGATAGTTCGACGTCCGCTGCTCCCCCGACGGCCGCAGGAAGAGATCCACATCCGGCATGTCCGGGTAGTAGAGGTACTTCGCGAAGGTCTTCTCGTTCACCTTCGACGGGTCGAGCCGGCCCGCCCGGATGTCCTCGGCGAGCGCCTTGGCCGCGTCGGCGATCTCCGCCCGGCCGCCGTAGTTCATGCAGAAGTACATCGTCATGGCGTCGTTGTCCTTGGTCTGCTCCTGCGCGACCTGGAGCTCCTGGGCCACCGACTTCCACAGCTTCGGCATCCGGCCCGCCCAGCGGATCCGGATGCCCATCTCGTCCATCTCATCGCGGCGGCGCCGGATGACATCGCGGTTGAAGTTCATCAGGAAGCGCACCTCGTCGGGCGAGCGCTTCCAGTTCTCGGTCGAGAAGGCGAAGAGGGAGAGGTTCTTGACGCCCATCTCCAGGCAGCCCTTGAGCACGTCGAGGACGACGCCCTCGCCGACCTTGTGCCCCTCGGTGCGGGGCAGGCCGCGATCCTTGGCCCAGCGGCCGTTTCCGTCCATCACGACGGCCACATGGGCCGGCACCAGCTCCCCGGGGATCTTCGGCGGCCGGGCGCCGGACGGATGCGGGTCCGGCGCCCGGTACTCGCGCCGCTGTCGGCCCAGAAACCCGCGTCGTGCCATGCCTGCCACGTCTCCCTCTGCCTTCCGCTCTTGCTTGTTGTGGGGCTACTTCTCTACGTACCGCAGCGACCGCAGTCCCCGCTCCAGATGCCAGTGCAAATACGCCGCCACCAGCCCGCTGCCCTCCCGGGCATGACGCAGCTCACACGCGTCCGCCGTCTCCCAGTCCCCGGTCAGCAGCGCGCCCAGCAGCGTCAGCGACTCCGCCGAGGGTACGACGCTTCCCGGCACCCGGCACTCTCCGCAGATGACCCCGCCGGCCCCGACCGAGAAGAACCGGTTCGGACCGGGCATCCCGCACTTCGCGCAGTCGTCGAAGCTCGGCGCGTAGCCGTTGACGGCGAGGGAGCGGAGAAGAAACGCGTCAAGGACCAGATGCGGCTCGTGCTCCCCGGAGGCCAGGGTGCGCAGGGCGCCGACGAGCAGGAGGTACTGCTGCACGGCGGGCTCGCCCTCATGGTCGGTGAACCGCTCGGCCGTCTCCAGCATCGCCGTACCGGCGGTGTAGCGGGCGTAGTCCGTGACGATCGCGCCACCGTACGGGGCGATCGTCTCACTCTGCGTACAGAGTGGCAGCCCGCGCCCGATCAGTTCGCCGCCGCGGGCGAAGAACTGCACGTCGACATGGGAGAAGGGTTCAAGGCGCGCGCCGAACTTGGACTTCGTACGCCGCACCCCGCGCGCCACGGCGCGGACCCGGCCGTGGTTGCGGGTGAGGATGGTGATGATCCGGTCCGCCTCGCCCAGCTTCTGGGTGCGCAGCACGATGCCGTCGTCGCGGAACAGACTCATGACGTCATTGTCCCTCAGGGGGACACATGATCGAACCGTCCGGCCTTGACGGCCCGCGTGAACGCGTGGAGGGCGGCGGGGGTGGTGGCGATCACGGTCTGGGGTTCGTCGCTCTCCCGGAGGAGGATCGCGGCGGCGTCGGGGGCATGGGCCAACTCGACGCAGGCGTTGCCCTCGGCGTCAGCCGAGTAGGAGGACTTCTGCCACTGTATGTCGGACATCTCCATGCCTTCAAAATCGACGGGCGATGGCGTGAACGAAGTCACGGGTCTCATCAGGAGACAGGGCCATCGCTTCGGTCCGGTCGAGAACTCTCCGATAGTTGGCCAGGTACGTATCCGCATCCAGGAGGGCACTGCCGTTCGGCGAGTCGAGCTGCACCGTATCCAATTGCGGCACAGGCCCGGTCACGTACGTCGTGGAAGACCCCGCGTTCGGGAATCCTCCAGCGGAGAACGGGATCACGCGTACGGTCACGTTGTCCCGCTCTGACGCCTCCACAACGTACTCCAGTTGCCGCTGGGCCACCCTGGCCCCGCCGAACTGAAGCCTCAACGCGGCCTCATGGATGAGGAAGGTGCACTGCGGCGGATCTTCGCGGTCCAGCACATCGCGGCGCCGCAGGCGGTGGGACAGCCTGCAACGGAGTTGGGTCGGCGTCGGCTCGGGCTCAGCTGTGGAGAAGACGGCCTGCGCATAGTCCTCCGTCTGCAAGAGGCCGGGCATATGCATGATCTGCACCAACCGCAGACCGACAGCGTGATGTTCCAACTCGGCCAGATCCAGGGCGCCGGCGGAGAGCTTTCCTCGGTATTCCTCCCACCAGCCTTGGCCACGTTCTGTGGCCATAGCCGCAAGGGCATCGACGTACGCCTGATCGCCGCATGAGTAGATCTCGGCGAGCGCCCTCACTCGTTCCTCACTCACGCCGAAGCGACCAGCTTCGGTATTGCTGATCCGGGTCCGATCCACTCCTAACTGCTGGGCGGCTTGGGCCACGTTCATCCCGGCGTGCTCGCGCAACTTGCGTAGCTCCGCACCAAGGCGTCGCTGCCGCGCAGTCGTGGCCGTCCTCGGCATGCACCCTCCCCATTGCTCCCGAACACAGTGTTGCGTGGGACGTTCCCACACATCCATCTAGAGCACCAATTCTATTGAGTGATAGCACGAGTGCTCTTCGATGCTCTATCGTCTTGCTAGCGCAGCGCATCGATTCAGTCACGCGCCGCGTTGGGAGAACCGCCATGCCCGAAGTCGCCGAACCCCCACACGCATACCGGCTCAGCGCCCCCAACTCCCCCAGGAGCCCCAGGGTCTGCCGCGACGCCATCGCCGCCCTCCTCCAGGCCAACGACCTGCATGACCTCGCGGACACGGCGAGGCTGCTCGTCTCCGAGGCGGTCACCAACGTCAACCAGCACACCAACACCACGCTGATTCACATTGACACCCTCGTACGCGACCGCATCGCGACCATCGCCGTACGCGACAGCTCGCCGGACCGCCACCCCTACCCGCGCGACGCAGGGCCCGACGAGGAGGGCGGGCGGGGGTTGTTACTGATGCAGGAGCTGGCCTACGCCTGGGGCGTCACCTGGGAGAACGGGCTCCAACCGACCGCCAAGCACATCTGGTTCGAGCTGCGCGAACCGGTCGCCGAGTGATCAACTCCGAGCCAGGCCACCGGTGACGATCTGCCGGATCGACGGCCTGTCACGAACTTCACCGGGAGACACCTGCACCGCTGTTCCTGGTGCAGGAGCGTGCACCCGTGCGCCCTGTCGCTCGGCCTGACGCCACGTCACCATAGTCGCACCCGGCCCGGAGGGAGATCACATGGGAAAGCACGGAGGCAAGCCGGACCCGGCCGAGAGCGACGGGCACAAGCCGGACAAGCCCGTCCCGCCGCCCGACCCGAAGCGGCCGGAGCCGCCGAAGCGATGACCGGCACCGACACGGGCGCCCTTGTCCGGCAGCTCGTGGACGGCGGCCACCTCCCGGCCGCATGGGTGGACGCCTTCCGCCGCGTCGACCGTGCGGCGTTCCTCCCCGATCGCATCTGGGTCCGCGCCGCCGACGGATACGAGCCCGTTGACCGCACCGCCGAGCCGGAACAATGGCGGGAGCTGGCCTACAGCGACCAGGCTCTCGTCACGCAGGTAGATGATCCGCCCGGCACCGCAGGCGCCACGGCAGCGCGCACGCCGTCCAGCTCGGCGAGCATGCCGAGGGTCGTCGCGACCATGCTCCAGGCCCTCGACGTCCGCCCCGGACAGCGCCTACTGGAGATCGGTGCGGGCACCGGATACAACGCCGCGCTCCTCTCCGCCAGGCTCGGAAGCGAGCAGGTGACCACTATCGAGGTCGATCCCGCGCTCGCTGACAGGGCGCGCGCCGCCTTGGGGGCCGCGGGCCACCGGCCCGCGGTGATCACCGGAGACGGTGCCGTGGGATGGCCCGCGAACGCGCCGTATGACCGCGTCATCGCCACCTGCGCCGTACACGATGTGCCCCGCGCCTGGATCGAGCAGACCGCGCCCGGGGGGCTGATCGTCCTCCCCTGGGGAACGGTCCTGCGTAACGGCGTCCTGCTGCGGCTCACCGTCGAGTACGGCTCCGACGGAGCCGTGGCCTGCGGTCCGGTCGTCGGCGACAGCGCGTTCATGTGGTTGCGGGCGCAGGCACCCGAGCGGGACGTCATGGCCGTCATCCAGGGAGAAGCCGACAGCGGCAGAACGCGCCTCGATCCCGGCTTCCTCGGCGACGACGACGCCTGGTTCGCCGCCGGAGTCCTGGTCCCGGGCTGCCAGTGGGTCGTGGGCCCAGGGCCCGGCGGTGAGTGGACTCTCTGGCTCACCGACTCGACCAGCGGCTCATGGGCGTCTGTTGACTACGAGCCGGACGCCACCGAGTACGAGGTGCGGCAGCGCGGGCCTCGGCTGCTCTGGAACGAGCTGGAGGCGGCGCACGCCTGGTGGGTGCGCGCCGGGCGGCCGGCCCGCACCCGCTTCGGGCTCACCGTCACCTCCGCCGGTCAGCGGGTGTGGCTCGACCATCCGGAGAAGGTCATTGCTGCTGACCCGCGCGAGTAGTCAGGTCACACGTTTCGCTCCCCGATCCCCGTGGCGTCCCGTCACAGCGCAGGACCGCCCGGCTCAACCAGCGGCTTTGGCGATTTTCTCCGTCTGCTTGTCCACGATCCGCTGTGGCACATCGACGGCCTTCGTAAAGGCGGAGTCAGCCCCGCCGAAGCTGATCAGGGTGGAGCCCTTGCGGGCGATCACATAGTTCAGCTTCCACGACGGGCCCTCCAGCAGAACGCCGATGGCCTCGTCGCCGCCCGTTGCCTTCTTCTGCCGGACTCCCGTGGTCTGTTGCAGCATGCTCTCCGTCGGCGTGTTGAAGCCGGAGCCGCACGCCTTGATCGCATCCCTCAGGTCGCTCATGGCCTTCTTGGCATCCGGCTCCTTGAACCCGGCGAGAATGACGGAGTATTGGCTGCCGTCCCCCGACTCGGTCGGCGGATGTGCCGTGGAGAGCGTACGCGCCGTCGAGCTCTTGGCCTTCCGGCTCGCCCCGGGCGCTATGGCGTCCAGGATCGGCTGGCACTTGGCGTCGTCGGCCTCGATCCGGGAGTCACGGGGACCGGCTTGGTGGCTCACCTTGTACCCGGGCAGGTCCTTGCCTGTGACGGCCGCCTTGCCGAGCTGCGCCTTGGACAGGGCCGGGTGATCGGCGTTCCCACCGCCGCCACCGCACGCCGTGGCCAGCAGCAGGAGCCCCGCTGCCGAGACAGCCCTCACCGTTCGCACGTCACACGCCTCGCTTCAGTTATCGGTTCGTCGGGTCTAGCGTCCGCATCATGACACGGTCACTCCCCCCAGACCTCGTCGAGGCGTCAGGTGACCCCGAGTTGCGTGGCGTCGCGAGCGGCGGGACGGTGGACGTGGGGGTGGGTGAAAAAGCGACGGGACCGCGCCGGTGCGCGGCAGAACCGGGCTGTCGTCCTTGGGTTTTCCGCGCACTGGCGCGCGTCCGCGATCCGGCGGGGAGCGCACAGAAGCGGAGAAGCCAATGACGAACGGACTCAACGGACCGATGGGCAGGGGCCACAACGGGGAGCGGCCCATGCGGGGTGAGTCGCCGCTCGGGCGGCAGGTCACGGAGTACACCGGGCGGTATGTGGTACTGCTCGACCAGCAGGAGCCGGAGCGTGGCATGGACGCGTTGCGGTCCTCGGTCGGCATCGCGTCCGTCGAACGCGTCCGCGGCGCGGAGGCCAGGGGCGCCGCCGAGCTGCTGCAACGGCCGGATGTCTCGGTGCTCTTCGACGAGCTCGGCGTCGCCGTCGTCGATGTGCAGCCGGATCAGCGGCATGCGCTGGTGACCACGGCGGAGGCGGAGCCCACGATCATCGCGTCGGAGCCGGAGCGGATGGTCTACGCGTCGGTGATCACTGAGCCGCAGCGGACGCTGACCGGGTTCTTCCCGACGTACCGCAGTGACGACGACGAGGTGACCCGCCACACCAGGGCAGAGCTGGCGTCGTCGCTGGGTCCGGCCTGGGACGAGCAGAACACGACCTGGGGGCTTCAGGCGATCCGGGCCAACTGGTCGACGCTGACCGGGCGCGGGGTGAAGATCGCCGTCCTGGACACCGGTGTGGACACCGATCACCCGGATCTGACCGGGTGCGTCGACGAGACGGCGTCCTTCGTGCCGGGCGCGAGCCCGGAGGACGGTCATGGTCATGGCACGCACTGCATCGGCACGGTGGCCGGTCCGGCGAAGCCCGAGCACGCGCCGCGCTACGGCGTGGCCGGTGAGGCCCGGATACTGGCCGGCAAGGTGCTGAGCGACCGCGGCAGCGGCACCGACGGCCAGATCCTGGCGGGCATGGCCTGGGCGGTCTCGCGCGGGGCGCGGGTGATCTCCATGTCGCTCGGCGCCACGGTCGAGCCGGGTGAGCTGTTCCCGCAGACGTACGAGAACGTGGCCCGGCGCGCGCTGCAGCGCGGCACGGTGATCGTGGCCGCGGCGGGGAACGAGAGCTCGCGGCCCCGGTTCATCGCGCCCGTCGGCCGGCCCGCCAACTGCCCTTCCATCCTCGCGGTGGCGGCTCTGGGCAAGGATCTGGCGACCGCGTTCTTCTCCAACGGCGCCATCAACGGCGCGGGCGGCGAGGTCAATGTCGCCGCGCCCGGTGTCGACATCTTCTCGGCGGCACCGGACGGCACGTACCAGACGATGAGCGGCACCAGCATGGCCACGCCGCACACCGCCGGCGTCCTCGGGCTGCTCGCCCAGGCGAACCCCGACGCCTCGGCGGCCGACCTCCAAGCCCGACTGCTGTCCGGGGCGTACCCACTGGCGCAGCCCGCCACGGACATCGGCGCGGGTCTGCTCCAGGCCCCATGAGCCAGAACCAGGGCCAGGGCCAGGCGTCGGGGTCCGGTCCGGTCCCGGTGATCCTCTCCATCGACCCGGACCGGTTCGCGGAGGCGGTGGAGGCCGTGCGGCGGGCCGGGCTGACGGTGACCGGGGAGTATCCGGTGCTCGGCTCACTGGCCGGGACCATCGCCGAGGACCGGATCCCGGCCCTGGAGGCGATCGACGGCGTCGAGTCCGTCGACCGGGAGCGCATCGTCGGGATTCCGCCGCCGGACTCGCCGATCCAGTGAGCGGTCGTCGGGGTGATCCCCGAGGCGCGGGGCGGGGGTGGGCCGGGGGTGGGCCAGGGCTGTCCCGGAGGCCGGGTGCGTACCGCGCCAGAAGACTGGTCGTCAGGCCGGAGAGACCGGCCGGACGATCAGTCACCTGGAGACCACACCGTGATCCGTGCCTTGTCTCGGCCCCGTTGGAAAGCCCTCGCCGCGGCCACCGCGCTGCTGGCCGCCGTGGCGGGCGGGGCAGCCGCACCGGCGCTTGCCGCCGCCCCCGCCCAAGCCGCCGCCCACGCGTCGTCGCCGCCTCCGCTGGACGCGGCGGCGCTGCGGGGCGTCGTCGACGGGTTACCGGGCGACGACCTGACCGGTGTGCTGGTCCGCATCACCGGAAGCGCCGGGCAGTGGTCGGGCACGTCGGGCGCCGGGGATCTGAGCACCGGGGCACCGGTGCGCGCCGACGGGTCGTTCCGGATCGGCAGCATCTCCAAGGTGTTCACCGCCACGGTGGTGCTCCAACTGGCCGCCGAGCACCGGCTGGACGTGGACGACGCCGTGCAGTCGTATCTGCCCGGTCTGTTGCCTGCCGCATACCCGAAGATCACCATCGGCCAGCTGCTGAACCACACCAGCGGACTGCCGTCCAGGGGCGGGGAGGAGTTCTGGGGCGACGGGACGAACCAGTGGTTCGTGGACCACCGCTTCGAGAGCTGGTCGCCCGAGCGCATCGTCACCACCCTGGTCCGGGGCCGGGAGATGGAGTATCCGCCCGGCACCGCGCAGACCTACAGCGGGATCAACACCTTCGTCGCCGGGCTGATCGTCGAGAAGGTCACCGGGCACTCGTTCGCCCGGGAGGTACGGGACCGGATCGCGCGGCCGCTCGGGCTGCGCCACACCTACGTCCCCGCGATCGACGACGCCCGGCTGCCGGGGCCGGCCGCCCATGGCTATCTGACGGTCACGGCGAAGGACGGTACGGCCGCGAGGGCCGATGTGACCCAGCAGGCGGCCTGGCCGTGGGCGGAGGGCGGCATGATCTCGACCGCCGCCGAGCTGGACCGCTTCATGGGCGCGCTCTACCGGGGGCGGCTGCTGCCGCCGGCACAGCAGCGGCTGCTGTTCAGCGTTCCCGATGTGCCCAACCACCGGAACAAGAACTGCGAGTACGGCGACAACCGCGCCTGTTTCAGCATGGGCCTGATACGGGGCGCGCTCGAGGACGGCACCGAGGTCTGGGGCAAGACCGGCTCCCGCCCGGGCTACACCAGCGGCATGTTCGCCACCCGGGACCTGAGCCGCCGTCTGGTGTACTCGGTCAACCCGACCGGGCTGGGCGGCGCGGAGTCCTCGTCGGTCATGAAGCTGGTCACCACCGTCTTCGGCCCCCTCGCTCAGACGCGGTCGAACGGCTCGGCGTAGGCGAAGACCCCCTTGAGGGTGGGCTGATACGCGGTCAGGGTCCGGACCTGGAAGAAGTCGCCCCAGGCCGGATCCGGGGCCGTGATGCCGTAGGCGGTCGCGGGGCGGAAGCCGAACCGGCCGTAGTAGGCGGGGCTGCCGAGCAGCGCGACCAGTGATTCCCCGAAGGCGTCCGCGGCACCGAGCACCGCGTGCACGAGCGCCTGGCCCACGCCGCGGCGCTGGTGGCCGGGGTGGACGCTGAGCGGGCCGAGGCCGAGGCCGAGGGCCGGATCGGGGCCCACATGGCCACGGGTGCACAGCACATGTCCGATCACCTCGCCCCGGTCGCCGGTGGCCACGAAGGACAGCGCGGGCAGCCAGGCATCGCAGAGGCGGAGCTCGTCGAGAAGGGTCGCCTCGACCGGGACCGTGGTGCCCGACTTGGCGAACGCGGCCGAGGTGACGGCACGTACCGCGTCGATGTCGGCTGGGGTCTCTCGTCGGATCAACACCGGCACAGGATGCGCGGCGGATCGCGGCGCGGGCAACCGAATTGCGCGCCTGCGCTCAAGCGCACGCTCAGGGGGCGTTCATGGGGCGCCGCGTGTGTCCGCGCTAGCGTTCCGCGCGGGCGGCGAGGGCCCGTTCGATCTGGACGTAGGTCACGTCGTGGTCGGCGAGGACATGTGCGGCGACGCCCGGCCGGGCGGTGAGCGAGAGCAGCAGATGCTCGTCGCCGATGTGCTTGTCGCCGCGCGCGAGCGCGATCCGCAGCGACCGCTCCAGCACCGACTTGGCCTCCCGGGCGAAGGGGCGGCGCAGCGGGCGCTTGCCGCGCCGCGGGCGCCCGGGTGTGCCTCCGGTGGCCAGGGCGCCCACGCCGTGGGCCTCTTCCACCCGGGCGACGATCTCCCCGACGTCGATGCCGAGGCCGGCCAGCGCCTCGGCGTCGGCGTTCGAGATGCCGCCGCGGCGGCGCACCTCGGCCAGGGCGCGCGCGATCGAGTCGCGGCGGCCGTGCGCCCCGAGGGCGGCGAGGGCGTCGGCGGCGGGGCTGCCCGTACGGTCCAGGAGCGCGAGCAGCAGCTCCGCCTCGCCGACCGTGTCGCTGCCGGTGTCCTCCGCGTGGCGGACGGCGCCGCGGACGACCTCGCGGCCACTGGTGGTGAACCTCTCGAACATCAACGCCTCCCGTGCTTCTTGTGGACCGCCTGCCTGCTGACGCCCAGCTCGGCGGCGATCTCCTGCCACGACCAGCCCTTCGCGCGGGCGCTGCGCACCTGCACGGCCTCCAGCTGCTCCAGCAGCCGGCGCAGCGCGGCGACGGCGCGCAGCCCGATGCGCGGGTCCCGGTCGCCCGCCCGCTCGGCGAGATCGGTTGCTTCCGTCATGATGTCAACGTAGATTGACAGCCCGCAGCCGTCAACCCTGATTGACACTCCGGGGCGTAATTGGCTCGACGCGGCGGGGACACGTCCGGCAACCTCCCGTTATGGACCCCCATTTCTGGCCCCTGCACGGGCTACGCCTCCGCACGCCGCGCCTGGAGCTGCGGCTTCCCGGCATCCCCCTGCTCGACGAGCTGTGCGCGGTCGCGGCGGGCGGGGTGCACGACCCGGCGGAGATGCCGTTCGGCGTGCCCTGGACCGACGCCACCCCGGACGAGGTAGGGCGCGGGGCCTTCCAGCACGTCCTGAGAACGATCGCGGAGTGGCGGCCCGAGAAGTGGACAATGAGCTTCGCGGTGCTGCACGAGGGCGCGGTGGTCGGGCGTCAGGACCTCTCCGCGACCGACTTCGCGGTGACGAGGGAGGCCGGGACCGGGTCCTGGCTGGGCCTGGCCCACCAGGGCAAGGGCCTCGGAACGGAGATGCGGGCGGCGGTGGCACATCTGGCGTTCGAGGGGCTGGGGGCGCGGTCGCTGACCTCGAGCGCGATGGTCGAGAACGACCGCTCGCTCGGGGTGTCGCGACGGCTCGGCTACCGCCCCGACGGAATGTCCGTACTCGCCGTATGCGGGCAGGCCCGCACCCTGCAGCGGCTGCGGCTGGACCGCGCGTCCTGGGAGGAGCACCGCGCGACCCCGGTCGAGATGTCCGGACTGGAGCCGTGCGGGCGCTGTTCGGGGCGACACCTTAGGGTGGTCGCTCCACTGTACGTTCGAAACCGGGGGAGTCGCCGTGCGAGCGGCCGTACGCACCAGAATCGCGGGCCCTGCCGTCATGCTGACGGCCCTTCTCACCGGATGCGGCAGCACACAGGGGCCGCCCGATCCGGGGCGCCCCGCCGCATCGGGGAACCCCTCGACGGCGCCCGGCGTCGACGGCAAGGCCGACCGGGACCGGGTCTTCACCGACCCCGATCTGGAGGCCGCGCTCCTTCCCGCCGGGGCATTCGGCGGGCGCGCCCGGGTCACCAGGACGGACCTGGGGCTCTTCGGCCGGTACGGGGGCGACGACTGGGTCGGTTGCGAGCCCGGCAACGCCCTGCGCGAGGAGCTGACCGGCTTCGAGGGAACCAGCGCCCAGCAGACCGTGCGCATCACGCCCGCCGCCGGAGGTGGCCGGACCGTCACCGTCCAGCTGGTGTCGATGCCCGCCGGGCGCACCGAGCGCTATCTGGAGGTCCGGCGCCTGCTCCACCAGGTCTGCCCCGATGTCGCCGTCGACACGGAGGCCGCCCCCGTCCTCGAGCACCACAAGGCCCGCGAGCTCGCAGCCCTCGGCGACGACGCGCTGCTGGAGATCTCGCGGCAGACCGGCGGTGACGGCGACGGCACGCCGTCGTACGCCGTGGAGGTCCGCGTCGGCGGCGTGCTCGCCATCGTGCGGGCCGGCGGCGACAAGGACACCGCCGTCTCGCTCGCCGCACGCGCCGCCCTGCGGATCCGTACCGAGCTGTACGGTGCCCGGCCTCGTGCCGTCACGAGCCGCCCGTAGAACGCTGGTTACGCTCCCTTCCGTGAAGAGACCCCGGATAGTCCCGGCCACCGCTTCCTCGCTGCGGCGGGCGCGCCGCACCCTCGTACGCGGCTGGCGCCATCCCCGGCTGAAGTGGCCCAAGCGCATCACGGCGGGCCTGGCAGGGTGCCTGGCGCTCGCCGTCCTCGCCGGCGGGATCTCGCTGCGGCTGCTGTACGCGGGCGACCCGAAGCCCGGGACGCTGACCCGCGGCCGGGACGCGGTGTGGCTCGGCCACGCATGGGTGGACGGCCGCAACGGCGAGCCGGAGCTCGCCACGCTGGCGCGGCGGGTGCGCGGCACCGGGATCCGCGATCTCTACGTCCACGCGGGCCCCTTGGAGCACAACGGCACGCTGCCCGCCGCCCGCTACCCCAGGGCCGCCTGGCTGCTGAAGACCGTGCACCGCGAACTGCCCGGCGTTCGCGTCCAGGCGTGGCTCGGCGACAAGCTGGCCACCGAGGGCCCGACGGGGCTCCGGCTGGGCGACCGGGACAGCCGGGCGCATATCGTCCGCTCCGCCCGGCAGGTGCTGGACGCGGGCTTCGACGGGGTGCACTTCGACCTGGAGCCGATGCACTCCGGCGACCGTGACTTCCTCTCCCTGCTCGACGACCTGCACGCCCTCACCCGCTCCCGCCATGTCCCCCTGTCGGTGGCCGCCCATCAGATCGACCCGCTGCCCGGCCTGCACTCGGTCGCGGGCTTCGTCGCCAACCACCCGAAGTGGTGGTCGCAGAAGTACTTCGGTCAGGTGGCGCGGCGGGTCGACCAGATCGCGGTGATGTCGTACGACACCTCGATGCCGCTGGAGAGCCTGTACGGGGGCTATGTGGCCCAGCAGACGGAACTGGCCCTCGAAGCCACCCCGCCGGACACGGATCTGCTCATGGGGCTGCCCGGCTACCACACCGACAACTTCGGCCGCCACGCCTGGGCCGAGACGGTGGCGGCCGCGGTCCGCGGCACCCGTCTCGGCCTCGGCCGCGAGGACCGGGGGCGCGAGCGGTTCGGGGTGGCGCTGTACGTGGACTTCGCCGCGACGCCCGGCGACTGGACGGCGTACCGGAGGGGCTGGGGCGCGCCGACCGCGGAGTGACACGGACCCGAGCCGACGCGCTCGGGCGGGGCGACGGGGCGGACGCTCAGGCGCCGAACCACCCGGCGACGTCGAGGCGGAAGCCGCTGAGGGGCGCCATCGCGCGCAGGTCCGCCTCCATCGCGCGCACCCGTTCCGCCCCGAGCGCATCGGCCCATCGCTTCCGCAGCTCCTCGAAGATGACGGCCGAGCGGGCCAGCGCGTCGATACCGCGCGGGGTCAGCCGGATCACCTTGCGCCGGGCGTCGGCCGGGTCGTCGGCCCGGACCACGTAGCCCAGCGCCGCCAGCCGGTCGGCCGTCTTGCCCGCGGCCTGTTTGGAGACGCCGAGCCGCCGGCCCAGCTCGCTGGCGGTGGCGCCGTCGCGCCCGATGGCCTGCATGGCGAAGCCGTACGCCGGGCGGACATCGGGGTGTCCCCGGCGGGCCAGCTCGGCGTGCAACTGGTCGATGAGCGAGCGGAAACCGGCGAAGAGCAGCAGCGGCAGTTCAAAGCCGGGGGTCTCCTCAGCCATCGCGACGCCCCTCGCCCTTGCCCCATTCGACAACCTGGTTTACGTTTTCGACAACCACGTTGTCGATAATAGCGTCGATAACAGCCCAGGGGGGACGCACCATGCCCATCGACATGTTCACCGACCACACCCCGGACTCCGCGCCGCCCGCCGCGCGCCGGTCCATGGAGACGACGGTCCGGCGCCTCGGCTACCTTCCGGCGCCCGTGGCGCGGATGGCCGGATCGCCGGAGCTGCTGGATGGATTCCTCAAGCTCAGCGGGGCGTTCGAGACGGCCACGCTGGAACCGCTGGACCGCGAGGTCGTCATCATGACCATCGCGACCCGCAACGCCTGCCACGTCTGCGTGGCCATGCACACCGCGAAGCTCACCGCACTGGGCGCCGACGCCGGGCTCGTCACCGCACTGCGGGAGCAGCGGGCCCTGGACGATGAACGGCTCGACGCCCTGCGCGACTTCACGCTCACCGTCCTGGAGACCGCGGGCGCGGCGAGCGACACGGCCCTCAAAGCCTTCCTCGGCCAGGGCTACACCCGCCGCAACGCCCTGGAGGTGGTGCTGGGCATCGGCACCTACACCATGTCCACCCTGGCCAACCGGCTCACCCGGGCGCCACTGGACGAGTCGCTCGCGCGCTTCTCCTGGACCGCCTGATCAGGAATGCCCCGTACGGGACGGGGTGACCAGCCCCGACTCGTAGGCCGCGATGACCAGTTGCGCGCGGTCGCGGGCGCCCAGCTTGCCCATGATGCGGCTGACGTGGGTCTTGGCGGTGAGGGGCGAGAGACCCAGCGCCCGGGCGGCCCTCGGCGTTGTTCAGACCGCGGGCGACGAGCGCGGCGGCTACTGCGACGGTGGCGGCGGGGCGGGGCCGATCACTCCCTGGGGAGTACGGAGGCGCAGACCGGGCTTCCGGGTGCCCCGGCTACCGCTGGGCCCCAGCGGTAGCCGGGGGCGAGCCGAGCCTCTGATCAAAAGGCCGCCCGGGTGGCGGCCAGGAGGCGGGCCGTGTCGTCGGGGCAGATCATCAGGGCCCGGCCGACGGTCTCCAGGACCGCTCGCTCGGCCGGGCGGTACGGGCCGTCGGCGACCGCGATCCGGGCGCCCTGGAGCAGGATGGCCTCCCGGCCCGTCGGGGCCAGATGCGGAGCCAGCGGCTCCAGGGCCTCGTGGAGCTCGATGGCGAGCGCCGTACCGCAGGGGTCGAGGCCGTCGCGCTCACCGGAGCACGCGCCGGGCAGCCGCCCGGTGTCGGCGGCGAGCGCCTCGATGAGGGCGAGCAGCTGGTCCTCGCTGCAGTCGGTGAACCCGGCGGCCCGCACCGCGCCGACCGCGACCTGCCGGACCGCTACCGCGTCGGTGCCGCCCGCGGCGAGGACCGCGAGGGCGACGGTGTGCACGGCGTCGCGCAGCATCGCGGAGAAGCGGGTGGTGGTCGGGTGGTCGAGCACCTCGGTGCCGAACCGGCCGGTGCAGGCGGCGCATTCGACGACGGGCGCGACCGGCCCGCGGGGCAGGAGCGGAAGGCCGAGCACCACGATGCGGCGGCGGCCGGTGCGGCGGCGGTAGTTGCGGTCGCCTCCGCAGTCGGGGCAGAAGAACTCACCATCGCCGACGGTCCGCCACAGAGTGCGTACGCCTACCACACACAGGTCCCGGTCACGGCGGGCTCGCGCATGCACCACGTCACACCTCCATAACGCTTCGGCGACGTTGCCGCGTTGACGTGATGCTAGCCACATCAGTGATGTGCCGTCAGTACCCCGAACGGAGACAACAGGCCAAACCCGAGGCCCTGCCCACCTCACGCGGTGAACGGGGCCCATGTGGGTGACGGGTCAAGCGGCCCTTACCGGCGCGCCCGGTTGACCGCGGAGACGACCGCCTTGAGGGAGGCGCGCACGATGTTGGCGTCGATCCCGATGCCCCACAGCACCTTGCCGTCGATCGCGCATTCGATGTACGCGGCGGCCTGCGCGGCCGCGCCCTCGCTCAGGGTGTGCTCGGAGTAGTCCAGCAGCCTGACGTCCACATCGATCCCGGCCAGGGCATCGAAGAAGGCCGCCAGCGGACCGTTGCCGGTGCCGGTCAGCACGGTCTCGACGCCGTCCACGACGGCCTCGACGGTGAGCGCGTCGGTGCCCTCGCTGGTCGTCGAGGTCTGTGCGGTGCGCAGCGCGATCCGGCCCCACTGGTTGTCGGCGGTCGGCAGGTACTCGTCCTGGAAGACCGACCAGATCTGGCCCGGGGTGACCTCGCCGCCCTCGGTATCGGTCTTGGCCTGAATCGTCTTGGAGAACTCGATCTGCATCCGGCGCGGCAGGTCCAGGTTGTGGCCGTTCTTCAGGACATAGGCGATGCCGCCCTTGCCGGACTGGGAGTTGACCCGGATGACGGCCTCGTAGGAGCGGCCGACGTCCTTGGGGTCGATGGGCAGGTACGGGACCGCCCACTCGATCTCGTCGACCGTCTTGCCCTGCTCGGCGGCGCTCGCCTCCAGCGCCTCGAACCCCTTCTTGATGGCGTCCTGGTGGGAGCCGGAGAAGGAGGTGTAGACCAGGTCGCCCGCGTAGGGGTGGCGCGGGTGGACCTCCATCTGGTTGCAGTACTCGGCGGTCCGCCGGATCTCGTCGATCTGCGAGAAGTCGATCTGCGGGTCGACGCCCTGGGAGAACAGGTTCATGCCCAGCGTCACCAGGTCGACATTGCCGGTGCGCTCGCCCTGCCCGAACAGACAGCCCTCGATCCGGTCCGCCCCGGCCATGATCGCCAGCTCGGCGGCGGCGACGGCCGTACCGCGGTCGTTGTGCGGGTGCGCGGACAGGCATACATGCTCACGCCGGGACAGGTGGCGCGACATCCACTCGAAGCGGTCCGCGTGCGTGGACGCGGTCGAGCGCTCGACGGTGGCCGGCAAATTGAGGATGATCTCGCGGCCGTCCTCCGGCTGCCAGACGTCCATGACGCCCTCGCAGACCTCCAGCGCGAAGTCCAGCTCGGTGTCGGTGAAGATCTCCGGGCTGTACTGGTAGCCGAAGGCCGTCTCGTCGCCCAGGAGCTTGTCGGCGTACTCCATCACCAGCCGGGTGCCGTCCACCGCGATCTGCTTGACCTGCTCCCTCGTCCCCCGGAAGACGACCCGGCGGAAGGTGGGGGCGGTGGCGTTGTAGAGGTGCACGGTGGCCCGGTGCGCGCCGCGCAGCGATTCGACGGTGCGCTCGATCAGCTCCTCGCGCGCCTGGGTGAGGACGGAGATCGTCACGTCCTCGGGGATCGCGCCGTCCTCGATGATCCACCGTACGAAGTCGAAGTCGGTCTGGCCGGAGGAGGGGAAGCCGACCTCGATCTCCTTGTAGCCCATGCGCACCAGCAGATCGAACATCTCGCGCTTACGGGCGGGGGACATCGGGTCGATCAGTGCCTGGTTGCCGTCCCGCAGATCGGTGGAGAGCCACCGCGGCGCGACGGTGATGCGGTTGTCGGGCCAGGTGCGGTCGGGGATGTCGACGGCCTCGTAGGGGCCGTACTTGTGGATCGGCATCCCGGACGGACGCTGGGTGACGGTCGCGGCGGTGATGGGCGTGGGGCGACCGATGGCATTACCGGGCGTAGCGGAGTTGGTCATGGTGTGCGGGGCTCCTCGTATCCGTTGGACGATCCGCTGTACGGGTGTCCACTGGGCGGCCGACGGGGCGTAATCACCGCAACACCGAACTCCGCGGGGAGGGGGTCGGCCTACGACTACAGGCCCTCGCCGCGGCAGCTAAGGAGAAGCAGCCCGAAACGCATGATGGGCAGCAGCCTAACCGAAACCTCCGGGACGGGGCGGGTCCGTATCACTATGCGGACCAGCACATCACGCGCGGAGGAATGCCCATCTACCACTCGATTTCATCAATCATGAGCGCAAGACGTGACAAGGGATTCACTCGGTGCCACATTGCCTGCCATGGACGCCAACGCGAATGCCCGCAGTCACCGCCACCGTGCCTTCTGCACGATCGTGCCGCCGCATGTCCTCGACAAACTGTCCCGCGCCGAGGACCCCGCCGTGGCCGAGCCCGCCCGCCGCACCCTGGAGCGGGACGCCCTGGAGCGCACCCGCCGCCGGATCACCACCGTCCGCGGCGTCACCGGCGCCGTGCCGTCTGCCGCGCCCTCCGACAAGCCCCGGCGCACGATCTACGACGCCAAGCACGAGACCCGGCTGCCGGGGAAGAAGGTGCGCGGCGAGGGCGACCAGGCGGGCCGGGACGCGTCGGTCAACCGCGCGTACGACGGGCTGGGCGCGACCTTCGAGCTGTTCCGCACGGCGTACGGCCGGCGCTCGATCGATGACTCGGGCCTGGCGCTGGACGCGAGCGTCCACTACAGCCAGGACTACAACAACGCCTTCTGGGACGGCGAGCAGATGGTCTTCGGCGACGGGGACGGCGAGATCTTCCTCGACTTCACCATCCCGGTCGATGTGATGGCCCACGAGCTGACCCACGGCGTCACGCAGTACACCGCCAATCTGGAGTACTTCGGCCAGTCCGGTGCGCTCAACGAGTCGATGTCCGATGTCTTCGGCTCGCTCGTCAAGCAGCACGCGCTCGGCCAGAGCGCCACCGAGGCCGACTGGCTGATCGGTGCCGGGCTGCTGGCGGAGCGGGTCACCGGAGAGGCGCTGCGCTCGATGAAGGCCCCGGGCACGGCGTACGACGACGACGTCCTCGGCAAGGACCCGCAGCCCGGCACGATGGACGACTACGTCCACACCTCACGCGACAACGGCGGCGTCCACATCAACTCCGGCATCCCCAACCACGCCTTCTACCTCGCCGCCACCGCCCTCGGCGGCAGCGCCTGGGAGCGCGCCGGACAGATCTGGTACGACGTGCTGACCGGCGGCGAACTGGCCTCCGACGCGGAGTTCGCCGACTTCGCCCAGCTCACGGTGGCCGCCGCGCACTCCCGCTACGGCGAGGGCGAGGAGCACTCGGCGGTGCTGGAGGCATGGGCGGGCGTGGGCATCACCGATCTGCGCACCCTCGTGGGCGCGCGCTAGGCCCCGCCTTCGGGTAGTGATGGAGCCATGCGCATCTCCGTCACCCGCACCGGCGGATTCGCCGGAATCGAGCGCCGGGCCGAGCTGGACACGGACAGCCGGCCCGACGCCACCCATCTGGCCGCCCTGGCCCACCAGGCCGTCGAAACCGGCCGCACCACCGCCACCCGCGGCGTGCCCGACGGCTTCCACTACGAGATCACCGTCGACGGCCGCACCATCCACGCCGCCGACCCCCACCTGAGCGACGCCCAGCGCGAGCTGATCCGCACCGTCCTCAAGGAGGGTGCGTAGGAGTCGTTCCCGGGCTTCGCACAGCTGGGCCGGCCTCCGGCCGTCGGTGCGGGATGGGCTCAGAACCCCAGCTTGCGGAGCTGCTTCGGATCGCGCTGCCAGTCCTTGGCCACCTTGACGTGGAGGTCGAGGAAGACCGGGGTGCCGAGCAGGGCCTCGATGTGTTTGCGGGACTTGGTGCCGACGTCCTTCAGGCGCCGCCCCTTGGGGCCGATGACGATGCCCTTCTGGCTGGGGCGCTCGATGTAGAGGTTGGCGTGGATGTCGAGGAGGGGCCTGTCCGCGGGGCGGTCCTCGCGGGGGAGCATCTCCTCGACGACCACCGCGATGGAGTGCGGCAGCTCGTCCCGTACGCCCTCCAGCGCGGCCTCGCGGATCAGCTCGGCGACCATGACCTGCTCGGGCTCGTCGGTGAGGTCGCCCTCGGGGTAGAGCGCCGGGCCCTCGGGGAGCAGCGGGACGAGCAGATCGGCCAGGAGTCCTACTTGCTGGTCGCCCACCGCCGAGACCGGGACGATCTCGGCCCATTCGATGCCCAGCTCCGTGCCGAGCCGGTCGATGGCGAGGAGCTGCTGGGCCAGCTGCTCGGGCTCGACCAGATCGGTCTTGGTGACGATCGCGACCTTGGGAGTCTTCTTGATCCCGGCGAGCTCGGTGGCGATATAGCGGTCGCCGGGGCCCAGCTTCTGGTCGGCGGGGACGCAGAAGCCGATGACGTCGACCTCGGCCCAGGTGGTGCGGACGACGTCGTTGAGGCGCTCACCGAGCAGCGTGCGCGGCTTGTGCAGTCCGGGGGTGTCGACGAGCACGAGCTGTGCGTCGGGCCGGTGCACGATGCCGCGGACGCTGTGGCGGGTGGTCTGCGGACGGGTGGAGGTGATCGCGACCTTCGTCCCCACCAGCGCGTTGGTCAGGGTCGACTTGCCCGCGTTGGGACGGCCGACGAAACAGGCGAAGCCCGAGCGGTGCGGGGTCTCCCGCTGCTCGGACGGGGACGAGGAAGTACCGGCAGTCATGGCGTCTATTCTCCCCGATGCCCCGGCCCATTCGGACCAGTCGTCCCGCCCCCGTCCCGCCGCCGTCAGACGCGACGCAACACCACGACCGGAATCTGCCGTTCCGTGGCCGCCTGGAAGTCCGCGAGGTACGGGGAGTGGGCCACCTGCGCGGCCCACAGCCGCTCCCGCTCCGCGCCCTCGGCGACGTGCCAGGCCGCCGCGTAGCGGTCGGTGCCGACCTCGACCTCGACCTCGGCCGCGGGGTCGGCGGCGAGGTTGTGGTACCAGCCGGGGGTGGAATCACTGCCGCCGTTGGCGGCGAAGACGACCAGCCGGTCGCCGTCGGCCAGATAGACCAGGGGGCTGATCCGGGGCTGTCCGGAGCGCGCGCCCGTGGTGGTCAGCAGGAGCAGCGGTATGCCCTCGAACTGACCGCCCACGGCCCCCTCGTTGGCCCGGAACTCCTCGATGACCTTGGTGTTCAGCGCACGCATCTCGGCCTGTTGCATGGAGGTCCTCTCGGTCCGGCTGGTGCGGTCTGGTCCCGCTTGGCCAGTCAAGCACGGTGCTGGTGCTTTCGGGGGTGAAACCGGGCAGCGCCGGGCCGGGCCGGGGTGGCCCCCCGCTGACCCTCAGCGCTCCGCATGCGCCCGTCCGCGTCCAAGAGGTGTGGTGTGGTGACAGCCGATGGCTCTCGGTCAGGCCGGGAGCGTGGCCCGCAGGGTGCCGCCCGGGGCGGCGACCAGGACGGGCGTGCCGGCGCCGCCCAGGTCCCGTACGGCCGCGCGGTCCTCCTCGGCCACGGTCTCGGCGTCGGTCACGACGGCCGCGGCCTCCAGCGACTTCGCACCGCTCGCGACGGCCATCGCCACGGCGGTCCGCAGCGCGCTCAGCTTCAGCGAGTCGAGGGCGACGGTGCCGGCGACATACGTACGCCCCGTCTCGTCGCGTACGGCGGCGCCCTCCGCCACGCTGTTACGGGCCCGCGCCGAGCGGGCCAGCGTGACGATCTTGCGGTCTTCGGGGTCCAGCTGCGCTGCATCGCTCATACGGATGAGCATATGCGGGGCGCTGACCGGCCGTTACGCCGGTGGGGCCGTGGAGGGCCCGCGTCATCCCGCGACCGAGTACATCCCGCCGCCCCTCCGGGGAGGTCAGCCGCTCCAGCCGGCCTCCTTCCTGATGGGCCGCGCCGCGCAGGGCCTGGGCGCGGCGGCCATCGTGCCGACCCGGTGCCGGGCTGCGGGCGGAGCCCGCTGCGCGACGGCGGAGCGGGGATCGCGGACTCGACGCTGGGCGGTATCAGGCTGGGGCTCGGCGTCGACGCGGCGGTCGTCGCGACGATCGCGGTCGCGGTGGGCCTGGGCCTGGGGCTACGCGGACGCGGACGTCCTGGACGCGACCGCGGATGAGCACACAGCGGCCTGCGCCGGGCCGCTCGGCGGCGGCCCGGCGCAGGCGCGTGAGGTGAGCCCTACAGATCTTTCCTTTCTGTCCCTACGGGAGCAGCGGCGTCGGCTGGAAGACCAGCGGGGCCGAGCCCGACGACGGGCTCAGCCCCGGGGCGCCCGCGAAGGATGCGGTGTACGTCGATGCGGTGAGCACCGTGGCCGGGACGGTGACGTTGGAGAGGGTCGCCGTTCCGCTGCCGTTGGTGACCGCGCTGCCCAGGGCGATCGGGCCCAGGGCGCTGTTGGCGACGAAGGTGATGGTCTGGCCGGGGACGGGGTTGTTGGACGCGTCCTTCAGCGTCGCGCTCAGGGTCGGGATGACCAGCGTGCCGTTGACCCGCAGCCGGATGGTGGCCGGGGCGGCGGTCAGGGTCGTGGTCGTCGCCGGCGGGTTCACGTTCTGGGTGATCGTCGGGGACGTCGAGCCGTTGTAGCAGGTGTCGCCGCCGTAGGTGGCGGTGACCGTGTGCGGGCCGGCGGTGAGCACGTTGGTGCTGGCCGTCGCCACTCCGAAGGCGTTGAGCGTCCCGGTGAGGGTGGGGCCGCCGCCGATCACGAAGGTCACGGTCCCGGTCGGGACGCCCGTCCCCGGCGCCACCGGGGCCACGGTGGAGGTGAAGGTCACCGTCTGGCCGGGGGTGGACGGGTTGGGCGAGGAGGTGAGCGTGGTGGTGGTGTTCGCCTTGATCACCGTGATCGTGCCGCTGGTCGACGAACCCGCGACGCCGGTGTTTCCCCCGTACGTGGCTGTCACCGGATACGAGCCCACGCCGAGCGCGTTGGTCGTCACGCACGCCTGACCACTGCCGTTGAGCGACCCGGTCAGGGTCGGCCCGCCGGTGATCACGAACGTGACCGTCCCGGTCGCGGTGCAGGTACCCGGCGACGCCACTGTCACCTGCGCGCACAACTGCACCGTCCCGCTGCACACGGGCGAGGGGGGCGTAATGGTCAACACCGTCGAGGAGGTCGCCTGGTTCACGGTGACCGTGGTGGTGTCCGACGAGCCCGATACGCCGGTGTTCCCCGAGTAGGTGGCCGTCACCCCATGCGTCCCCACCGAAATGGCACTCGTGGGCACGCAGGCGTTCCCGGCAGCGTCCACGGCCGCCGTCAGCGTCGGACCACCCGACACCACGAACGTCACCGTCCCCGGCATCACCGAACACGTACTCGGCGCCACCGTGGCCACGTGGGCGCACAGGATCACCTGCTGACCGCAGACCGATGTGGTCGGCGTGGCCGTGACCGTCGTCGTCGACGCCCCCTGACCCACCGTCACCGAACCAGTGCTGTCCACGGAACCCGCGATATCGGTGTTCCCCGAGTACGTGGCCGTCACCGCATGCGTCCCCACCGGGATCGCACTCGTCGACACACACGCCTGACCCGCCCCGTTCACCGAAGCCGTCAGCGTCGGACCACCCGCCACCACAAACTGCACCGTCCCCGGCTGCACCGGACACGAACTCGACGAGGTCACCTGCGCACACAACTGCACCGGCTGACCACACACCGGCGACACCGTCGGCGACGAGAACACCGTCGTCGACGCCCCCTGACCCACCGTCACCGAACCAGTGCTGTCCACGGAACCCGCGATATCGGTGTTCCCCGAGTACGTGGCCGTCACCGCATGGT